>CAZHPN010000381.1:0-1531 GCA_964534375.1 uncultured bacterium | reverse complement strand
GCGGCCTCTAAGGGCAAGGATGGAAGTCCGGTTCACGTTTGAACGCGGAGGTAAGAGTCAAAATGAAACGGCTAGCGCTTATCTCTTTCGTTATCGGGCTGTTGTTTATCGCAGGGTGCAACGGCGCGCCCGAATCGTCGGTGCTGGCGATGGACGTCGGGCAGTCGATGCAGACGCCCGACCCGGCGGCCATGCAGCAGCAGTTGTTGCAGCAACAAAAAACGATTCAGGAACTTCAAAGTCAAGTTCAGCAGATGCAGAATCAGAATGCGCAAGGCGCCGGCAGGAACGGGACGCAGCCCCCGACGGCCGCGCCGGCGAACGGTCAGGCGCCGCACGCCGCGCCGGCGACGGCGCCCGCCGGACCGCCGCCGACCACCGTCACCAACAATTACTACACGGTGGATCAGGCGCCGCCGGCTGACGGGACGACTACATACGTTGTCGTCGCATATCCCGGTTGGCTCTACTACTGGGACTGGGTCGGGTGGCCGTACGGCCATTGGGTTTGCCACTACTTCTGGGATTCCTGGGCCTGGCATTATGGCGGGTACTGGGGTCACCGCGGCGGCTGGGCGTACGGTTCGTGGCGCGGCGGGCGCGGCGGCTGGGGCCGCGGCGGACGCGGCGGTTGGGGCGGAGGCCGCGGCGGGCATCGGTAAGACGCCGCAGCAACAGCGAAACAGAGCTTCCGTAAAGATGCCGCAGCGCGATTGACAAGTTCAGGATCCGCCCTAGCTTCTGGCCGGGACGCCAGAAAGCGAGGGCGGCAATGGCGAGAAGAAAACGGTTGATCGCGGGGTTTACGACGGCGCTGGCCGCCGTGGCGGTGTGGGCAGTTTCCGCCAGCGCGACGCCGGCCGTCACGGGCGCGACCCCGTCAACGGAGCCGTCCACCACGCCCGCGGAGCAGCCGGCGGAGGTGCACGGCAGCCCTCCGGTTGAGTACAAGGGCACGATCGTCGACGGCGCAGATGTGATCGAACAAGGCGCCGACCTGCAGAGTTTCGTCAAGACCGAGTGCAAATTGGAGGTGCTCGCGGTGGACAACCGGAAAAACGGGATGTACCTCGTGCAACCCGCTGGCGTCACGTTGAAGTTCGACTCCGGCAGCGTCGAGAAGATCCTGATCTTCCTTGAAAAGACCGACTCCTCGGTAAACGTCGACGTCGAGGCCTGGCGCAACGCCGACGGAACATACGAGCTGGCGTCGATCAAGAATCAACGGTAGCGCCGCGCACGAAGAATGAGGCCGCCTCCTCAACCGTGCCTTCTTCATTGTCCCTTGTTCACTGTTCACTATTCACTGTTCGAGCCTCTTGCAAAAATGGCAGTTCGATAATCGGCATTTCGCGCGGACCCCTCCCCCGGCCACACACGGCGTGGCCGCGCCCCTCCCCGCCACGGCATAGGCTTTAGGATAAAGAGCGGCGACGCTTGGAAAAGCGGACTTGCCTAATCCTTTCTCGGCGGGCACAGACCTCTCCCCCGGCCACGCCCGGCGTGGCCGCGCCCCTCCCCGACGCAGGGA
>CAZHPN010000380.1:0-1570 GCA_964534375.1 uncultured bacterium | reverse complement strand
GACGGGGGCGTCGGCGCTCCCAGCAAGTTCCGTCGCCGACGGGGGCGTCGGCGTTCCCGGCAAGTTCCGTCGCCGACGAGGGCGTCGGCGCTCCCGGCAAGTTCCGTCGCCGACGAGGGCGTCGGCGCTCCCAGCAACGATGCCGAGCTCCACGGCCAATCTTCCGCCTGCGAAACCAAACCGGCCTTTACGGGATTTTCGTGCACGTATGCCACGGCGCGTTGATAATGTTGTTCGTCGCGAATGAAGCGGTCCCAATATTCGCGTTGCCAAACCGCCCCTCGGCGGCAAAAAATTTTGTTGATCTTTCTGGCGCTGCACGACTTCCAGCCTTCGACGGCCGAAGCCAAATCGCAGGGCGCAATGGTCTGCACCACCACGTGCACATGGTTGGGCATAATCACCCACGCGTGCAGGCGATACCGGACGCCGTCAAAACGCCGCCATCTATCGAGCACGATCTGCGCAACCTCGGGCCGTTTCAGCCGGCACGCGCCGTGGCCGGCGTCGACGTAATCCTCGATTCGTTTTCGATACGCGGGGGATTTCCAGCCCTCGGGATAATCCGCGAGCATTCGCTTCGCCACCTCGTTTGGCAGCGAATCGGCCAGCCGATACGTGACTGCTTGTATCACAAAAGACGAATCGAAGTGCGGAAGATAGCCGCGAGAAAACCAGCCGCGGTCATTGCTGGGGGCCTCGCCGGGGGCCTCGCTGGGAGCGCCGACGCCCTCGTCGGCGTTTGTTATTCCGTCGCCGACGGGGGCGTCGGCGCTCGCGGCAAGTTCCGGCGCCGGCATGACAAAATCTCCATTTGGTGTGTGGCGGCGAACGGCATCATGCCGCAGTTCCCGGCGGTTGTCGAGACGCGCGGTCGGCGCCGCTGCCGATGGCGATCATTTCGGCGACGTCCGGCCAGCGGCGCCAGCCACTTGTGAGGCGGCTGGGGGTCTCGCTGGGAGCGCCGACGCCCTCGTCGGCGTTTCTCATTCCGTCGCCGACGAGGGCGTCGGCGCTCCCGGCAAGTTCCGTCGCCGACGAGGGCGTCGGCGCTCCCGGCAAGTTCCGTCGCCGACGGGGGCGTCGGCGCTCCCGGCAAGTTCCGTCGCCGACGGGGGCGTCGGAAACTAGGGACAGTCACCGGTTTTCGTGACAGCCCTTCTGGACACTGTGGACAGTCACCGGTCTTCGTGACAGCCCTTCAGGTGGTTGTTATTTGTTGGGCGCGCCACGCGTTGCGCGCATCGTCGTCCCGGGTTGCCGGAGCCATATCACTCACCGCGGGAACAATCGCGAAGATGTGTTTTTGACGGACGGCGTCCGCCGCCTCGACTTGACAGCGTTGGCCGGCGAAGACCGCGACGTGGTGGGCAAACGTCGGCTTCATACGAGCCGCGGCCGTCCGGCGGGCAGCGACGGTTTCGCAGCCACGTTGGAGGCCGCAATGAATCGCCGGCTGCGCCCGCTTCCCAAAGGCCGGCCGCGGCAGAAGGACGGAAACCGGTGACTGTCGCTAGTTTTCCGGGGTGACGCGACGCTGCTGGGAGCGCCGACGCCCTCGTCGGCGTTT
>CAZHPN010000379.1:0-1590 GCA_964534375.1 uncultured bacterium | reverse complement strand
TGCACGCCGACGAAACGCGCCGCTACAACTTCAACGAGATCATCGGCCAGAGCGCGCCGATGCAGAAGGTGTACGACACGATCCGCAAAGTGGCGGCGTCGGATGCGTCGGTGCTGATCCTCGGCGAGAGCGGCGCCGGCAAGGAGTTGGTCGCGCGCGCGATCCATTACAACAGCCCGCGCAAAGACGGCCCGTTCATCCGCGCGCACTGCGCCGCCTACGCCGAGGGCGTGCTGGAATCGGAATTGTTCGGCCACGAAAAAGGCGCCTTCACCGGCGCCGTGGCGCGCAAGATCGGCCGCTTCGAGCAGGCCGACGGCGGCACGCTGTTTCTCGACGAAATCGGCGACGTGACCAACAACATCCAGGTCAAACTGCTGCGCTTCCTGCAGGAGAAGCAATTCGAGCGCGTCGGCGGCAACCGCACGATCGAGGTCGCGGTGCGCATTCTCTCGGCCACGCACCGCGACTTGAAGGAACTGATCGGCACGCGCGCCTTCCGCGAAGACCTCTACTACCGGCTCAACGTCATCTCGATTTATCTGCCGACGCTGCGCGAACGCCGCGAAGACATCCCGCTGCTGGTCGAGCACTTTCTGCGCCAGTACGCCGAACGCGGGCCGGTCAAGAAAATCGACGCCGAGGCCATGCTGCTGCTGACCAAATATCAATGGCCGGGAAATATCCGCGAACTGCAAAACGTCATCGAACGCGCCTGCGTGCTCGCGCAGGGCGACCGCATCACGGTCGAGCACCTGCCGCACGACATCACCGGCGCCGTCGACGCCGTGCCGCGGCTCACCGGGCCCGTCAACTTCGACGCCGAAATCGAGAAGTACGAGCACGATCTCATTCTCGGGGCGCTGGTCGAGTCGGACTACGTCAAAGCGCGCGCGGCGACGCTGCTGGGCATCGATCGCAACCGCCTGCGCTACAAAATGGAAAAGTACGGCATCGAGGACCTGGCCCCGACCAAATAACTTCCCTTTGCCGGAAGCGGCATTATATTCGTTCCGAGTGATTCACCGGCGACGCGGAGCAGAGCGCGCGACCGACGTTTTTTCGTCGGCCGGCGCCGCGCCGTCGCCGAGAGCGGAGGACCGCGCGCCATGCCGAACAAGATCGCGATCGTCGACGGCGTCATTCGCGTGCCGGACGACCCCATTGTCGTCTTGCTGACCGGCGACGGCATCGGGCCGGAGGTTGTCGGCGCGGCCGTGCGCGTCGTCGACAAGGCCGTCGCCATTGCCTTCGGCGGCCGGCGCAAAATCGCCTGGGTCGAGCACCCCGCGGGCGAGGCGGCGTTGCAAGCCGAGGGCGAACTGCTGCCGGCGAAGACGCTGCAGGCGGTGCGCGACCACGTCGTGGCGTTGAAGGGTCCGATGACCACGCCGATCGGGCACGGCCATCGGTCGGTCAACGTGGAAATGCGGCGGCGGCTCGATTTGTACGCCTGCGTCCGGCCGGTGCGGTATTTTCGCGGCGTGCCCAGCCAGGTGCGGCACCCGGAGCACCTCAACGTCGTCATTTTCCGCGAGAACACCGAAGACGTGTACGCCGGCGTCGAATACGTGGCCGGCTCGGCCGAGG
>CAZHPN010000378.1:0-1612 GCA_964534375.1 uncultured bacterium | reverse complement strand
CAGATGTCGGAGATTCTCGGCTACGTCGACAAGCTCGAAGAACTCGATCTGGCGAACGTCGAGCCGACCAGCCACGCGCTTGAATTGCTCGGCGCGCTGCAGGCCGACGCCGTGCAGGCCGGCCTCGCGCCCGAGGCGCTGTTCGACAACGCGCCCGACGCGACGCCGCCGTTCGTGCGCGTGCCGAAGGTCGTCGAAGGAGGCGGAGACGCATGAACTCCACCGACTGGACGATCCACGAGATGGCCGACGCTTTGCGCGCCGGCCGCGTCACCAGCCGCAAGCTGACCGAAGACGCCCTCGCCCGCATCGCGGCGACCGACGGCAAGCTGCATGCGTGGCTGACCGTGGCCAACGATTTCGCGCTCGCGCAGGCTGACGCCGCCGATATGCGGCTCGCCGCCGGCGACGCGACGCCGCTGACCGGCGTGCCGCTGGCCATCAAAGACAACTTCAACGTCACGGGCCTGCCGGCGCGCGCCGCCTCGAAGATACTCGGCAATTACGTCGCGCCCTACGAATCGACCGCCACGGCGCGCCTGCGGGCCGCGGGCGCGGTGCTGGTCGGCAAAACCAATCACGACGAATTTGCGATGGGCAGTTCCGGCGAATACAGCGCGTTCGGCCCGACCCACAACCCGTGGAACTTGGATTACTCGCCGGGCGGCAGCAGCTCGGGTTCGGCGGCGGCGGTCGCGGCGCGGCACGTGCCGGGCGCGCTGGGCACCGACACCGGCGGGTCGATCCGCCAGCCGGCGAGCCACAGCGGCATCGTCGGCATCAAGCCGACCTATGGCCGCATCAGCCGCTACGGCATCTTCGCCTTCGCCTCGAGCCTCGATCAGGTCGGGCCGTTCGCCCGCACGACGCGCGATGCGGCGCTGCTCTTGCAAACGATGGCTGGCGTCGATCCGCGCGACGCCACCAGCGCGCCCGTGCCGGTGCCCGATTACCTCGCGGCCTGCGCGCGCGGCCCGCAGGGCCTGCGGATCGGCGTGCCGAAGGAGTACTTCGTCGAGGGCATCAGCCCGGATGTCGCCGCCGCCGTCCGCGGGGCGCTGGCGAAGCTGGAAGGCGCGGGCGCAAAAATCGTCGAGATTTCGCTGCCGCACACGGAATATTGCGTCGCGGCCTATTACATCATCGCGCCGGCCGAAGCGAGTTCGAACCTGGCGCGGTACGACGGCGTGCGCTACGGCTACCGCAGCCGCGACGTGCGCGACCTGTCGGACATGTACACGCGCTCGCGGCTGGAAGGCTTCGGCCCCGAGGTGACGCGGCGCATTTTGATCGGCACGTTCGCGCTGTCGTCGGGCTATTACGACGCGTACTACGGCAAGGCGCAAAAGGCGCGCACGTTGATTCGCCGGGATTTCCTCGATGCGTTCCGGACCGTCGACGTGATTTGCGCGCCGACGGCCCCGGAAACGGCGATCAAACTCGGCGAGCGCGTCGACGATCCGCTGGCGATGTACGTCTCCGACATCCTGACGATCAGCGTCAACCTCGCGGGCCTGCCGGGCCTCGTGCTGCCGTGCGGCAAGGACCGCGGCGGCCTGCCGATCGGCTTGCAGATCATCGGCCCGGCGTTCGGCGAAGAGCGCGTCTTCCA
>CAZHPN010000377.1:0-1638 GCA_964534375.1 uncultured bacterium | reverse complement strand
AGAAAACAAGGACCGACAATTTGTCTGACCGGAGGTTTGTAATGAACCGAGTCGTGACGATTGCGTTCTTGGCCGCCGTCCTCATGGTGCTCTTGCTCTCGGCGACTGACGCGGGCATCGCCCAAGACACAGCCGCAGACGATGACACCGCGCCCGCCGACGATGACAGCGTTCCCTCCACCGATGACGATACGGGGCCCAGCGACGATGAATCGTCCGATGATAGTGATTCCGGCGACGACGCGGACGATGCATCGCCAGGCGCGGGCGGGTCACTCTCTGTCTCGGGAAGAGTTCTCGACCCCTTCACGGGCCAGTTTATTTCGGGCGCGCTCGTGGCCCTCGTGGACGCGGGCTCGGGATCGTTTCTGACGCCGAGCGCGAGCACCTCGACGACCTCCGACAACCACGGCGGCTTCACGTTGACGCTGCCTTCCGGCTATTCGCTGGACGGCGTCGGTCTCGCCGCCGCGGAATTCGGTTATTTCACCACATACGTATTTGGCCTGGACGCGCTCGGGGAGCAAGCTTCCCTCGCCGATTTCGCCTTGGACATTTTTCCAATTGCGCTCGTCGAAGAGCAAGGGAGCGCGTTGGGAGTCGTGCTCGGAGATCCACAATCCATGGTCGGAGGATCGGTGATGTGGCAGGCGGACGGCCAGAGCGGCGCCGTGGGATGCGCCACCGTGGCGACGGATCCGAACGACGAGAGCGCTTTGCCCGCCGAAGCCATTTTTTATGACAATAACTCCGGCTTCCCGGCGGCGGG
Organism: uncultured bacterium; assembly: GCA_964534375.1. Classification (GTDB taxonomy): domain Bacteria; phylum Lernaellota; class Lernaellaia; order Lernaellales; family Lernaellaceae; genus CAZHPN01. The sequence continues at coordinate 869 of CAZHPN010000377.1, read as the reverse complement.
GCTTACGGAAACGATCGCGACGATGAGCGGCGGCGGGTACTTTATCTTCAACGCGCCCGTTGGCGCGATCCGGCTGACGGCGGATAACGACGGCGTGACGACCTCCGTCGGCACGTTCGCGTACGCCAACGCCGTGACCTTGATGCCGCTCGTTTACCAGGGGGCCGGCCCCTACGGGTGCGCAGAATCGTTTACCGGGACGGTTACCGATGCGACGACGGGCCTCGGGGTCGGCGGCGCAACCCTGGAACTCCTCCAGACGTCCGGCGCCGAGTTCTCGCCGCCGATCGCCGCCACCGCCGACTCCGGCGGAAACTACAGCCTGCTCAGCCCGTGGTCGTCCGGATTGGCCGGCCTCGCCGTGGCCGCGCCCAGTTATTTCAACAGTTTCTATTGGGGCCCGTTGGGCAGCATTTTCGCGACCATGGGCGGGCCGAGCCTCCTGCCGACGGCCGCCGTGCAAGGGTTGGAAGCCTCGCTGGGAATCGTGCCCGATGCGACAAAAGCAATCATTGTGGGGACAGTCGCGTACACGACCGGTTCTCAGGAACAGCCCGTCGGATGCGCGACCCTGAGCGTGCTTCCCGCCGACGATGACAGCGAAGCGATCTTTTTCGACTCCCAAGGCTCGCCGACAAATGCGCTTTCGAGCACCAATCCGGCGAACGGACAGTTCTTGTTATTGGGCGTTGACGCCGGCGCGGGCGTGACGATCCAGGCCCAGGCCGGGACGGCGACGGCGTCGACCTTCCTGCCCCAACTGATGGCTGACGGAATCTCTTTCGTTACGATCCTCTTTTCGCCGACCACCTCGGCGGGGAACCCGACGCCGGCGAATTGCCAATCCGGCGACGACGACACCTCGCCGG
>CAZHPN010000376.1:0-1672 GCA_964534375.1 uncultured bacterium | reverse complement strand
GAGGGACGTGCCCGGCAGCTGCCTGGGCCTGTCGATCTTGAAGAAGATCGCCCAGCTTTACGGCGGCGACGTGACGGTCGCCAGCCAAGCCGACGTCGGCAGCACGTTCACGGTGGTGCTCGACCGCGCCGCGGCAGCGCCCGCCCAGACGGCGTCGGTGAGTGCGTAGGCGAACGGGAATCGGAAATCGGGATTCGGGATTCGGGATTCGAGGTTCGGCACGGACTGACCGGAGTTCCACATTCGCCATCCGCCATTCCGCATTCCAGCGCTCGGCTGGACGCCTTCGCGTCGATATTGCATGATCCGCTCGTGAATCCCGTCGCCGCGAAACGTTATCCGGAGATCGACTTTCTCAAAGGCCTGGCCTGCGCCCTGATGCTTTTCGGCCACGCCCTCCGCGTGAAAATGCCGCCGCCCGGCGCCGGCGACAAAATCCTGCTGCACCTGATGGATTTCTCCGGGCCGATCTTTTTTTTCGTGTCCGGCATGAACGTCATGACGTTCATGGAGCGCAATCGCGACAAGCCGGGCTTCGCCGCGACGAAGTTCTACCTCTGGTCGGCGGCGCTGCTCTTCTCGCTCGGCTACTGCTACAACCTCGCCCAGCGGACGCTGGGGTTCCTGGACATCTTTCAGTGCGTGGCGATCTGCACCGCGGTCGTCTATCTCCTGCTGCGGACGCGGCTGCCGACCTGGGCGCATTTCCTCATCGTCGGCGCCATTTACCTCGTTTATCTCAATTTTCGCGTGGGCCTGCAGTTCAACCCGCTGTTCGTCCAGATTCACAATTCGCTGACGCCGACGACGCCGATGGCGGAAATGATGCACCCCGAGCACGGCGACGAGTTGTACAACGCGCTCCGCCCGGCGACGCGTTTCTGGTTCGCCTATTTTTCGCCGTTCTTCTGGATCGTCTTTTTCTACATCGGCGCGCTCTGCTACCGCAGCGTCACCGGCGAAGGCGCCCGCGCGTGGCCCTGGGCGGTCTTCTTCGCGGCGATCATGCTGGTCGCGCCGTTTGCCGGCCGGCAGACGTTCGCGCCGGGCAAGTCGCTGCTGGATGCGGTCTTCCTGAAAGATTTCCTGGAACTGGGCGTGCGCGGCATTCCCAGTTACGTCCTGATGACCCTCGGCGGCGCGGGTCTGGCTTATCTGTTTTGCCGGCGCTTTTACCGCGGTGCGGCCGCGTTTCGCCATCGCGCGGCGCGCTGGCTGGCCGCGCAATTCGAGGGGCTGGGCAAGGAAAGCCTGATGTTCCTGGTCGTGCATTGGGTGTTCGTGCTGCTGGTGATTTTGCTCGCGCGGGCCGTGACGGGCGCATTGGGGCGGACGGCGCCGGGGGAGATCGACGGCTACCTGCGCGCGACGGTCGCGCTGGTCGCGACGATGTTCGCCGTGCCGCGGCTCGCCGCCGTGCGCGACCGTTGGTCGGCCAGGCCGCATTTCGGCCGGCGGATGGGCGTGGCCATGGCCCTTTGCCTGCTGCTGGCGTTCCCGGCGCGGATCTTCGTCTTCGGCGTAAGCCTCGGCTTCGCGTTCGTTTTCCCCTATCTGCGCGGCCGGTTGCGAAAAAAGTACACTACGACAAGCGGATGATCGGACTGCACACAGAGAACACAGCGCGGCAAAGCCGCAACCAAATTTCGGATTTCGGATTGCGGATTGCGGA
>CAZHPN010000375.1:0-1716 GCA_964534375.1 uncultured bacterium | reverse complement strand
CCAGCCCGGTCTTGAGCGCCGCGAACCAGTCGTCGCGCATCCACTGCGACGAGACCGTTCGCAGGGCGCTGCGGGTCAATTCCGCCAGCGGGTGATGCGCTACCGATTCGCGCCGGTCGAGAAAGAACGGGATGTCGAACCGCGAGAAGACGCGCTGGAGCGGCTCGTAGTAGCCGTCAAGCTTGCGCACAAGCACGGCTACGTCGCGGTAACGGCCGCCGGCGCGCACATGGCGCAGGATCTCGCGGGCTGCGAGAGTGACCTCCGCCTCCGGGTCGGCGCATTCGGCCAGGAGCAAGCATGAAGACAAATCCGAAATCCGAAATCCGAAATCCGATGGGAGTCCGAAGTCCGAAGTCCGAAGTCCGAAGTTCAACGTTGGGGGTTCGGTTTCTGAGTGATACGGTTGCGGGTCGGCCCAATGTTGTTCGAGGTGCTGCAGGACGGGGTTGTCCGCAAACCGGGTGTTATTCGGATGCGGTTCGATTACCTCGGTTGTCACCTCGGCCCCGGCCACAGCCAAGAACTTCTTCTGGCAGTCCTCGAACGTCCGGGCAACCATGGACCAATGAGAAAGCCAGGACCGCTTTTTTGCCGGCGGTTTGTCCAGGCAGAGCGCAATGGTCACCTGCTCGCAGTGCGGCACGAGCGCCGCCAGCAATTCCAATTCCTGTTCCGAGAATTCCGCAAAACCATCCACCCATACGTGGCAAATCCGAAGTCCGAAATCCGAGATTTGGAGTGCCGGATGCGGCGGACGTGGCGACCGACTGCCTGCTGCATTTCGGGTTTCGGGTTTCGGGTTTCGGGTTTCCTTCGGGTCTCGGCCTTCGGATCTCGGATCTGCTCCTGCCTTCGCCTTCATGGCTTCGCTGGCGGTCGCCAGCAAACAATCCGCATCCTGCAAATGCCGGGCTTCGAGCCAGGCGAGATAATCCTGCAGGAGAGTGGCGAAGTCGTGGAGTTTCCGGGCCAGGCCTTCGGTTTTGGGGAATTGGCCGGCCAAATTGCGGAGGTCTTCGGGAGTGAGTTGGCGGCGCTGCACGTCGCGCAAAACCAGGCTGAGCTGCTGGGCGAAACCGGTGAGACGCGCGCTGGCGCGAAAGAGTTGCAAGTCGTCGCGCCGCCGGGTCAGAAGCCCGCGCAGCACCATGACCCGGCCCTCCTCATCGAGCATTTCGGGCGGGATCAGGCGCAGATGGTCCAGGAGGAAGCGGGCCAGCCGCTCGAATGAGAGGATATGCAGGCGGGAATAGCCGGATAAGGAGGGGTCAGCCAGGAGCTGCCGTTCCATCTGGTAGGTGCTCTGTTTGGGCGCGACCAGCACCAACGGCGGCCCCTCAGCCGACGCGCTCAACTCGCGGCGAATCTCCGCCAGACACCGGAACGTCTTTCCGCTTCCGGCCGGCCCCAGTAAGAAGCGGACCTGCACACCCCATTGTTGCCCAATTCTTGATGGGGGCAAAGAAGTTTTGGGCGATGTCCATGATGGACAAAGTCCGCTTAACCGGCCATCTTTGCTTCAGAATGCAACTTGCAGTGATCGGACCGCACCCCTTCGGGCGGGATGCGCAAGGCGGGCCATTGACCCGCATCGGCACGCTGTTTCCAGCGTACGGGACGCTTTATACGCAGGCGCCGGGAGTTCATGCCTGGCAGCGGCTCAATTTCCTGAACCACCTGAATGCTCAGCGGGCGCTCAAGAACCTGCCGCCG
>CAZHPN010000374.1:0-1774 GCA_964534375.1 uncultured bacterium | reverse complement strand
GATTGGCCGCGATTTCGCACTACAACGGCTCGTCGTGGTCGGCGATGACCAGCGGGACAACCGACAACGTGATGTTGTCCGGCGTTTGGGGAAGCGCCCCCTCCGACGTTTTTGCCGCGGGGTATGATTATTCCGCTAGCCTTGGCGTAATTTTGCACTACGACGGTTCCTCGTGGTCGCCGATGCCGGCAGGAACGACGATCAACTTGAACGGCATTTGGGGAAGCTCTTCGTCGGACGTTTTCGCCGTCGGCGGCGACTGGAATGGCGATAGCATTATCCTGCACTACGACGGTTCCTCGTGGTCGACGATGAGCAACAGCACGTCGGCGAATCTCTTCGGCGTTTGGGGAAGTTCGGCCGCCGATGTGTTCGCCGTGGGAACTTCCGCGACAACGAACTCGGGGATAATTTTGCATTATGACGGCAACTCGTGGTCGCCCATGACGACGGGCACGAGAGCGGAAATGAGCGGGATCTGGGGAATCTCGGCTTCCGACGTCTTCGCCGTGGGCGGCGTGATTCTTCACTACGACGGTTCTTCGTGGTCGCCGATGACGAGCGGCACGACAATGCCGCTGAGCAGCGTTTGGGGAACGTCCGCGTCGGACGTCATCGCGGTCGGGGGCGATTGGAACGGGATCAACGCTCTGCTGCGCTACAACGGTTCGTCGTGGTCGCCGATGACCAGCGGGACGACGACGGATCTGAGCGCCGTTTGGGGAAGCTCGACGGTCGACGTGTTCGCCGCCGGCCAGGCGGGAACGATTCTTCACTACCCGGGCGAATGCCTTCCGGCGGGCGACGACGATGACGACGACAACGACGATAGCGGCCCGATCGATGACGACGACGACCAGACCGATGATGACGACGACAACAACGACAACGACGACGACGCAGGTCCGCCGCTGCCGCCCGGCCCGCCGCCGCAAATCGCGGAGATGCCTTGGTACGGCGTTTACGGCGGCCATGCCTTTTACGGTCTCCCGGGCAACCAGGTGGACGACGACGTCCCGGCGGCGCCGGGACCTATCGTCTACGGCGTTTTCCACTTCTGCCAAACCTCCAATCACTTGTGGGCGGTGGACCCCGACGGCCACGTGGAAAGCGGCAATTGCGGCGAGGTAGACGCCTGGTCGGACGCGGGCTCCAATATCCAAATCGGCGTCGAGTTCAGTTCGGGAACCCTCGGCGGAACCGGCGACAACGTCGATCTGAATTTCGAAATCGCACATGACGAACTGAATGCCAATAACGCGGCGGGCAGCCCCTTGCTGCAAATTCCGGCAGGCGTCCCGCCGTGGATGCAAACCAACGGCAACGGAACGGCCTGCGACGGCGCCACGGGCGCCAATTGGGGCCCCATGCTGGTGGTGAGCGCGCAGTTGATGACGCCGCCGGCGCCCTGGACCTTCTATTTCTATGAGTTTTCGGCGAAGATTTACGACAGTGAGAACCAATCGACGCCGACCGTCAAATGGGTATTTGAAATCTTCAAGCAAGGGCCCATTGAGAAGAACCCTGTCTCCGGCGGCCTCAATGCGTACGAGAGCATGTTTTGTTTGACCGGGGGAGTGGCCGGCTGCCAGATGCCGGGCGCGGCGTGTGTGCCGAATGAGTGTCCGCTGTGGACCGGGACGAGCGGGACATGCGTGCCTCAGGGCCAATATATAGACGCCGCAGATCCCTGCTTCGTGTGTCAGCCGAACTTTACTGGGCCGTATTACCTGATGGGCGGGCCGTACGGCAGTCCTCAGTTTGTAGAGAACAA
>CAZHPN010000373.1:0-1792 GCA_964534375.1 uncultured bacterium | reverse complement strand
GTAAGCAAATCTGATTGCATCTTCGAGGTCGGCGCGCATTTCGACGGCGCCGCCGCCTGCGCCGGCGCACTGTATTTGATCGTCAACGACTACAATTACGCGGGCAACTCGGGCAGCTTCAACGCCGCCGTCGTCATGTGCCCGCACGGTGATGACGACAACGACAACGACAACGACGACAACGACAATGACGATTCCTCGCCGCCGGCGGACGATGACGACAACGATGATGTTTCGCCGGCCGGGCCGTACAGTTTCAGTTTGGACAACAACCAATGCGTGCAAATTCCGTGGGCGGCGCAGTGGGCAATGGTTTCGAACGGCGACTACCCGGTGTCGCTAACGACCAATTACAATTTCCATGGCGGCGATCCAAGCGGGGCTGTCAGCCAAGTTCTTATTTTTATGGATTCGTGCGGCTCACCGGCTCTCTGGTACCAGCCGGTGGTGGATGGCGACACCGTCCACGTAGCAAACAATTGTGAGGGCGAGTCCCCTGTTTGGGCGGCCTTCCCCAGCGCCGCCTGCAACAGCGCCACGGGGTCGGCGCAACTCAGCTTCGGCGGGCAGACGATCAGCCTCGACAATAGCCAGTGCCTGACGATTCCGTGGGCGCCGCAAGTGCCGTCGATACCGAACGGCGACTACAAAGTGTCGCTCACCAGCGATTTCGATTTCCATCTCCAGTACCCGCCCGATCTCAGCGCCCAGGTTTTTCTTTTCGTCGATTCGTGCGGCTCACCGGCTCTCTGGTATCAAGCCGTGGTTGACGGCGACATTGTCCACGTAAATCACGCCTGTGAAGGAACGGCGGCGATTTGGGCGGCTTTCCCCGACAACGTCTGTTCCGACAATACGGGGTCGGCGCAGGTGACGCTGACCCGGCAGCAGCCGCCCGACGACGACAACGACAACGACGACGACGACAACGACAACGACGACAACGATGACAACGACGATAACAACGACGACGATTCCTCGTCCGATGACGACGATGACGACGACAACGACACGGCGCCCGACGACGACGACTCGTCTACCGTGCTTCTCGACAACGCGATCGACCAGGGCGCGAACCACGACTTCGTCATCTCAACCAAGTTCGCGTCCGACCCCAACGGCTATACCGCGTATGCGGCCGAGGATTTCGCCGTCCCGACCGGCCATTCCTGGATGATCGAGGAGTTGGCCATCCTGGGCGATGGCTGGGACGGCTTCACGACGCTGGCCACGGCGACGGCGATCGACTGCTGGATTTACTGGGACGCGAGCGGCGTGCCCAACGGCATTCCGAACGGCGCGGGCGCCCCCATCTGGCACGAGTCGGCGGCCCCCAACGCCGCGAACGTCACGTTGATCATGACGCCGGATTACACTTTCGGGGCCGGCCCGTGGCTGTCGAGCTTCACGTTCACGCCAACTTCCGCGCCGACCCTCATTGAGGGAACGTATTGGCTGACCTGCGCGCCGACCTTCGCGAGCAACTCCTCGGGCTTTTGGGGCCCGTATTCGTCGACCGCGTCCGAGCCGCACCACGCCCAGTGGATCAATCCGGGCGGCGGCTTCTACGGCCACGAGACGTCGTGGACTGACGTTTCGGCGGCTGGCTTCGTTGACCCGAGCCTCGCGTTTGTTCTCTACGGCGCCGACGTGACCGACGACGACGACAACGACGATTCCTCGCCCGTGGCCGACGATGACGATGGCGTCTGGACGATGATGCGAGACGAATCAGACCAGGTGACGCTGGTGAGCGTCTGGGGCTCGTCGCCGTCGGACGTGTTCGCCGTAG
>CAZHPN010000372.1:0-1999 GCA_964534375.1 uncultured bacterium | reverse complement strand
CAAGGGGCGAACCCGCGTAATCGTGGGAAAAAAGATGGATGCTTTGCATCGCCAACAAGATCGACGGTCTCTTTCGTCCTGGGGACGTTGGCAATCTGCGGCTGCCCGGAAAATTTTTGCGCCGAAACAGGAAATCGCGCCGCAGCCGTGCAGGGCGCGAAACTGCAAAAACCGTGTGTCCTCTGCCGCTTTGTGGTTAAATGTATTCCAAAGCATCGCGGCCGCAGGCCGCATCGGCGGGGCCAGTTTGAGTAAGAGAGCGCTCTTCGTCGCCGGCCAGCTTGGTTCGATCGCCGTCGTTCTCGGCGCGTCCGCCGCGCTGTATCTGGCCTGCGGTTCCGCGCCCGCGTCGCGCTTGGCGATCGCCCGCCAGCGGATCAAACACGTGATCGTCATCATGCAGGAAAACCGCTCGTTCGACCATTATTTCGGCACATTCCCCGGCGCCGACGGCATTCCGCGCAACGCGTCCGGCGAGCCGACCGTCTGCATTCCCGACCCGTCCACCGGCGGCTGCGTCCGGCCGTTTCACGACGTCAACGACATCAACGCCGGCGGGCCCCACGGCCAGCCGTCCGCCCTGGCCGACATCAACGGCGGCGAGATGAACGGCTTTCTGGCGCAGCAGCAATCGGGCAATACCGGCGCCACGGGCTGCAACAATCCGGACGATCCCGGCTGCTCCGGCGTGAAGGCGGGCGTCGATCGCAAGGACGCGGTCGGCTATCACACGGACGCGGAAATCCCCAACTACTGGGCCTACGCGAAGAATTTCGTCTTGCAGGACCGCATGTTCGAATCGGTCGCGTCCTGGAGCCTGCCGTCGCATTTGTATCTCGTGTCGGAATGGTCGGCGCAGTGCACGCCGCACGAACCGCTGAGTTGCGTCACCGACCTCGATCTGACTTCCGAGTTGAACAACGGCCAAGCCGATTATCCCTGGACCGATCTGACCTATCTGCTGCATCAAGCCGGCGTTTCGTGGAAGTACTATCTCACCGAAGGCTTGGAGCCGGATTGCGATCCGGCGTTGGCGGACTGCACGCCGGGGTCGCTCGCGGTCGAGGTGTCCTCCATTTGGAACCCGCTGCCGGGCTTCGAGGACGTCGCCGAAGACCGCGAACTGGGCAATATCCAAAAAATCGACCGCTTCTTCGTCGACGCGAAACGCGGGACGCTGCCGGCCGTCAGTTGGATCGTGCCCGACGACACGGTCAGCGAACATCCGCCGAATGCGGTCAGCGCCGGCCACGCCTATGTCACGGGGCTGATCAACGCCGTGATGCAGAGCGCGCAATGGCAAGACACGGCGATTTTCCTGGCGTGGGACGATTGGGGCGGCTTCTACGACCACGTGCCGCCGCCGAACGTCGACGCCAACGGCTACGGCCTGCGCGTGCCCGCGCTCGTCATCAGCCCCTACGCGAAACGCGGCTTCATCGACCACCAGACGCTGAGCTTCGACGCCTACACGAAATTCATCGAGGATCTGTTCCTCGACGGCGCCCGCCTCGATCCGAAGTCCGACGGCCGCCCCGATTCGCGGCCCGACGTGCGCGAGAATTTTTCCATTCTCGGCGACCTGCTCGACGATTTCGATTTCAACCAATTGCCGCCCCGGCCGCCGTTGGTGCTGAAACAGCAGCAGCGGCCGGTGGCCAGTGCGGAGAAGACACGAGCGAGTAGTCGGTAGTTAGTAGTCAGCAGCCCGAAAATGTCATCAATCCTTCGCCCTTTGGGCATAGGCTTTAGGATTAAGAGCGGCGATGCTTTAAGTGGCGCAGAATTGCGCTCTTTGTTGGTCGCGCAGACCTCTCCCCGGAAATTTCGGCTCCCGCCGAAATTTCCTGCCCCTCCCCGACACAGGGAGGGGCAGGCAGGGCGCCGCACCGGTAGGCGGAGAAGCGCTGATAGGAAGGCCTCGTGTGTTTTTTCACCAAGGCAAAGGCGATCTCGCGGGCCGTGCAGGATCTCTCCGCGACGCGGGTCCGCCACGGTG
>CAZHPN010000371.1:0-2004 GCA_964534375.1 uncultured bacterium | reverse complement strand
GCTCGAACGGGCGGTCGGTTTCGGCGTCGATGCGCACGCGAATCGAACGGCGGGCGAGTTCCAGGCTCAAATCGAGATTGTTGCCGGTGAAGATCCACACCGCGCGGTTGGGGGCCGCGACCATGCGGTTCGAGCCCAGCGCGCGATCGGTCCAGATGGTCGAGGTCAGGGCCGAGGCGATCTGCGCCGAGTCGAGGCCGCCGCGCACGTTGTCCATGACAATGATGCGTTCGCCGCGGTCGAGCAGCGAGGTGATTTTCTTGCGCGTCTCCTCCTCGTCGCGGCCGGTCGTGGTCGCCGTGGCGACGCCCGAGAACACGAGCTGCACGAGCTCGGCGAGCAGCGATTTGCCCGAGCCGGCCGCGGGCGCTTCGAGCAGGTGCATCGGCGTCGGGCCGTGAATCGCGCGCCGCACGAACGGCAGCAGCAGCATGGCGATCGCGTGGCACAGGTCGGCCATCGAGACGAAGGGGAAGTCGTGCAGCAATTCGCTGGTCAGGTAATGCGCCGCCTCGAACGCCTCGTCGTCCGTGGGGCTTGCGGGGATCGGCGCCATGGCCCCCGCGCCGCCGCCGAGCAGAAACACGCGCGACGCGGCGTGATAGCCGGGCGTCGCAACCAATTCGAGGTTTTCGTCGAAAAACGGCACGGTGACGATCTCCTCGACGCGCGGCAGGTCGGGGTGCGGGATGGCCCGCATCGCGCGCACGATCGGCAGCGGCGGGCCGCCGAGGACGATGCCGTCGTCGGTGACCTTGGCCCAGGTTGCCCACCGGCCGGCCAAATTCTGGAACTCGGCCTCGCCGACCGCTTTCACGAACGGCGCGCCGTAGTCCGGGTCGGTGATGAGGCGCACGATCTCGCCGCCGCGTTGGTACAGGTGCGTCGCCGGCGGCGTGCCCGCGGCGAACGCGAAATACGCCGCCCAGGCGTCGTCGATCATGTCGCGCTGGTTGCGGCCGTTGGTCTGGATCAGCGGCAGCGCCGGCGTCGCCGCGGCCGGCGCGGCCAGCGGCGTCGCGGCGTCGAGCGCGGCCTGCCACGCCGCGGCGAAACCGTCGGGGCCGACTTTCTGGAGCAGGTCGTTCGGATCTTTGGCGCCGTCGAGCCGCACCAGGCGCGCCTCGCCTTTCCAGCCGCCGGAAAAGACGACGCGCGCGACCTCGACCGCGAACTGCGCGCCGGCGGCGTCGGGCTCTTGCACGACGTACACGCGATCGATGCCGCGCAACGATTCGGGCGAGAGCGTCTTGACCATCGTCGCGCCGGGCAGGCCGAGCGCGGGATGGCCGAAGTTCCACAGGGTCCAGCAATCGCTTTCGCCCTCGACGATGGTCAAGGCGCCGGCCGCCCGCGCGGCGGCGAGGCGGTCGAGGCCGTAGGCGATCAGCCCCTCGCCGGGCGCCCACGAGCTGCCGTCGCCGGCCTTGAGCGCGCGGCGGCGGCGTTCGCGGAACGTGGCGCCGTTTTCGTCGCGATACGGAATCAGGACGCCGTGCCGCGGGTCGTCGCGCAGGCCGAGCGCACGCAGGAAAGGCGCCGGCAGGCGCTTGTCGCGCGCGAGCAGCTCGACGGTGAGCGGCGGCCTGCTCGGCGATTTCGCGTGTCGCTTGGAACGCGCCGGCCGCTCGGCAAACAGGTCTTTCATCGACAGACCGAGCGCCGCGACGACCTCTTGCGCCCGGCAGCCGGCGAAACACCTGAGCAAGATGCGGCCGTCTTCGCCCGCGGACACCGCCAGCGAGGCCTGCCGATCGTCATGCGCTGGGCAGTGCGCCTGCCAGCCGCGGCCGGTTTTTCTCGGCGAATTCAAACGGCTCACGAAATCGGAAACATGCATGGGTCGCTCCTGTGGTGGGCCGGCGAGGCGCCGGTGGTGGTTATCGCGTCAACGAATGCGGTTCACCTCTCCCTCTGGGAATAGGCTTTAGGACAAAGAACGGCGACGTTTGGAAAAGCGGATTTGCCTAATCCTTTCTCGGCGGGCGCAGACCTCTCCCCCGG
>CAZHPN010000370.1:0-2095 GCA_964534375.1 uncultured bacterium | reverse complement strand
CAAGAAAACTGGTGACTGTACCTTGTTTTCCTAACGGCCGCGCCTACTCTACCGCGTATGCGGCGCCGCCCGGTGCCCCTTTGAGCGGGATGGCGGCGGCCCGCCGTAATGAAAAATGGCGCCGCCGTCTCCGACCACGTAAACGTCATCGGGGCCCGAGCCGCGGACGGAATTGAGGTAGTAGGGCGCATTCCCGGGCAACGAGACATCCCAATTTGCGCCATCGTAATGCATGACATCGCCTGCCATTCCTACGACGGGGGCGGCGTAGATGTCGGAATCCGAGGTCCCCCAGATTCGGCCAATCACCGTGGCGAAACCCCAGAACAGGCTCCAGGCGGTTCCGTCGTAATGGCAAATATAGTTGCTGCCGGCCGTTACGTACATATCGGAAGCCGAGAGGCCCCAAATGGCGTCGTAGTATACGTCCCCGTAGTATAGGGAGGATCCGCAGTCCGCCGCCAATGACCACGAATTGCCGTCGTAGTGCAGAATTTCGCCGCTTCCGGACGCGCCGCCGACGGCGTAGACGTCGGACGCGGATGAGCCCCAGACGTCCGCCAAACCGTCATTACCGGGGACGGTCATCGACGACCACGTCGCGCCGTCATAATGGAGGATCGCCGGCCCGCCGCCGGAAGCATCGCCCACGGCGAAAACGTCCGACGCCGAAGTCCCCCAAACGCGGCCGAGCCCCGGCAGCGCGCCGGGCGCGCTTGTCCACGAAGCCCCGTCGAAGTGCAGGATCGCGCCCTCGCCAACGGCGAACACGTCGGAAGGGGAAGAGCCCCACATGCCGTACAGGTTCGCGACCGTGCCCGGCGGAGTGATCATCGTGGTCCACGACCCGCGGGCGTAGTGCAAAATTGCGCCGGAATCGCCGACGGCAAAGGCTTCGGACGGCGAAGCGGCCCAGACGTCATACAGCAACTGCGTGGTCGCCGTGCCCGACTGCATGGTCCACGACGCGCCATCGCCGTAGGCGATCGCGCCGGCGCCGCCGACGGCGATTATCGCCGTCGCCGACGCGCCCCAGATCGCATACCAACTGTCTGGCGAGGCACTGTCCGTCGCCGTCCACGATGCGCCATCATAGTGAAAGACGTAGCCCGCCTCGGAGTCGTAATTGGCGCCGGCCGCGTAAATATTCGATGCCGAGGCGCCCCACACTCCGTACAGTAAGTACGGCCCTGCCACGGTTCCGGACGACCACGACGAGCCGTCGAAGTGCGCATATGCCGCCGACGCCCCCTCCTCGCCGACGGCCCAAACGTCCGAGGCGGAGTCGCCCCAGACCGCCCCGAACCCGCCGCTCGGGCCGCTGAAAACCGAGGTCCACGAGGCGCCGTCGTAGTGCTGAATGTCGTGGCCCGCGGCGCTGTCTGCACCGACGGCGTAAACATCCGACGGCGATGAGCCCCACACGGCCAACGGCCGAAAACTGCTGCCGCTCACCTGCGTCGACCACGAATTGCCGTCGTAGTGCAGGATCAGACCGGTTACCGGATCCTCATCGCCGCCTACGGCGAACACGTCCGTCGCCGACGAGCCCCAGATGCCCGACATATAATTGTAGCCGCTGAGGACGGTCATCACGGCCCACGACGTCCCGTCGTAGTGCTCGATCACGCCGCCGACCGCGAACACGTCGGAGCCGGAGCTGCCCCAAACGCTCGCATGATCATCCTGCACTGGGTCGGCCATCGCCGTCCACGTCGCGCCGTCGAAGTGCAGAATCGTACCGTAGCAGCCGACCGCGAAAATGTCCGTCGCCGACGAGCCCCATACGCCGAAGAGGTCGTTGCCCTGCGGCAACGGGTTCTGCCAGCACCAGCCGTCGGGATAGCAGACGGCCGAAATGTCGTCATCGTCGTTGTCATCGTTGTCGTCGTCATTGTCGTCGTTATCGTTGTCGTCGTTGTCGTTGTCGTCGTTGTCGTTGTCGTCGTTGTCGTTGTCGTCGTCATTGTCGTTGTCGTTGTCATTGTCGTTGTCGTTGTTGTCGTCGTTGTCGTCGTCGTTGTCATCGTCGTCGTCGCCCGGCGACGAATCGTCGTTGTCGTCGTCAGGGCTCGCGTCGTCGTCGGGCGAGGCG
>CAZHPN010000369.1:0-2167 GCA_964534375.1 uncultured bacterium | reverse complement strand
CCCGAAACGCTCGCCGCGCCGGACGTCCTCCGCCTGCTCGGCGAACGCGGCGTCCCCCTCGCCCAGGCCGTGCGCTTCGACGACACGCACGCCGCTTTCGCCGCCGGGCGCTTCTTCCCGGCGCTCGAACTCGGCGGCAGTTTGCGGCGCGCCGGCGCGCGCCTCGCGCTGTGGCCGCTGCTGCCCAAGGCGCTCGGCTACTGGATCAACGAACGCAACCTGGACGCCGTCGATCGCCTGATGGATGCCTTGCTGGACGCCTGCCGGCGTTTCGGCGCCCGGCCGGACCTCGTCGTCTTCGACGTGGAAACGCCGTGGCCGCAGATGGAAATCCTACTCTTTCCCGGATTGCCCGCGTGGCGGCGCCTGTTGTCGGGCGCGCGCTTTCTCGTGGAAAACCGCAACCCGCGCCGCTTCGCCTGGTCGTGCCGGCGACTGGCCGCAATCGTCACGCGTTTGCAGCGCGAGCGCCTGCCGGTCGCCGCGACCGTCTTTCCGCTGCTGACCGCGGACCTGGCCAACGGCGGCGATTTTCTGCAAGACCTGCTGGAAATGCCCGTCTTCCGCCCGCCCTTCGACGCCTGGAACGCGATGGTCTACACGTCGTATCTGCCCGCTGCCGCGCCCTGGCTCGTGCCGCCGGCGGCCGCGCCGCGCTACGCGTTCGAATGCGCCCGCGACCTCGTTCAGCGCTTCGGCGCGAAGGCCTGGATCACGCTGGGCAGCACGTGGGAAGGCGTCGTGCCGGGCAACGAAGGCAAACACTATCCGCACGCGGCGCAACTCGCCGCCGACGTCGCCGCGGTGAAAGCGGCTGGCGGCGAAACGCTGTGGTTGTACTGCCTGGAAGGCGTGTTGTTCGGCGACCAGCGCCTGACCGAACGCCGGCCGCGGGCCGAGTCCGAGGCCTTTTTTCGCGTGCTGGCCGAGACGCCGCCGCGCACGCCGCTGCCGCACGCCGGCCTCGACCGCGGCCGATCCATTCTCGAAGCGCTGACGCACGACCGTCTGCGACGTTTTTACGGTTGGCGCGAAACCGAAGGGAGCGAAAACCATGTCCGCTGCTGAAACCAACGCCGCCCCGTGGTGGAAAACCGCGGTCTATTATCAGATTTACGTGCGCAGCTTCGCCGACAGCAACGGCGACGGCGTCGGCGATCTGCAGGGGATCATCGGCAAGCTCGATTATCTCAACGACGGCACGCCGAACTCGCTCGGCGTCGATTGCCTCTGGCTGACGCCGTTTTATGAAAGTCCGAACGTCGATTTCGGATATGACATCACCAATCACTGCTCGGTGCACCCGGAGCACGGCAGCCTGGCCGACTTCGACCGGCTCGTCGCCGAGGCGCACCGGCGCGGCATCCGCGTCATCGTCGATTACGTGGTGACGGCGACGTCCGACGAGCACCCGTGGTTCGCGGAGTCGCGCGCCAGCCGCGACAACCCGAAACGCGATTGGTACATCTGGCGCGACGGCTGGAACGGCAAGCCGCCGAACAACTGGATCGCCGTCTCCGGCGGGCGCGGCTGGGGGCTCGACCCGGCGACCGGCCAGTATTTCTATCACCCGTTTTTCGAGTGCCAGCCGAGTCTGAACTGGCGCCAGCCGGACTTGCGGCGGGCGATGCTCGACGTCATGCGCTTCTGGCTCGACCGCCGCGCTGACGGCTTCCGCATCGACCTGCTCAATCATCTGGTCGTCGACGAGCAAATGCGCGACAACCCGCGGTCGTGGAAAGGCTGGTACGCCGGCCGCTTCCAGCAGCCGCTTTGCACGCGCGATCAGCCCGAGTCGCACGAGGTCGTGGCGGCGATGCGCACGCTGCTCGACGAGTACGGCGAAAAGATGATGGTCGGCGAAACCTCGTCGTTTCCGTGGGAGCCTTCGCAGGCGCACACCTTCGTCAATTCGCGCGAACTCAATCTGGCGTTCAACATGGAGTTCTTCGTTTACCGCTTCCAGGCGCAGAAGTTCCGCGAGGTCGTGGACCGCTACGAACGCGTCGCCGCGGCCGACGGCTGGCCGGCCTGGACGCTTTCCAATCATGATATTCCGCGCCATTTCGGCCGCTACGGCGGCGCCCGCATCATTTACGGCGAACGCGCCGACGCCGTGGCGCGCGCCCGCGTCTGCGCCGCGATGCTGCTGACCCTGCGCGGCGAC
>CAZHPN010000368.1:0-2168 GCA_964534375.1 uncultured bacterium | reverse complement strand
CGCCGACCGCGGAAAGGGGGCGATCAAGAAGAAAAATTAGATGCGTTTACCCTGCGCATCTGCTTGACTAGCGTTTCCGACTAGATTAGAACGAATCCGTGGAACCGAGGACAAACGAGAGGAGATCCATGAGCGCGAAAATAGAAGGCGAGAAAGTCGCCGTCGCAGGGACCGCAGGAGCGGCAACCGGAGCGGCGACCTACGGTGTCATTGGTGGTCTGGGTTCTGGCTTTGCGGGTGGGCTTGCTGTGACCCTGTTTCCGATGATGGCTGTCGGGGCCATCATTGCGATAATCGGTTATTTAATGTCGACCGCGACCGACACGAGAAACGCAGATAGTGTCGACAAGCCCAAACACTCCGATCGAAGCTGGTCCGATGACTGGCTTATCCTTTAGAAACTGAGTGTCGAGGATCTCGACAAACGGTGGATACAAGAGAATAATCGTTTTCCGATGAGCCTGTCCCGAATTCAGTTGAAAGTGTCGGAAAGGCGGTTGTTGGTTTCATGGTTACGCGACTCGCTCTTTGCCGTCAAGATTCGTCTCCCGCCCCAGTTTGACCTGGAGCATCCACTAGTCGGCATGACCCATGATCTTCCGATAGCGTTTCTCGGTTTCGAGGAAGGCAGCGGCAGCCCAGCGCAAGAGCATGTTGCCGTCGCGCCAACGGCTGACGCGCCGGGTGCGTTGCCGCACGCCGCTGTTGGGGCTTTCAATCAGGTTGGTCGTGCCCAGGCACTGTTCACTGTTGACTGTTCGCTGTTCGCTGCACACTGCTCACCCGGCGCACCCACGCCCCGAGCCACAGGCAAAATTCATTGTCGGGCATTTTGGCGAGATCGGCGAGCGCGCCCTTCGGGTCGCCGCGGGCGAGGCGCGCGAGCGCCGCTTGTTTCACGTCGTCGAAGGTGAACGCGCCTTCGGCCAGCAGCCTTTCGCGCGTCTCGAGGGCCGCGGCGGCGAGCGGGTCTTGGCATTGCCGGGCCAGTTCGCCGCTGATGTTGGTCTTGGCGGCCAGATCCCGGCTCTGAATGTGGCCGCGCATCGCCAGGTAATACAATTGCTGCGCGCGGCGGAACGCGGCGCAGTCGCCGGAAAAGCCGACGGCGATCTCGCGATCGGCGTGCGCGACGACGCCCGCTTCCGACCGCGCCTTCGTTTTTTGCAGCGCCAAACCGACGACAAACAGCGCGGCGATCGCCGCCAACGAAATGGCGCCGGCCAGCAGGTTCCGCCGGCGGGCGGGTTGCAGTCGCGCGGCAACCGCAGCGCCGGTCGCGGAGTCCGCCCTCGCGTCGGGAGTCGGGGCGCCGCGGCGGTTTTTCCAGCGCCGCCCCAACCACCACACGCCCAGCATCGCCGGCGCGATGACGAGCGACGCGACGAACGTCTGCCACAGGGTCAGCCCGCGGTCTTTCAGTTGGTCGGCGAAGGCCGTGAACAGCGCTTGGAAAACGGCGGTGCGCACAAAGATGCCGCCGAGGCTGCCGACGAAGTAGGGCGCGAACGGCAGGTCGACGAGGCCGGCCCCGTAATTGAGATAGCGATACACGGTCACCGGCAGCACGCGCAACGCAAAAATCGAGCGCCAGGTGGCGTTCTGCAGCTTGCGGTTGAAAGGTTCGAGCCGCTTGCCGAACAGCAATGCCACAAGGTCGCGGCCACCGAAGCGCGCCAGCCAGTAACCGGCCGCCGCCGCCAGCATTTCGCCGAGCCAGATCGCGACGATGCTCCAGTAGCCGAGCACGCCGGCCGACAGAAACTTGAGCAGGTCGCGGCCGGGCATGGGGATCGTCGACGCGGCGCCGTACAGCAGAATGATCGTCAGCCAGAGTTTGACTGTCGAAATGCTCCCCGCCGCGGCGGTGAGTTCGGCCAGCGGCCGGTCATAGCGCCACGCCGCGACGCCGGCGACGGCGAAGACGACGGCGACGAGCACAAATTTGGCGAGCGCTCGGGCGAACTGTGCCGTTGACTGCTTCATCGCGCGGTATTCTTAACCTACCGGCCGCCAAAAGCAACGAACTCGCGGGCCGGCCGCGCGGGGCGCGATCGGCGGTGTGGGGTGATGGGCGTTATGGAGACTGTCGAGCCTCTTGCATAAGTACCGGTCCCCCGGCCACGCCCGGCGTGGCCGCGCCCCTCCCCGACGCAGGGAGGGGCGAG
>CAZHPN010000367.1:0-2263 GCA_964534375.1 uncultured bacterium | reverse complement strand
CGACAACGACGACAACGACAACGACAATGACGACAATGATAACGACGACAACGACGACGACGATGACGATGACAACGACGACAACGACGACGACGACGACGATGACGATGACAACGACGTCGCCGGGCTCTGCTATCCCAGTGGCTGGTGCTGGCAGAACCCGTTGCCGCAGGGCAACACCCTCTACGGCCTGTGGGGTTCGTCGCCGACGGATGTCTTCGCGGTCGGCGGTGTTAGCACGATTCTGCACTTCGATGGCGCGACGTGGACAGAGATGGTGGGCAGGTCGGGGTCGTGGCCCCTGTACGGACTCGAGAGCATTTGGGGCAGTTCCACCTCCGACGTATTCGCCGTCGGCGGCGACAATACGATCGTGCGCTACGACGGAACGTCGTGGGCTTTGATGACCGTCCCAGACGTTCCGGTCCCGGGCGGTTACTTCGCCGAAATGAACGACGTCTGGGGCGCGTCGCCCACGGACGTGTTCGCGGCGGCCTGGGAAGACTTCCCTTTTCCCCCCGTTGTGGGCAGCGAGGGCGCGATCCTGCACTACGACGGCAATTCGTGGTCGGCGCAGGTGACCGCCGGTTATTATCCAAACGGCGTGTGGGGCTCATCGCCGTCGGATGTCTACGCCGTCGGCGACGACTTTTCCGGCGGCGGCGAAATTCAGAACTACGACGGCGCTTCGTGGACTTCGGTTTTCAACTTCGCAGACTACGGCTTCAACAAGGTGTGGGGCGACTCCGCCACGGACGCTTGGGCCGTCGGCGACGGGGGGACGTACGCGCACTTCGACGGCTCGTCGTGGTCGACTGGAACCGTGGGAGCGGCGTATTCCCTGTACGGCGTGTGGGGCGCCTCGGCATCGGATATCTATGCGACGGGGTACGATACCAACACCTGGGCGGGCGTCGTCTATCATTATGACGGCTCGTCGTGGATCGCGATGAGCCCTCCCTTGGCAGGCGGTTGTAGTGCGATCTGGGGCGCGTCGGCGACGGATTTGATCGCCTTCGGCGCCTATGGCGCGATGGCCTATGGCGATGGCGTATCGTGGACCGTTCAGTCGCGTGCGGCGACCACGCAGTCGCTGTACGACGTCTGGACCGCTTCGCGGTCCGAAGCCTTCGCCGTCGGCGATGATGGCGCGATTTCGCACTGCGCCGGGGGGTGGTGGACCGCGATGACCGCGCCGCCCGGCACGAACGCGACCCTCTACGGCGTGTGGGGCTCTGCCCCTTCGGACGTGTTCGCCGCTGGCGGGAACCACGACCAATGGGGAAATCTGACCGATGGCGTGATCCTGCACTACGACGGGACTTTGTGGAGGAGTGCGCCCGGCGCGCTGCCGGCGATCCTCCGCCTTTGGGGCGCTTCGGCGTCGGACGTGTTCGCCGTCGGACAGACCTCCGGCGGCGGGCCGGCGATCCTCCATTATGACGGCGCGACGTGGTCGTCGATGACCGTCAGCGGCAATGACGGTTTGTCCGATGTCTGGGGCTCATCCGCATCCGACGTCTACGCCATCGGCAACCCCGTGGATTCCGGAAGCGGCGAAATTCAGCACTACGACGGCAATTCGTGGTCGTTGGCGGCGGCCTGCGCGCCCTGCCAATACTACGGCGGCGTTTGGGGTCTTTCCGTTTCCGATGTGTACGCGACCGGCAGCAACACGAACGAAGGCTTCATTTGCCATTATGACGGAACTGCCTGGAGCGTGTTTTGGAATTTCGCCGACACTGTGACTGGTCGTATCTGGGGAACCTCCGATTCGGACATCTACATAATTTCCTACTTAGGCGAGATCCTGCATTATGACGGCGCAAGTTGGGCCGTCTCCTTGCCCGAGGGTGTCAACTCCGTCCGCGGCTCGGGTTCCGATGACGTTTACGCCGTCGGCTACAACGGCGCGATTTTGCACTACGCCGCGCCGCCGCAGTCCCGTTCAAAGCCGGACCGGGCGGCGCCGCACACGCGCTAGCTTGAGCGCGACGGTTGGGGCACGACCCCTTCGGCGGCATTTGAAGCTTCGCCGCACTTAATCCTAAAACCGATGGGATGCGCGGAAGGGGCCGGCTGGCGCGGCGCGGCGATTTTTCGGCGCGGCTGCCTACACAACGCCCATCGCGTGTGCTAAAAAGTTTCGAGGCGGCGCGTTCGACGTGGACCGGCGGTTGCGGGCACAAAACCTGATCAATCACCAATGCGGGTGACAATGGGAAAATTCGGGACCCGGCTCACCTTGTTGTTTCTGTGCGTG
>CAZHPN010000366.1:0-2274 GCA_964534375.1 uncultured bacterium | reverse complement strand
ACGACAATGACGACAATGACGACAATGACGACAACGACGACAACGACGACAACGATACAGCCGCGGACGACGACAACGACACGGCTGCCGACGACGACACGGCGGACCCCGGCTTTGCCCTCGTCCCGGCCGGGGCGTTTACAATGGGCAGTCCGACGGACGAGCCGGGGCGCTACGACGACGAAACCCAGCACGTCGTGACGCTGACTCATGACTTTGAGATTACCGTCTACGATACCACGCAACAGGAGTTCGGGGGCGAGATGGGCTGGAATCCCAGCGGCTTCGCCGGCTGCGGCGATGACTGCCCGGTCGAGCAAGCGAGTTGGTACGACGCCGTAGCTTATGCGAACGAACTGTCGTTGGGCGCGGGCATTTCACCGTGCTACGTGTTGACCGACGTCGTCTGTGCGAATTCGAGCAACGTCGGCTCGAACTACTTGGACTGCATGAATTCGTCCAAGGGCGGCATCGATTCGGCGACCATCGCCCTAAACGGCGTGTCCTCGCTCTACGATTGCGCCGGCTACCGGTTGCCGACGGAATCGGAATGGGAGTACGCGGTGCGGGCGGGCACGACGACAGCGTTTTATGACGGTTCGATCACGGTCAGCACGGTTGGCGTGTGCTCGCCTTTGGATCGGCACTTGGACGCCATCGGTTGGTACTGCGGCAACGACAATACGACCACGGAGGCCGTCGGACAGAAGACGCCCAACGCGTGGAATTTGTTCGACATGAGCGGCAACGTTTGGGAATGGGTATGGGATTGGTATGACGATTACCCGGACGGCCCGGTGACGGATCCCACCGGCCCGACGACCGGCGTATCGCGGGTTTTGCGCGGCGGCAGTTGGGCGTACGACGCCGTCCATTGCCGTTCCGCCATCCGCCGCTACACCGGCGATTCGCCGGGCTATCGCAGCAATTCGGTGGGGTTCCGCGTGGCAAAGACGATGCCGTGAGGAACAGGACGCAGAAGGCAGAAGTCAGAAGACAGAAGTCAGAAGCAGGGGCGGAATTATTCCGCCCATTCAATTTCGGTCCAGTCTTATTCGCGTGCATTCGCGGTTAATGCCCGAATCCTGCCGAACCTCAGTCACGTGCATTCACGGTCAAATAATCCCCATTCGCGGTTTCGCTCACGTTTTCCACGGCGGTTGAAACGGCTTGGTCCGGTCTTTCACGGTGAACGGCCAAAGGAAGCCGCCCTGGGTCGGCCGCCGGCCGAGCAACGCGAACGTCCGTTCCGCGGCGAACTGAAACCACAACGGGTAGGACAGCGCCAGGAACAAGCCCAACCAGCCGCTGATATGCCGGACGGCATGCACGGCGCCGCACCACGGCCGGGCGCCGAAGGCGCCGGCGAGGACGTTCAGCCAGAAAACGGCGACGACGATGGCGCCGGCGTGCGAGAAGAAATCCGGATGTTTGACAACCAGCCATTTGGCGTACAGCCGCGCCAGGACGACGCCCAGCAGGAACAACACGGGGATATCCCAAACCCATACGTTCATTCGAGCCACCCCCTTTCTCTGCACCAGGCAATGTATTCCCAGAGTCCTTTGCGCGGGTCCGGGTACGCGAGTTGGAAGCCGGCGTTTTTCAATTTCTGGTTGCTGAACCAGTATTGGTGCGTGATGTACTCGACCATCGGCACGTCGATTTTCGGCCGCAGCCCCTGGCGGCGCGCCTTGGCGTCGAGGCCTTTGACGATATTCAGCCCGATCTCCGCGAAATATTTGTACGCCGGCCACCAGACGGGCAGGCGCACGTAGGGCAGGCCCAGCGCCTCATAGAGAAACGCCATCAGGTCGGGCTGCGTGATGGTGTCGGAAAGCACGTTATACGCCTGACCGACCGCTTCCTCTTTTTCCGCCAGGAACAAGGCCGCGCCGACCAGGTCTCGAACGTGAACGCTCGGAAACATCAGCGTGTGTTTCTTGGGGTACCAAGTGACGAGCACGCCGGTCCCCATTTTTTGCAGCGCGTAAAGGATATGATAAACGCCGTAGCGGTGCCGGGGTCCGTAAATCGGCGCCGGGCGGACGACGGTCAGGGGCAGCTTCTCGCGCTGGTGCAGATCCCACAGGACCTTTTCCTGCTCGACCTTGGATTTGGAATAAAGGTTCGGCGGATCATAGGGGTCGTCTTCCGTGCCCGGCGGGTTCTTGATTTCGCCGTAGACGCCGTCGGTGCTCCAGTGCACGAAACGGCCGACGCCCGCCTTGAGCGCCTCGGTCGCGAGGTTGCGCGCGCCCTCGACGTTGACCT
>CAZHPN010000365.1:0-2284 GCA_964534375.1 uncultured bacterium | reverse complement strand
GCGGCGCGTCGCCGCCGAAGGCCACGATGTTGAGCGTGACGCCGCCGGCGTAGACGAACGTCGTTTCGGGTTTCGCGACGGTTCCGACGCTGGCGGTCAGGGTCGTTTCGCCGGGGTCGGCATTAGACATCCAATACCCTCCGATGCGGCGAATGGCGGTCGATGCCCTGATTCCGCCGCGTCCCGCTAAACTGGCCCCCAGCCGAACCAATGACAAAAACCAAATGCACCCTCAGGAAAACTCGTGACTCTACCTTGTTTCCCTAACGGCCGCGCCTACTCTACCGCGTATGCGGAGCCGCCCGGCGCCGCTTTGAGCGGGATGGCGACGACCCAGCGTAATGCAAAATCGCGCCGTTGGCCCCGACCGCATAAACGTCATCGGGGCCCGAGCCGCGGACGGAACCGAAGCCGCCATCGTTAACATCGGGCAACGAGACGGCCCAATTTGCGCCGTCGTAATGCAGGACCCCCGAGCCGGAGGTTACGTAGATGTCCGAATTCGAGGTTCCCCAGATGCGGCTAATCCACGGGTCGGTGTACGTCCAGAACACGCTCCAGGCAGTTCCGTCGTAACGGCAAATGATGCCGTCGTTCTCGTTGTTGTTGGCCGTTACGTACACATCGGAAGCGGAAAGGCCCCAAATGGCGAAGTAGTACTGGGAAGTCGGGCAGGCCGTCGCCAATGACCACAAGGCGCCGTCGTAGTGCTGAATTTCGGCGTTTCCGGAATTCCAATCGCCGCCGACGGCGTAGACGTCGGACGCGGAGGAACCCCAGACGTCCGCCAAACCGTCATTACCGTGGACGGTCATCGACGACCACGTCGCGCCGTCATAATGGAGGATCGCCGGCCCGCCGCCGGAGGTCTGTCCGACGGCGAACACGTCCGACGCCGAAGCGCCCCAAAGGCGGAGGATCGCCGGCAGCGCGCCGGGCGCACTCCTCCACAAAGTCCCGTCGTAGTGCAGGATCACGCCATCGGTCAGATTTCCCCATTGGTCGTGGTTCCCGCCAGCGGCGAACACGTCCGAAGGGGCAGAGCCCCACACGCCGTAGAGGGTCGCGTTCGTGCCGGGCGGCGCGGTCATCGCGGTCCACCACCCCCCGGCGCAGTGCGAAATCGCGCCATCATCGCCGACGGCGAAGGCTTCGGACCGCGAAGCGGTCCAGACGTCGTACAGCGACTGCGTGGTCGCCGCACGCGACTGAACGGTCCACGATACGCCATCGCCATAGGCCATCGCGCCGTAGGCGCCGAAGGCGATCAAATCCGTCGCCGACGCGCCCCAGATCGTGATCGCGCCTGCTGCTGAAATGGGGCAGTTCACCGGGGTCCATGACGAGCCATCGTAGTGAAAGGCGACGCCTGCCGAGCCACTGTCGTACCCCGTCGCGTAGATATCCGATGCCGACGCGCCCCAAACTCCGCTCAGCCAATACACCGCGCCCACGGTCCCGGACGACCACGACGACCCGTCGAAGTGCGCGTACACGCCGTACTCGCCGACGGCCCAAACGTCCGAAGAAGAGTCGCCCCACACGGCATTGAAGCCGTTCGGGACGGTGAGAACCGACGTCCATGAGTTGCCGTTGTAGTTCTGAATTTCGCCACCGGCGCTGCCGAAACCGACGGCGTACACATCCGACGGCGATGAGCCCCACACGCCGGCCGGGAGAAGATCGCCGCTCACCTGCGCCGACCAGGAATTGCCGTCGTAGTGCAGGATCACGCCCTCGCTGCCGTAGTAGATGGGGGGGGTATCAGGGAAATCTTCCCAAGCCATCGCGAACACGTCCGTTGCCGACGAGCCCCAGACGCCATTCATTACGGCGAAGAAACCGCCGGCGACCGGAACGTCGGGGACGGTCATCGGGGTCCACGACGTCCCGTCGTAATGTGCGATCGCAGCCGCGCTGCCGACCGAATACGTCGGAGCCGGAACTGCCCCAAACACTCCCAAGGCCATCCATGGCATCCCACGTCTGCCCCGGCGCGATCATCTCCGCCCACGTCGCGCCGTCAAAGTGCAGAATCGTGTATTCGCCCACCGCGAAAATGTCCGTCGCCGACGTGCCCCACACTCCGTAGAGGCCGTTTCCCTGCGGCAACGGGTTCTGCCAACACCAGCCATTGGCATAGCAAAGACCGGCGATGTCGTTGTCATCGTCATCGTCGTCGTCGTCGTCGTCGTCGTCATCGTCGTCGTTGTCGTTGTCGTTGTCGTTGTCGTTGTCGTCGTTATCATTGTCGTCATTGTCGTTGTCGTTGTCGTCGTTGTCG
>CAZHPN010000364.1:0-2336 GCA_964534375.1 uncultured bacterium | reverse complement strand
GCACTCGTTCCTGGTGGGCGTCCGCGCCAAGACGGTGGCCGTGGAACCGAACGCCGCGTTCATGTTCAACGGCGCCAGCTATTGCAGTTGGGACGGCTCGAACGCGCGAATCGCCGAACTGGCGACCGAAGGCGTCGGCGTCTGGTGCGAAGAAGCGCTGACCTACCCCGTTTGGGGCCCGTTCGGCACCTCTGATCGCGAGCAGACGATGATCACGCTCTCGCAGGCGCTGAACGCCGAAGGCAGCTATCTGGCGTTGGAGACGTTCTACAACTCGGGCAACACCAACCCCGATCCGCCGGAGACCATGTTCTACCTGGCCGCGTACTACAACTTCAAGAGCGGCACGGATGCGTTCATCGTGCGGCCGACCTGGTCCACGTACTCGCCGATGGAGACCAGCACATGGTCCGACATCTTCTCGCGCGACATCGGTTCGCCGACGTGCGACTCGACGGCCGGCGCCAACGGCATCTTCACTCGCAGCTATCAAAACTCGGACGGCATGCAAACCTTTGTGCTCGTGCGCGCCGACGGCACGAACGCGACGGTGGACTACACGCTGACGAAAGATTACTGCAGCGTGAACTCGGACAACTCGCTGACGGCGATGCCGGCGGGGACGATCTCCGTTCCCAGCGGCCTGGGCCTCATTCTGATCGTGAACGGCACGGGCGGCGTGAGCTGCTAAGAAAATTCGAGGTCTGTAGGCAGCAGACCACAATCTAGATACGGCGGCCTGAGGCCGGGCGATGTCTGCCCGGTCTCAGGCCGCGAACGCAATGTGCCCAAGTGATAGTGAGGGGCAAAGCGTTGCGCCACGCAAGGCTGCTTGGTTGCCGCAGCCGAAGGTATGGCCGTGCCTCTCTACCGCTATCCACGAGTTTCTTGTTTTCGACCAAAGGTTCCGCCTCGGTTCATTCCGCAATCCGCAATCCGCAATCGGCAATATCGCCCGAGCCCCACGCGATCGGGCGAAAGCTTGACATTCCGGGCAGCCCGTGCCAAACCACCGAGCGGCAGACCACGGGGAAGGGGCGGCGAATGGTGAAGCAGCGCGTCATCAAGCGATACCAAAATCGCAAGTTGTATGACACCGAAGCGTCCGCGTACGTCACGCTCGACGACATCGCGCAGATGATCAAAGACGGCGAGGACGTCAAAGTTGTCGACAACAAGACGAAGAAAGACCTCACCAGCCTGACCTTGACGCAAATCGTCTTCGAAGAAGAGAAGAAGCAGCAGAGCATTTTGCCGCTCGCCGCGCTCAAACGGATCATCGCCAGCGGCGGCGAATCGATCAGCGAGTTCATCGACCGCCATATCGTGCCCGGCCTGAACAGCTTCGCCCACGCGCGGCACGAGATGGAGAAATACGTCAATCGCTTGATCTCCCGCGGCAAACTCGATCCGGAAGAAGGCAAGCGCATGCTGTCCGATCTCGTCGGCGGGGGCCAGAAAAGCCTCGAAGACGCCTACCAGCGCATCGACGCCAAGGTCAACGAAATGCTCGAGCAACTCAAGACCCTGACGACCCTGAGCCGGGAAGTTTCGCGGCTGGAAGCTCGGCTCGACGAACTCGAAGCGAAAATCGGGAAGAAATAAGCCAAGGCGCAGTTCGAGCGGGGCGCCTTCTTCGCCTCGACCTACCAGTGGTCGACGTGCCGCTTCTTTTTCCGCGGGTGCTTGACGTATTTCTTATAGGCCGCGATCCAATCGCGCGCGATTTCCTTTTGGGCCTTGGCGAGATCGATCTTGCCGTTGCACGCCATCCGGCACAGGACATCCTCGAGGTCGTCCTTTGTCTCTGCGCCCCAGGCGCCGGCCCACGGTTCCGGCCAGAGGTTCCGTTCGTCGCGGGGCGCGCCGCCCAGGCACAGCGGAATCAAATGGTCCTCTTCGTAAAGATGCGGGCTTTTGTCCCCGTAGCCGCCATACCCCTCCTGCAATTGCCTCTTTTTCAACTCGTAGGTGTATTCTTCCGGCGGACGAAAAGCCGTGGTCCATTCGTGCTTGTGGCACAATTTACGGAACTGTTTGAGCGAAAGATCGGGGTTGACGGCGCCGGGCGTCTTAACCGGATCCGGCAGGTCGCCGCTCGCCGCATGCGAACGCCAGACCCACGCCAGGACCGCGGCGGCGGCGACGAGCCCGATCGTCATCCATTTCTTCATGCGCTTCCTCCCGGTCACGCGGCCCGCCCGACGTGGAACGGCGGACGGGGCGGTTGGTTCGTCCAAACGTGCAGAATTGCTCGTGCCCAGTCTCGCAAATGAACCCCGCCGTGTAAATCAGGGTAAACGCATCTAATTTTTCTTCTTGATCGCCCCCTTTCC
>CAZHPN010000363.1:0-2346 GCA_964534375.1 uncultured bacterium | reverse complement strand
TGACAACGACAACGACGACAATGACGATAACGACAACGACGACGACAATGACGACAACGACGACGACAATGACGACAACGACGACAACGATGACAACGACGACGACAATGACGATAACGACGACGACAATGACGACGACAATGACGACGACGATTCCAGCGCGATGTGCGGTTTGTACGGCTGGTGTTGGCAGAACCCGTTGCCGCAGGGCAGCGATCTTTTCGGCGTTTGGGGCTCGTCGGCGACGGATATCTTCGCAGTCGGCAACTACGGTACGATTCTGCACTTCGACGGCGCGACGTGGACGGAAACGGTCAACCCCGGGACCGTGAGCTTCCTGGGCGTTTGGGGCAACTCCAACTCCGACGTGTTCGCGGCCGCAAGCTGGAGCGACGGGATCCTGCACTACGACGGGGCTTCATGGGCCTCGCTAATTTTCCCCGATGGAGGCCCCTACGATATAACTGGCGTTTGGGGATCGTCGGCCACCGATGTGTTCGCGGTGGGCTATCCATCAGGTTACCCCCCCGACCTAGGTGTGGTCCTGCACTACGATGGCAATTCCTGGTCGACGCAGTTGAGCGGCGGCAAATTTGTGCCGTACGCTGTGTGGGGCTCATCGCCGTCGGATGTGTACGCCGTCGGCGGCGACTTTGATCTCAACAGCGACATTCAGCACTACGACGGCGTCTCGTGGACCTCGGCTTTCACCGGCTCGGCCCAGGAATACGGGTTTGACGCCGTTTGGGGCGACTCCGCCTCGGATGTGTGGGCCGTAGGCTCCGGCGCCGTCGGCGGCGTGTACGTACACTTCGACGGGGCGTCGTGGTCGTCTGGAACCGTGGGACCGACGTATTCCCTGAACGGCCTTTGGGGCGCCTCGGCGTCGAACATTTACGCTGTGGGGTACGACTACATCGCCGAGGCGGACGTGGTCTTTCATTACGACGGCTCGTCCTGGACCGCGATGAACAACCCATCGGCGCCGGCCTTGAAGGCGGTCTGGGGCGCGTCGGCATCGCAGTTGTTCGCCGTCGGCCAGTTTGGCGTGATGGCTTTCGGCGACGGTGCGTCGTGGTCCAGTTCGTGGCGCGCCGCGACCACGCAGTCGCTGTACGATATCTGGGCCGCCTCGCCGTTCGAGGCTTTCGCCATCGGCGACTACGGTGCGATTTTGCACTACGTCGGCGGGTCGTGGACTGCGATGACCGCTCCGCCCGGCACGGACGCGGACTTCAAAGGCGTGTGGGGCTCTTCGCCGGCCGACGTTTATGCCGTGGGCGAGCAATACTCGACGGACGACGGCGTGATCGCGCACTACGACGGCGCCTCGTGGACCGCTATGACCACTCCAATGGGCACGGACGAAGCCCTCACCGACGTGTGGGGCTCTTCGCCTTCCGACGTTTACGCCGTGGGGTACTGCGTCGCCGGGCCGGTGATCCTTCAATATGACGGCGCGTCGTGGTCGTCGATGACCGTCAGCGGACAAGGCCCTCTGTGGGCCGTCTGGGGCTCATCCGCGTCCGACGTCTACGCGGTCGGCGGCTCCGGAAATGACGGAAACGCCGAGATTCAACACTACGATGGCAACTCGTGGTCATTGGTGACGGCCTGCCCGGGCTACGAAGCCTACGGCGGCATTTGGGGCCTTTCCGCTTCGGATGTATATGTGACGGGCAGCAATTACAGTTACGGGAACAACGACAACGGCGTCGTCTGCCATTACGACGGAACCGCGTGGAGCGTGTTCTGGAATTTCGCGGACACCTTGGTTGGCAGCATCTGGGGAACCTCGGATTCGGACATCTATGTCGCCTCCGCGGGGATTCTGCATTACGACGGCGCAAATTGGACCGTGTCGTTGCCCGCGAATTACGACTACGCCGTCAATTCCGTCCGCGGCTCGGGCCCCGACGACGTGTACGCGGTCGGGGCCGACGGCGTTATCTTGCACTACGCGGGGCCGCCGCCATCCCGCTCAAAGGGGCACCGGGCGGCGCCGCATAGGCGGTAGAGTAGGCGCGGCCGTTAGGAAAACAAGGTACAGTCACCAGTTTTCTTGAGGGTGCATTTGGTTTTTGTTATTGGTTCGGCTGGGGGCCAGTTTAGCAGGACGCGGCGGAATCAGGGCATCGATCGCCATTTGCCGCAGCGGAGGGTATTGGATGTCTAATGCCGAGCCCGGCGAAACGACGTTGACGGCAAGCGTCGCCGGAGTGACCAAATCCGTGACGACGTTCGTTTACGCCGGCGGCGTCACGCTGAACATCGTGGCCTTCGGCGGCGATGCGCCGCCGACGCCGGCGGATTGCCCGGACGACCTGACGAGCGCCGTGATCGACG
>CAZHPN010000362.1:0-2393 GCA_964534375.1 uncultured bacterium | reverse complement strand
AATGCGCGCATCGTCGGGGATGGTCTGCGGAACTGGCGGTGGGGCGATCCAGCCGGCCTTAGGAGGCTTGAAGATCAGCTCGGGCAGCATCCGCAGCCAGCCGGCAATATCGACGTCGTCGAATTTTACCGACAGCACACCGAGTGAGAAACTGGCGTCTCCGGTGGGGACGGCGATGGTTTGTGGCGCCTGTTCGGTTTGCACCTGGCCGGCGGCAGTGGCCTGCTGCAGCACCAGCGTCTGCAATCGGGACGCCATGTCGTTCTGCGGCGTGCCCAGGCCCGTGGGCCCGTCGTAGCCGGCGACCGCGTGGCACAGGTAACTGGGCGCGCAACTGCCGTTGCTGCCGCTGACGATGTCGTGAAGATTTTTGCCGTAGGCGACCGACGCATACGGCACGGAGTTGGCCATAACGTCCGCGTCGATCGCGCCCAAGGCGTACACGGCGGCGATCAGCGGCGACGCCATCGACGTGCCGCCCACCAACATCCACCCATTGTGGCCGTTGTCCCCCGTGGAGTCGTAAACCGTCAGGCCGGTGCTCGGGTCGGCGTCGGCCGAGACGTCGGCGACCATCCGGAAGGCGCAACCGGGCAAGCCCAGCGCGGTCTGAAACTCCGGGGGCGGTTCGTACTTGCTGCAGCCGCTGCCCGTGCCATGCCAGGCGGTTTCGGACACCCATTGGTTGTCGCCGTCGACGGTCAACGTCGTCCCGCCGACCGCGGTCACGTACGGCGACGCGGCCGGATACACGGCGCCGTAGCCGTTGTCGCCCGCGCTGAAGGTGATGGCGACCCCGGGAATGTCGAAGTGACTGTCCCAACTCAGTTCGCCGTGCGACTCGGCGCCGCCCCAGGAGTTGGAAATCGCCTTCGCGCCCAGCGACCGCGCCTCGTCGATGGCGGCGAGCACGTCGTTTTCGTCGGACGAATTCGCTTCGACCAGCACAAGGACGCAATTCTGGCAAATCGAATGCGCGGTTTGCAGATCCAGCGAAAACTCGACCGCCCACCCCCAATCGGCCGGCGGATAATTCTCGCCGCCGTTCTGGTCTGTTTTACGGAAGCACGCGGCCGCCGGCGGCCACGGCGAGGTCGGGCACGCGGGCAGTTCCGGAATGCCGTACGTGTTGCTGAAATAATTGAGGTCCGAGGCCGCGGTCGGATCGTCATTGGCGCCGACGATGGCGATAATCGGCGCGCCGGCCGCGGTCCCGCTCAGACCGTAGGCGCCCAGCAGTTGCGCCGGCCCGTAGCCTTTCGCCCCCTTCGGCGCGAGCGGCCGGCCCGTTTCGTCCACGATCACCCACGCGTGGCAACGGACCGCGCCCAACGGCGCCGCGCCGCACACGGGCGCGCTCCATTCCTGAAATTCCGGCGAATAAACGGGGCCGGGCGCCTCCGCGGCGTTGTTTTCCGCTCCGGCGCCATCGGCTAAACCTGTCGCCAACAACAATAGGACCATCGTCAACGCGAACGACAGCAGCGTCGTCGCGAAGCGCACAATCGTCTTTCGCCGTTTCAATTTCATCTGCCCGCCTTTCTATTTCACATCCTCTGGCCTCGCCTTCGCGGTGTCAACAAGACGCGCGATTTCTTGCTGGTGTGCGTATTTCAACGCGCGCAAGCGGCGGGCGGCGTTTCCCCGACACCCGGGCGAAATTACCGGGAAAACTCGCCCGCCAGCCGCCGCAGCGTTTCCCGCTCTTCCCCGCCTCGGAGAAAAAGGCCTGCATTGACCGGCGGTTGGCTGCCTTGGCGGAAAGCGTGAAATCGCCGGCCGTTTGGCGCCGAGCTTGCAGCAGCGAAGTGTACTTCGCGGCCGGGTTCGCAGGCGGATTGCGTCGCGCGAAATCCTGGCTAGAATAACGGCGATCCGAATCATCCGGTGCAGCGCCGGGAATTTTGACTTGCCCAAATAAGGGGTGTGTTCCATGACCAGATTCAAACTAGCGTTTATTATTCTCGCGATTCTGAGCTTGCTCGCTTTTACGGCGTGCGGCAGCAGTTCCACCAAAGGCGGCGGCCATCACACTGTCGATGACGATTCGTCGCCGGACGACGACGAGTCGCCCGATGACGACATGTCGCCGGACGACGACGAGTCGCCCGACGACGACGCCTCGCCGGACGACGACGAGTCGCCGGACGATGACGCCTCGCCGGGCGCGTGCGGGCCGGAGTCCTGTCCGACCGGCTGCTGCCTCCTCGGCCTCTGCCTGCCGGGCAACGCGAACGCCGCGTGCGGGGAGCACGGCGCGACGTGCGAAGATTGCAAGTCGCACAACGAGACTTGCGAAGATCATGCCTGCGTCGCGGCGGACGATGACGCGTCGCCCGATGACGACGACGACAACGACGACAACGACGACGACGACAACGACGATAATGACA
>CAZHPN010000361.1:0-2441 GCA_964534375.1 uncultured bacterium | reverse complement strand
ATTCTACCCTGTTTTCCCGGGGGGAAGGTGTCTCATTCACGTTGGCACAGAGGGCTCTCTGTGTACTTCCTCTGCGTCCTCTGTGTTTAGATTCCACTGCTCATCCCCCGAAATGCAGAATCGTTCCGCCGGCGCCGACGGCGAAGACGTCGGTCGCGGAACTGCCCCACACGCCGTGCAGGGCGTGGGCCGAGGCGCCGGTCATGGGCGACCAGGCCGAGCCGTCGTATTGCAAGGCGACGCCGCCCGCGGCGCCGGCCGTGCCCACGGCGAATACGTTGGTCGCGGAGCTGCCCCACACGCTGTACAAGTCATAGTTGCCGCTGACGGTCATTGGCGACCACGAGGTTCCGTCGTAGACCACGATGACCGCCGCGCCGTTCGCGCCATAGCCGACGGCGAACACGTTGGCGGCAGACGTGCCCCAGACGGCGAGGAGGTAGGCCACGGTCGAACTGGCCATCGGGCCCCACGAGGAGCCGTTGTATTGCCGGATCACGTCGGCGATCAAGACATCCTGGCCGCTGATTTCACCGCCGACGGCGATCACGTCGGACGGCGAGATCCCCCAGACGCCCAACAGAAAACTGTCGGTTCCCGTGTCGCTCGCCATTTGGGACCACGAGGAGCCGGCGTAGTTCAGGATCACGCCGGCGCCCGCGGCGCTGAAGCCCGTGGCGAACACGTCCGACGCGGAGCTGCCCCAGATGGCGGACAAGGCCAAGACGGTCGCCGGCACGCCGGTCATCGGCGACCATGTCGCGCCGTCGTAATTCAGGATCAGCGCCGAGAGCGGATCGCCATTGGCGTCGACGTTCGCGCCGGCGGCGAAAATGTCCGAATCCGAACTTCCCCAAACGCCGTACAACGTCGCCGTCGTCCCGCTCGCCCGCGGCGACCACGAAACGCCGTCGTAATGCAGAACCGCGCCGGAAGCGCCCACGGCGAAGACGTCGGACGCTGCGGTTCCCCACACGCCTTCCAGGGTCGCGGTCGTCCCGCTCGCCATCGGCTTCCAATCGGTCGGCGAAGAATCGTCGTCGGCGCCGGGCGAAGAATCGTCGTCGGCCGGCGACGTGTCGTCATCGGCGGGCGACGAATCGTCGTTGTCATCGTCATCGTCGTCGACGGTGTCATTATCGTCGTCGTTGTCATCGTCGTCGTTGTCATCGTCGTCGGCCGTGTCGTTGTCATCGTCGTCGTCAACCGGCGACGTATCGTCATCCGGCGCCGAATCGTCGTTGTCGTCGTCATCGTCGTCCGGCGAGGCGTCGTCGTTGTCGTCATCGTCGTCGTCGTCGCCGGTCGTGTCGTCGTCGCCGGTCGTGTCGTCGTCGCCGGCCGCGTCGTTGTCGTCGTCGGCCCCGCGCAACGTGGCGGCGCCGCTCGATCCGCCGCAGGCGAGCGCACAGAAAAGCGACAACGCGAGCACGGGCAGAAAGAGCAAGCAAATGGCGTTTTTCATGGAGTTCCTCGAAAATTTAAACACAGAGAGGACAGAGAACGCAGCGGTCCGCACGTGTGGCGCGCAATCGCGCCACGCGTGCGGACCGACTCTGTGTCCTCTGTGACCCTCGCTCTGTGCCCTCTGTGTTTAGCATTCACATTTCATTCGCCGTAATGCAGGATCGTCCCCTTATCACCCACGGCGAACACGTCCGCGGCAGCCGTTCCCCAGACGCCGGACAACGACGATTTCGTCCCGCTCTTCATCGCCGACCACGCGGCGCCGTCGTAGAACAGAATGGCGCCGCCGCCTTCGTCGAAGTCATACCCGACGGCGAACGCTGCGGAAGGCGAAAGCCCCCAGACGGCGTTCAGTTCGGCCGCCGTGCCGCTGGGCATGATCGCCCAGGCCGTGCCGTCGTAGTTGACGATCACGCCCTCGATGCCCACGGCGAACACGTCGGTGGCGGAACTGCCCCAAACGCCGTAGAGCGCCGTGGTCGTCGTGCTCGCCATCGCCGTCCAGGCCGAACCGTCATAGTGGAGAATCGCGCCGGCATCGCCGACGGCGAACACGTCGGACGCGGAACTGCCCCAGGCGCCGTACAAGGCCACGCCGGCGCCGCTGGTCATCGCGGTCCAGGCCGAACCGTCGTAATGCAAAATCACGCCGGCGATGTCGCTCGCGTCCCAGCCGACCGCGAAGACGTCGGTGGCGGCGCTGCCCCAGATGCCGTACAACGTCGCCGTCGTGCCGCTGGTCATCGCCGACCACGCCGAGCCGTTGTAATGCAGGATCACGCCTGCATTCGCCGTGACGCCGTACCCGACGGCGAACACGTCCGACGCCGAACTGCCCCAGACGCCATAGAGGGTCGTCAAACCGGCGGTCCCGCCGGCCATCGCCGACCACGCGGTTCCGTCGTAGTGCGCGATCGCGCCGTTGTAGCCGACGGCGAACACGTCGGCGGCGGAGCTGCCCCAGACGCCGTACA
>CAZHPN010000360.1:0-2448 GCA_964534375.1 uncultured bacterium | reverse complement strand
AGCGCCGAAAAATCGCCGCCGGTCTTTTCGACGTCCTCGATTTTCCGGACGATGTCGTTGCGCAACGCCCGCACCTGCAGGCCCCACTGGCCGAGCAGTTCGCGCAAATTCAGCGAGGTGTCCATCTCGTTGTGTTGCAGGATCATCTCGTGAATCTTCGGATGTACGGCGCATTCCTTCGTCGCCAGGAAACGCGTGGCCATCATCATCCCGTCGGCGCCCAGCGCCAGCACGGCCGCCAGCGTCTTGCCGTCGACCATGCCGCCGGCGACGAGCACGGGCAGATCGACCGACTCGACGACCTTCGGGGCCAGCACCATTACCGACACGTTGTCTTTGTGCGGGAAGCCGCCTTCTTCGAAGCCGGCGATCGTCACCGCGTCGTACCCGGCCTTCTGCGCGTGGACGGCGTGCTTCACCGTGCCGACCTTGTGCAGCACCTTCACGCCGGCCGCTTTGGCCATCGGGAGAAACTGCGGCCCGAGAAAAGTGTCGACCGGCGCGCCGGCGATTTCGATCGCTGCGACTTTTTTCTCGCAGCAAATCGTGAAAAAGGCGCTCAACAATTCCACGGGCAGGCGGATCGACGGCATCGTCGTGATGTTGACGATAAACGGCTTGTCGGTCAGTTCGCGCGTCTTGTCGATCGCCGCGCGCAGCTCGTCGCCCGTGTTGTAATTGCCCGAGGTGAGGTTGCCCATCGCGCCCGCGTTGCTGATCGCCGCCGCCAGTTCCGGGTTCGCCAGCCACAGCATGCCGCCGCATTGGATCGGATATTGAATGCCGAAAAGTTCCGTGATGCGCGTTTTCATTTTCAGCCTTTCTCGCGGTGAGTTGCTCGTCGGTCTTTAAGCTAAATTGACAGCCCTGGCAACCTGGCCTACGTTGGCTGGCGGCGCAAGCGAGGACCCCGCTGTGACTCTCATTCCCCCGGATCCGATTTTCCTCAACGCCATCGTCGGCGGTCGGTGCGCGCTGAAATGCCCGTTCTGCGTGAGTTGGCGGGACGAAGTCCCGGAAATGCCGGCGGCGCGGTGGGCGGCGGCGTTTCGCGAACTCGGCGCGTGGCTGCCGGGCGCGGCAACCACGCTTTCCGGCGGCGAGCCGTTGCTGCACCCGGAAATCGCGGCGATTATCGAAGCTGCCGGCGCGGCGGGTTTGCGCGCTTCGGTTTCGACCTCAGGCGATCCGTTCACGCCGGAATTGGCGCGGGCGATCGCCGGAAGCGGCGTACACGGCGTCAACGTGTCGCTCGACGATTTCGCGCCGGGGCACGACCGTTGGCGCGGGCGCGAAGGCCTGTTCGCCCACGGGCTCGGGTTTGTCGACTATCTCAAAGAACTGCGGCCGGCGATTGTCGTAACGATCTCGGTCGTCATTCATCGAGACAATCTCCCCAGGTTGCGCGAGTTCACGGAATTGCTGCTCGCCAAACCCGAGGTCGATCAAATCTATTTTCAGGCGGTGGTCAACCAGCGCGGCCTGTGCGATCCGGCGGCCGATCCGGCGAGCCTGCCGTGGTTCCCGGGCGGACCGGCGGCTGCGGCGTTTCTCGATTGGTTGACGCAGCAACGGGCGGCGACGATCAAGATTCGCAATTCGCCGCGCCAGATCGACGCCTGGCGGGATTACTTCGCGACGCCGCGCGAAATGCGCGCGCGGCTCGGCGCCTGCCGCGTCGGCGACTACGCGCTGACGATCCTGCCCAACGGCGACGTGCGGCTGTGCGATTTTTTCGCGCCGCTGGGCAACGTCGCCGGCGCGGGCGTCCGCGAATTGTGGCTCGGGGAACTCGCGACCAGCCAGCGGGCGGCGATGCGCGAGTGCCCGCGGGTCTGCAACTACGTGATCAACTGCGCCTTCGAAGATCTGCACCGGCCGCTGTTCGAGCCGGCCGGCGACGAATAGCGCCGCCGTCGCGGCGCGCCTTCCTCAGTGTTTCAGCTTTAGCATATGCATCGGCGGCACGATCGACGACTGGAGCCACTCCGGCAGCCAGCGGTCGAAGGCTCCGCCGTGCCAAACGACGACGAGCAGCACGAGGACCACGATCGCCACGATGATGGCGCGCCGCCGGCCGTGGCGTTCCGCAAAATGGTCGGTGAGATCGCGCCGGGCGCCCTTCGGCAGCTTCGGCATGCCCGTGAGCGCCTGCCCGAACGGAATGTTGATTTTGGCTTTGGCGTTGACCGCCCAGCCGTTGGCGTCGAGCAGGGGGCCGAGATTGAGCTGCCGCAGCTTCAACGCCGCGATCAGCATGGACGGGCCCGAGATCATCAGCTTCACGCTCAAGGAAGTGCCCGGCCTGATCGGGGCGGTCCTGGGCAAGGCAGGGAAGACCCTGGAAGAGATCGATCATTTCGTGTTCCACCAGGCGAACCAATACATGCTGGAAAGCCTTCGCCGAAAGATCAAGATTCCCAAAGAGAAATTCATCATCGATTTCCA
>CAZHPN010000359.1:0-2539 GCA_964534375.1 uncultured bacterium | reverse complement strand
GCGTGGCCGGGGGAGAGGTCTGCGCCCGCCGAGAAAGGATTAGGCAAATCCGCTTGTCCAAGCGTCGCCGCTCTTTATCCTAAAGCCTATGCCCTGCGCCGCGGAGGGGCGCGGCCACGCTGTGCGTGGCCGGGGGAGAGGTCGGCGCGAAATGCCGATTATCGAACTGCCGTTCTTGCAAGAGGCTCCGGAGATTCAACAACGGGCGCGTGAGTTGCGGGCGGTCCATTAACGACCCACTCATCCCCCGGCCGCGTTTTCACCGGGGGCGGGCGGGGCAGCCGTCTTGGTCCTTAGGAAATCGGACAAATAGACCCGAGCGCCGGCGTTCTGCGGATCGAGTTCCAGGCATTTTCGCCACATGGCCGCGGCTTCCTCTTTCCGGCCGGCGTGCAGACGGACCAGCCCCAGCAGAAAATACGAGTTCGCCGCTCTTGGATTCAATTTCAATGTGGCCAGCGCGTATTGCTCCACGCGGTCCGGCCGTTTCTGCTGCACCGAGAGGGTCGCGAGATTCTCGTAGGCCGCCGGCCAGCGCGGCTCGAGTTCCGCCGCGCGCAAAAAATAACGCTCGGCCGTCGCGAGATCGTTTCTCATCGTCGCGGCGATGCCGGCCCGCGTGTTGGCCAGCGCGGAATGCGGCGAATCGCTGACGGCGCGCCGGCCGAAAATCTGGGGGTCGTGGAAATACCGTTCGTAATTGACGGTCACCGCCGCGAAAACGACGATCAACATGGCAAACCCGGCCGTCGCCGCCCGCGCAAATTTCCGCGGCGGCTCGATCTCGAGCAACACCAGCCCCAGCCCGGCAAACGGCAAATAGGCCCGCGTTTCCAAGTCGAGGTTCCCCAGGTTGAAGCACGGCAGCAGGCAGAACAGCGCAAACCAGACGCCGCCCGTCAGCAGTTGCGGCCAGCGTCGGTTCGGCGAAAACCACAGCGCCAGCGCGAGCGCCGCCGCGGCGACAATTCCCCACCAATAGGGCAGATCGCGATAACAGGCCATCACCGTCAGGTGCACGGGAATGAGGATTTTCCCCAGCGTGGACAAGACGGCGATCGGCCAACGCACGCACAAGGCCTGCACCGGGTCGGCCACGGCCGGCACGGCCGCGCCGACATTCGCCGCCGCGCGGGCCGCCAGAAAGATCGCCGCGACCGCGATCCAACACCCCGCGAGCAACCACGATTCGCGGGATCGCAGGCTCCGTTTTTCGATGAGCGTCCAATAGAGAAATTGGACGGGCAACAGCGCGAAGGCCGATTCCTTGGTGAAAAAGGCGGCGAGGAGGGCCAGCGCGCACACGCCGAGATCGGCGAGCCGCTGTTCCCGCGCGTAACGAATGAGGAAGAGAAAAGACAACAAGCAGAGAGCGGTAAACAGCGACTCGATGCGGCCGGGAATCCAGGCGACGCCGTCGGTCAGAACCGGGGCCGTGGCGAAAAAGCTCGCCAGCAGGAACGACCGCCGCCGGCCGGCGCCGCTTTTGACGAGAAACGCGAAGAACAGGCAGCTCGCCAACCACTGATAAAACAGATTCGACAGATGAAAAATGAAGGGCGACTTGCCGCCCAATTGCACGTCGAGGATGAAGGTCAACGTATTCAGCGGCCGGTAGTACCCCGATTGATGCTGCAACGTGACGTCGCTCTGGAAGGCTTTGACGACGTTGGCCGGATTTTGGAAAAAGGGATAATGATCGAGAATGATCGTGGTGTCGTCGAAATAGGTGAAATCGGCGGCCAGCGACCAGCCGAACACGGCGAAAACGAACAAAGCCAACCACAGGTAGGGCCGCCAGGCCGCGAGGAAGGTTTTTTCCAGCGAGTTCTTCATCGTCGAGCAGTGCGTTCTTTTCCTAAGTTAGGATTGCGCGGAACAAACGATCTCACCGCCGGTCTTTGAAGTCAAACCGGCGGCGCGGCTTCGCTTCCCGGAATAGCCGACCGCTTGCGCGCGGCGTTGCGGGCTTCGCGCCACTCGGCGCGCAGTTCGCGGTAGAAGGCGGCCCGCCAAGCGTCGATCTGTTCCACGCTGACGCCAAGATTTTGAGCCAGGAAAATCCCGTTTTCAAGCAAATGAACCGGGCACATCAAGTTCTCCGCCGAAAAGGTTCCAATGACTCCATATGTGGTGACGGCCGCCAGCGGCGAGGAAGGGCTGCAACTCGCGCGCGAACTGCATCCGGCCGCCATTTCGCTCGACATCGTGATGCCGCGCCATCCTCCCACTGGATGAAGCCACCTCCGCGCTGGACCCGACGACGGCGGCGGCCGTCAGCCGAACCTTGGAACCGAAGTCCCCATGCGACAGGCGCGGCAGGGGCAGAGCGCCGGCCCCGCGCCCTGTTCGCAGCTTGATCGCCTGGAACGCGTATTCTAAAATCGCCGCGAACGACGCCGGCCGGCGCAACGGGCGCCGCGCAGGCATTTGTCGCGTGAACGCTGAAAACACGCATTGCAAACTCTGGCCGTTTCGCTCGAGGGAGGTTCCCATGTCCCGCCGCCTGCCGCTGTTTCTTGTGGCGCTCGCGTGTCTG
>CAZHPN010000358.1:0-2564 GCA_964534375.1 uncultured bacterium | reverse complement strand
GCTGGAGTTGCCGCCGCTGCACGCGGAGACCGCGGCCAAGATTCGCGCGCTCGTCCCGGCGTGGACGCCGGTGGGCAACCCGCTCGACCTCGGGCCGTCCGGCGTGTACGCGGAAGGCGTGGCGGCGCTGCTGGCCGACCCGCACATCGACGCGGTGCTTATTGTGGTCGCGATTCCGTGGGGCGCAATCGGGCCGGCGGTGGAGAACGGCATGCCGATGGCGGGCCTGCTGGGCGACCTCGACGACCTGCGCGCGGCGGCGCGGCGCAAGCCGGTCGTTGTGGCCCATCTGGGATATCCGCCGTTCGTGGCGAAGATGCGCGAAGCGGTGGGCGATTTCCTGCCGGTGTACCCGACGGCGGAGCGGGCCGCCGCCGCGCTGGCGCTGCTGGCGGGGTTCAGAAAATCAAGCTAAGCCGAATGAGTCCGCCGAAAAACCCGTAGACGCCCAGAGCCTGGTTCGCGCCGCTTTTGTTGGAATAGTTCAGCGTGCCGTCGAGGGCGCCGGCGAAGCCGGAGATGCCGATGGTGAAGTCGTCGTGCAGCGGGAAATCGAGGCCGGCGTCGGCCATGCCGCCCAGGGCGTGGGCCCGGTCGTTGGCGCTGTGGGAGTACTGGCCGACGGTCCAGTTGGCCTTGTATTGGACGAAGGCGAGGCCGCCAAGCAACGAAATATAGGGCACGATGTATTTGGTGTTCCAGTTGAAACGCGGGCCGAGGCCGCCGGCCAGATGCGTGAAATTCACGCTGCCGGTGGCTACGCCGTTGCGCTGCACGTGGTCGCTGTACACCGCCATCGCCTCGACCGCCAGCCAGGAGTTCGTGGCGTAGGCGACCGACAAACCGTACGCCAGGCCGGGGCCGGCAAAGACGCCGGCCTTGCCGCCGAACGCCGCCATGCCGAACTGCGGCGTGAAGGACAGATCGTTGTCCTCCAAGGCGTGCGCCGGCGCCGCCCAGCACGCCGCCGCCAGCAGAACCAGAACCAACCCCGCCGCTTGTCGCATCGTCACCACCGTAAGTTCAGCCGCGCATTCAACACGAGGCCGTCGGCCGCCGTGTCGACGAGCCGCTTCTCGAAGATAAGAAAATAGCGCACTCGGAAGCCTAAGTCGATGCGCTTCAACAGGTCCTGTGGGGCGTCGCGCACCGTGTAGTCCACCCCGGGGCTGGCGTTGAGAATCGGATCGACCTCTTTGCCGACCGCACCCTTCTTCATCGGGTCGAAAATGAAGTAGCCGGCGCCGAAGCCGAGAAACAGATAAGGGTGCAGCTTCCGGCCCTCGAAAAAGTAACCGATGTTCGCCGCGGCGTTGTGCATCGTCAGATAGAACTTGGCGACGGTCGGGGACTCGCGATCGTAAATGTAGCCGCGGCTCTGGACGAACAGGTAGTTGACCTCCGCCGCCATGTTGCGCGCCCACGAGAAATCGGCCAGTTGAAAGATATCGAGACTCGCGGCCGGCGCGGGGTCGACGCGAATGCGTTGCGCGTGCGTGTCGTAGAGAAAGAACCAGAACACGCCGGCGTCGGCGGCCGTGTTGAACTTGTGGCTTTGGTCTTGCGCCTGCGCGGACGCGGCGGTCAGCATGGCGAGCAACCCGATGGCGACAGCGGCGGTGCGACGCAATACCATGGATCCTTTTCAGAAGGTGTAGGCCAGCGTCCCGAGGACGTCGACCGCTTCGGCCCGGG
Organism: uncultured bacterium; assembly: GCA_964534375.1. Lineage (GTDB taxonomy): Bacteria > Lernaellota > Lernaellaia > Lernaellales > Lernaellaceae > CAZHPN01. The sequence goes on along the minus strand of CAZHPN010000358.1, from coordinate 869 downwards.
TAAACTGGCGCGAAAACAGCTTTTCGTACCGGCCGGCGAAGCCGAACGAAAAATGATCGGTCATCAGCAGTTCGACGCCCGCGCCGGCCGTCACGCCCGGGTCGCTCTCGTCGCCGAGCGGCGGATCCAGGCTGAGGATCGCGTAATTGCCGCCGAGCAGCAGATACGGCTGAACCACGTCGGTCAAAATATTCCACCGCAGGGCGACGTCGAGATCCTCGATCGTCAGCGTGTTGAACGTCGCCGAGCTCGTCTTCGCCTGCTGCTGCGTGTACGTCAACCCGAATTGCACACCCAGATAATCGGTAATGCCGTAATCGAGCTGAATGCCGCCGAGGCCGCCGACCTTCGCCCCGAACCGCCGGTTGTGCGTCAGCGCCAGCCACGGGAAATACGCGCCGCCTTCGCCGACGATGCTGACCCGCCCGCTGAGTTGCGCCCGCGCCGGCTCGGCAAAAAGCAATAAAAACAGCATCAGCGGCGCCAACCGCCGCCGCCACCGCCTCCTTGCCGGGACAGAGGCTTGCTCTTTGTGCGCTGCCACAAAAAAACCTATACCCGCCGCGCCGGCGTTCGTCAACGCCTGCGCGCCAGGCGGCGCTCGGCCTGGGGGCTTGCTCTGCTCTGCGCTGCTCTGCGGTCTCTGCTGTGCATTTGTCGATCTCACCGCAGAGGACGCAGAGGAACGCAGAGGATTATGAATCGCTGTTTTCTCTCCGCTACTCTGTATTGCTGTCCGCGAACTTCCCTCGCTCGGTGCGAAGATATTTTGGATTTGAACTACCTACGACATATAACACGTATAGGTCCTATGGAGACTGTCTATAAAGTGAATTTTATCGTCGTGACGGCGATTCAGCCGACCCTTT
>CAZHPN010000357.1:0-2570 GCA_964534375.1 uncultured bacterium | reverse complement strand
CGGCCCCGACCGACTCGCCGTCACCGGGAAAATCGACAGTCTCTATAGGTCCTATAGGTCTTATTCTTCCCAGCCGCGGCCGTTGATTTTCGAAGAATTCGGCGAAATCGTTGCGCCCGGCCGCCGTCATTGGCAGGGCGCGACCAAACATTCGCCGGGCGTCAAATTCTGCCCGGCCAGGCCGGGGTAGTCGGGCGGATACCGATACGCGCGGAACGACATGTTGCCGTCGCCGGGCCGTTCCCCCTGGCGCATGACGCCGTCTTCGGTGACCGGGTTGACGTATTGCCAGACGACGCTCCCCGCGGCGGTGACTTCCAGGAATACCCCCATGTCGCCGACGCAGATCAGCGTGTTGCCGTTGGCGAGGCGTTGGGCGCCGCCCATGTCCTCCGAATAAATCGCGGTCGGGGGCGTGTCGACGAACGTCCAGTTCAGCCCCGCCGGCCCGTACGCCGGATCGGCCGCGGGGTAATTGCCGTCGGCGTCGACTGCCGGCGCGCATTCGTCTGCCGTTGAGAAGGCGCCCGCCGGCCGGCCGTAGCCGTTGTTGAAGGCGAGGATATCGCCGGCGCCGGGCAGGCCGGGCGCGATCCATTGCCCGTTGTGCTGGCCGTAGAAATCCTCGATCGGCGACGTCTGCCGATAAGCGGTCGGATTGCCCCAGCGGTAGAGCAGATCGCCGCCGTGGCCGCGCGCGCCGCCGCTGTGGCCCGCGGCCTCGGCGGTCGTCGTGACGTGATCGCTCACCCACACTTCGCTGAAATTGCGGACGCTGACGAGAATTTCGTCGAACTGGGCGTTGTAGTCGATGCCGTTCGTGTGCAGCCAGTCCGCGGTGTCCAGTTCGCCGTAATTGACGTCGATCAGCTCCGGATGCGCCCCGACGTCGCCGTAATTCGCCTGCGCGGGGTCGTAGTCTTGGATGAGATGGTCCCACGAGTGCCATTCCCACACGACTTCCGCATCGCCGGCGCCGACCGGCGCGATCTCGATGTAGTAATCGGGCCAGATGACGCCGCCGGGAAAATCGCCGGGGATGCGGCCCGCCGCCGTCGCCTCGGCGACCGTCTTGGTTTCCCAGACGATCAACAAGATGTCGCCGTTGGGCAGCATGTGCGCGTCGTGGTGCGTGCAGACGTCCCGCGTCGACAGCGTGTACGTCCACGGCGTCGCGCCGTCCCAATCTTGCAGCATCACCATGCCGGCCTGCCCGCCGCTGCGAAAATCGACGTTGGTTACGTTGCCCGTGCGCAACAGTTGGCCGTTTTCGAGCAACGTGACCGACAACCCCGGCGGTTGGCCGCCGAGCCACGTGTGGACGACCCGGCCGAGCATATCAATGAGGTACACGGTGTCCGCCACCGTCGGCGCGAACAACGTGTATCCGCCGTACGCGCCGGGCAGGCACGAAATCAGGCCGACCGTGGAATCCGGGTGCGTGACGTCGCAGTTCAACGATTCGTCGTCGTCATCATCGTCATCGGGCGATTGATCGTCATCGTCCGGCGATTGGTCGTCGTTGTCGTCGTCGTGATCGTCGTCGCCGCTCGGCGAGGCGTCGTCGTTGTCGTCGTCCGTCGGGGTCGGTTCGTCGCCGGTCGATTTGGAATTCGCGCCGCAAGCCGCGCACACCGCGAGCAAGACCGCCGCGAGCATGAGCAGGCACGCTGCATTGCGGCGTTTCATGTCGCGACCTCCGTCGTCCGCGCTGGTCCGGCGCTCGGGGACTCCATCTCCGAAGCGCCCCGCTGGGCGGAACACGCCTTTGTCGATTTCATAGTTACCCGTCAGGCGCCGTGGCGTCAAGTTCTCGCGGCCAGAACTCGGTAGACAGAAGACAGCAGACGTAGCGCGACCCTTCGGGTCGCAACCAAAGGTTTTTTGCCACAGATGAACGCAGATGGCCGCCGATGCGGCACGGGCCACGACGTGTTCCGCCCTGTCGAACGCCATTCGTGCCCCGTGCATCAGCGTAAATCTGCGCAATCTGCGGCTGCCCGAAAAAGACAAATTCCGGGGACGCAATACTCAACCCCTGTCGCCTCGCGGTTCCGGTCATCGTTTCCGTGGTCCCGGGGGGCGGGTCGTTTCAACGTCCTTCCTCGCGATCGAAAACGGCGTCGTCGCCCGGCGGCCGGCCGGAACGGCGATGAGGTGCATGTGGTTCGGCAACAACCGCGACTTTTGCGATTCGCGCCATAGCTCCGTGCACGCCGCAATTTAGCGCCATTCGTTAGTTAAGCATTGTGTCCCGAATGGCACTAAGATAAGAAATTTCTCAGCGATAACAAAGGCTTATTCCGTCTCCCGTTTTGGTGCAATGACTGCGGGATTTCCGTGGATCAGTCGCCATGTTTCACCGACCGGACTTTTCCGGCCAATTTCGCTGAATCGTGCCGGAAACGCTGTCGCGCGTCGATAATTTGCGCGGTCGGACCGTAGACTGTAACTGCACAGATTCATTACGAATATTTCTTATCTTAGTGCCATTCCATTGTGTCCCCGGAACTCTCCATGGCCGAGATCATATTCCCGATCGGGCCCCAATAATAGCTGGACAGATACCC
>CAZHPN010000356.1:0-2637 GCA_964534375.1 uncultured bacterium | reverse complement strand
CAGGTTAAGTGTTTGAAAATAAAGCGTTTGCGGGTAGTGCGGGTAGTGTTTCCCCCTTAACAGGTTTAGTAGAAAAACTCCATTAACCATAACATAATACGCTAGCGGGACGGGCCGGAACACTACCCGCAACTACCCGCACTACCCGCAGGCCGGCCGAACCGGCGCCGCGCCGGACATCATCAAGAAAAGAGTTGTCGCCGGCGTCAACAACGCCAGCCGCGAGGCTTCGATCAACTCCATCATCGGCAGCAGCAACTGGCCGTCCTTCGCCAGCCACTCCCCAATTTTTTGCGTTTCCTTCGCCGACAGAACTTGGTATCTTCTTTTCATGGCGGTTCTCCTTTTTTAGCGTCCGTTGGTTTTGTCATCAGAGACGCTGTAGAACCGCCTTTTCCTTTTCAACTTTCAACTACGAACGGGACACGCTCGGAGAGGTCCATACGAAACGACAATTATCGAGCTGCCATTTCTGCAAGAGGCTCCTTTGTCTTGAATGGCCTGCCGGACACGAATGCAAGCGAATAGGCATGAAAAGCACGGGGCGGGAGGGCAGGGACCCGCGAATGCGCGAACGAGAGCGTGAGCGCGCATAACCGTTCCTATTCGCGTGCATTCGCGGTTAAATCAGGAAAAAGACAAGGATAAAATGCCATTAAACACATTTAAGACTGTTTCACGTGAAACATTATGATAGCAGTTTGGCGGCAGGCGGCCGAGTATGTTTCTGTGAAACATGCGAAACCGCGCCAATTGTCGTTTCGCGGTCCGGTCAGTCGCGCACGCAGCGGAACCCGTAGCTGTCGGAGCGAATGTCGGCCGCGGTTCGGCCGCGGTACGACGCGCGCACGCTCTCCGGCCGCGTCAGCCAGGAGCCGCCGCGCAGGACGCGGGCCGTGCCGGACGCGGGGCCTTTGGGGTTATCGACGACGTCGGTCGACCGGTACGTCCGCTCGTACCAATCGGCGCACCATTCGTAGACGTTGCCCAGCATGTCGTAGAGCTTGTACGCGTTGGGTTGCTTGCCGCCGACCGGGCGGGTTTTGCCGCCGGAGTTGTACTTGTACCAGGCGATCTCCTTCAACTCGCCGTAGCGCGAGCCGGTCGTGCCGCCGCGCGCCGCGCGCTCCCACTCGGCCTCGGTCGGCAGGCGCTTGCCGAGCTTGGCGCAATAGTCGGCGGCTTCGTCCCACGTGACGCTGTCGACGGGGCAATCGGCGCACCCGGCGAAGCGGCTGGGGTTGGCGCCCATCGCGCGCTCGAACTGCGCCTGCGTCACGACCTTCGCATCCATCCAGAACGAATTCACCTTCACTTTGCGCGGCGGCTCCTCCAGTTCGCTGCACTGCGTGTCGCCGGGCGAGCAGCCCATGGTGTACGTCCCGCCGGGAACGCGAACCATGCCCGCCGGCTTCTCGCAGGCGAACAGCAGGGCGCTGGCGGCGGCCAGCAGCAACATCGCGCACAGTGCGGCGGGCCAAGACTGGCGCATGGACATCCCCTCATCGCAACCGCGTTCCGGCCGCCGCGCCTCGACGGCGGCGGCCGTCGCGTTCAGTTGTTGACGTAGCCCAATTGCTTCAACTGCTCGGCGGTCTTCTCGTCGATCGGCTGCGCCCGCGACATTTTCAGTTCCTCGTGCAGCGCCTTGTTCTCGCGCAAATGGGCGACGAGCAACGCCCGCAATTCGTCGACCTTGGCCGGCTCTTTGGCCAGCAGATCGTTGCGTTCGCCGGGATCGACCGCGACGTGAAACAGCAGGATGCGCTCGGGCGCGTCGCGCCGCTCGATGTACTTCCAGCCGCCTCGTTCGATCATCGTCTCGAAGCCGCGCGGCGTCTCGGGCGTCTGCCGCGAGAGGTGCGTTTCGGCGAACAGCGAGCGGTCCGCGCCGTCGCCCGCCGGATGGCCGAGCAGCGGCAGGAAGCTGCGGCCGGAGCCGCGATAGTCCGCCAGCTTCGCGCCGGCCCAGGCCGCGATCGAGGGCAGGACGTCGACAAGGCTCACCGGAACGTCGACCGTCGCCGGCGAGGGCGGGCCCGGCGCCTTGACGATCAGGGGCACGTGCAGCAACTCGTTGAACAGGCTGTGGCCGTGGCCTTTGCTGCCGTGTTCGAGAAACTCGTCGCCATGATCGGCGGTGACGATCACCACCGTGCGCGTCCACTCGTCGTCTTCCTTGAGGCCGGCGAACAGGCGGCCGAGTTGGTTGTCGACCCAAGCCACGCCGCCGTCGTATTGCCCCCGCACGTATTCGAAGTCGTCCGGGTTCATGCCCGTGTGGAAAGCGATGTTGCCGTCCCAGTTCGTGAGGTCGAAATGGCCGTGGTACGACGGATCGAGGAAGAGCTTGTTGTAGGGCGCCGGCGGCAGGTAGTCGTGATGGACGTCAAACAGGTGCAGGAAGACAAACCACGGCTTGTCGCGCCGGGCGCGGATCGCCTGGTGGTGAAGTCGGGACTCAAGTCCCGACTGACCGACTCGGTGGAGACGGCCCTCAAGGAGGGGAACGGCACCCTCATCGTGGCCGACGCAGATAGGGAACAAAAGGTTGGCCCCGGGATCGACCCCGAAGAGTACAAGCGCCACGACCGGTTCTTCTCGGAGCAGAACGCCTGTCACGCCTGCGGACTCTCG
>CAZHPN010000355.1:0-2642 GCA_964534375.1 uncultured bacterium | reverse complement strand
ACGAGACGGCGCTCTTTGGCCTCCGCCGATTTGCCGATGATCGCCCCGAGGTTCAGTTCCTTCTTGGCGAGGCCCTCCAGCGTCGAATTCGTGATGTGCGCGATGCGTTCGCGGTCGATGTCGTGGACGATCTGCGCCTCGATATCGGGCACCTTCGTTTTTTGGGCGTACAGGTCGCGGAAGAGCTTTTCCAGGCGGTTCGCCGGGAAGATTTCGCCGACCACATCGAACACGCGGTCGGTGCCGAGTTCGGCGCGAATCTCTTTCAGGCGGTCCAGCAGCTTTTGCAGGACGCGGCCTTCGCGCGTTTTCACCGAGACGAAGTTGAGGATGAGGCAATCGTGCGTCTGGCCGTAACGGTGAATGCGGCCCATGCGCTGTTCGAGGCGCACCGGGTTCCACGGGATGTCGTAGTTGATCATGAACCAGCAGAATTGCAGGTTGATGCCTTCGCCAGCCGCTTCCGTGGCGACGAGGACCTGGGCCTGATCGCGGAATTGCACCTCGGCATGCAGACGCGTGTCGGGCACGTCGCGGTCGCCGATTTTCATGCCGCCGTGGATTTGCGTGACCACGAGGCCCCACGAGCGCAGCTTGCCGACTAGATAGTCAAGCGTATCTTTGTGCTCGGTGAAGAGCAGCAACTTGTGCTTGGGGTCGCTGAAAATTCCTTGCTCGGTGAGCACGTTCTTCAACTTGACCAGCTTGCTTTCGACCTCGCCCTGTTCCAGCAGGCGGGCCTGGACGATGAGCTTGTCGAGCGCCGCGATTTCCTCGCGCAGCTTCGCCGGCTCGATGGAAGCGACCACGGCCTCCAGTTTTTCTTCGATCCGATGGCGCTCGTCGTCTTCCATATCGTCGAGACCGTCCAAGTCGTACTTTGCGCGCTGCTCTTCCATATACGCTTCGGGGTCGTCGAGAATCTTCTGGCGTTTGTCGCGCATGCGCTCCAGGCTGCGGCGCACCGCGTAGACGCTGGAAGCGAACCGGCGCTGGAGCATGGCCATCGTGAACGTCAGCGCGCGACCGCGGGCGTTGTCTTCGGCTTTGGCGGTTTGGTCTTCGACGTATTTCGTGAGGGCGAAGTAGAAGTCGAGTTCTTCGTCGTCAATCTCGAAGCCGACCGTCTGCACCTCGCGGTTGGTGAAGAGTTTCTTGCACTGGCCGGTTTCGGCGTCGGGGAAGGTGACCAGGGCTTCCTTGATGCGCCGGAGATAAAACGGGGCGTTATTGCGCCGCATGGCCTCTTGCAGGCTCTTTACGTCGCCGTACACGTCGCGGTCGAGCAGTTCGAGGAACAAGCAGAAGTTGTCCGGGTCGCCCTTGTGGGGCGTGGCCGTCATCATCAGGAAATGGTCGGTGCGGTCGGCAAGCTGCTCGCCCATGACGTAAAGCTGGGTTTTCTTGTCGCGGCTGTAGGCGGCCATCTTGTGCGCTTCGTCGACGATGACGAGGTCCCATTCGCTGCGCATGAGGCTCTCGCGGGCGTCGTCGATATGGGAAATCCACGAGATGGACGTGACGACCTGGTTTTTTTCCTGCCACGGGTTCTGGCCGTAGTTGGCGCGCAGGATGTCGCCGCGGACGACCTCGAACTTTTCGCGGAATTTGTCTTTCATCTCGCGCTGCCACTGGAAGGTCAGGTTGGCCGGCGAGACGATGAGGATGCGACGCACGAGGCCGCGGATTTTCAGTTCCTTGATGAGCAGGCCCGCCATGATCGTCTTGCCGGCGCCGGGGTCGTCGGCCAGCAGAAACCGAATGCGCGGCAGACGCAGGAAATAGTCGTAAACCGCCTCAAGCTGGTGCGGCAGCGGATCGACACGCGCGATGCTGAGCGTGAAGTAGGGGTCGTACTCGAAAGCCAGGGCGAGGCGCAGGGCTTCGATGCCGAGGCGAAAATGCTTGGCGGCGCCGTCGAAGGGTTCCTTTTCCGGCGAAGCGACAAGCTGGGCGATTTGCGCGGCGGTCAGAATGCGATCATGGACCTGGTTGGATTGCACGCCGCGGCCGACGACTTTCACCGCGTCGCCGAAGGGCGTGACCGCGATCACCGCGACCGGCTCCGGCAAAACCGCGCCGCGAACGATGATCGAAGGTTTCAGTTCAGCCGGCAACATGCGCGACTCCGTGATCGTCCCAATTCGCCCGCTACGAGCCGGAAATGACGCACTTCCGACGGCTGTCGGGTTCGATTGTCACTGGCATCTCAAGAAGTTCAGCTAAGGCGATGGCGAGAGAATACAAGAGGTTGCGACGGCAAGCAAGGACGAATCGGCGGCCGACGGGCAGAGCGCGAAGGCGACGGAGGGCGGACGGGCCGCGCCGGACGGCGCGGCGCCTGCGGGCGGGCGCGGCGGCGTGCCCCAGCGCGGCCGGGTATTGGCCGGCGCGGGCGGGCCGGCGGGACGCCGGCGGTCCCAGGGCGGGTGGGGACACCCGCGCTCCCGTGGAAGCGCAGCCGAGGGCGGCTGCGCCACAACGAACGCCGCGCCGTGGCCGGCGGGACGCCGGCGGTCCCAGGGCGGGTGGGGACACCCGCGCTCCCGGGGAAGCACAGCCGAGGGCGGCTGCGAGGCCAGCGGGGTTCGGGATTCGGGATTCGGGATTCGGGATTCGGGATTCGGGGTCCGGGTTCCGGG
>CAZHPN010000354.1:0-2657 GCA_964534375.1 uncultured bacterium | reverse complement strand
AGCCGCACGGCCGAAAAAGACGCGCGGCGGCGGCGGTCGATTTGGCCGCGTTCGGCGGGGATCACGACGACAGTCCCCACCTGACGAGGCCCGCGAGCGCGCCGGCGAGGATGAGCCAGAGCGAATTGACGCGAAACCGCAGCAGCAGCGCGGCGGCGGCCGCGGCGAGCGCCGCCGTCGGCAGGTCGACGATCGCCGCCCGGGCGATGGTCCAGGTCACCGCCGCCATCAGCGCCAGCGCCGCGACGTTCGCGCCGTTGAGAAACGCCCCGGCCGCCGGCGAACGGCGCAAGCGCGGAACCAGCCAGCCGCTCGCCGCCACGTAAACAAACGCCGGGGCGAAGATGCCGAGCGTCGCGACCGCCGCGCCCGCGCCGCCGTGCAGCACGTAACCGATGAAAGTCGCCGTCGTGAACACCGGGCCCGGCGTAAACTGCCCGACCGCGATCGCGTCCATCAACTGCGATTCGGTCAGCCAGTGCAGGCGGTCGACCAGATCCGCCCGTAAAAACGCGAGCAGCACGTAGCCGCTGCCGAACACCAGCGCGCCCACCTTCAAAAAAATCACAAACAAGCCGGAGAGCGCGACGGGCGCAAGTCCCAAGGCCGGCGCGGCGCCGCCCAGAACCGGCGCCGCGAAGCCCGCCGCGAAGCCGACTTTTTCCTTGCGTCTTGCCGTTCCCCATTTCACCGCTGCGGCCAGCGCGCCGCCCGCGAGCAGCACCAGCGCCGGGTTGACCGCGGCGAACGCGGCGACGGTCGCCGCCACGCCGAGTGCGCCGAGCGCCGCCGACTTCACCGCGGTGCGCGCCAGACCCCACAGCGCCTGCGCGACGATGGCGACGATCGCCGGCTTCAGGCCGTAGAAGATCGCCGCGCCCTGCGGCAGCGCGCCGTACCGCACGTAGGCCCACCCCAGCGCGGCGGCGATGAGCGCCGCGGGCAGGATGAAGCACGCGCCGGCGACGACGAGCCCGCGCCACCCGGCGCGGCGCAGGCCGATGTGAATCGCCATCTCCGTCGAACTCGGGCCGGGGATCAGGTTCGACGCGCCGAGCAGATCGAGGAATTCGTCCTCGGTCAGCCACGCGCGGCGGCGAACGACCTCCTCGCGCATCATCGCCATGTGCGCCGCCGGCCCGCCGAACGCGGTCACGCCCAGCCGCAAGAAAAACGCGGCGAGTTCGCGCACGCGTCCGTCTCGATCGACAACCATCCGCCGCCTCTCTGGCTCAAGCCGATACGCGTCAATCAAAATAACGTTCGGCTGCGGGCGCATGTTGTCAAATTGGGGAGGAAGGAAGAAGGAAAAAGGAAAAAGGAAAAATTTCGGCGGACGTCTCCCGGAAGGGCGTTGGTCGCCGTCAACAGGTCGCTACGTGTTCAGTGGGATCTGCTTCTTCCCCGGATCACTCGCCGAGGCGCGATTCTACCGCCAGCGGAACTTCGAAGCGGCCGAGCCGCCGCATTCGCAGCCATCGCCGAAGGCGGGCAGGTCGAGCTTTTCGCCGAAGAAGCCGGGCGGAAACAGGGCCGTCGAGGGCGCGCCTTCGGGGCTGAGGTTGACAAGGCCGTTCGGCGTTTTGGCAGCCCGCGGCTGGGATTGATCGAGGAGATCGGGCCGGCGCCCGCGCGAAAAAAGGCCGCGTTTGCCGGCAGTTTCGATCGGGGGCACGGTCCGCCCAAACGCTAACGAGGAGATCACGCCGAACACGTCCCAGATTTTCCGCTTCATCTCACGACTCCTTGGTCCACCCCTTGCCGGATTCAACATGAGCATGAATCGTGCCAGGTCTCCTATTTTGCGTTCCCCTTATATTTCAATATGTTAGAAACATGGCCCTGCTAGCCGTGACGGCCGCGACCGCTCATTTTTCAGCGCTCGTGCGGTTTCTTGCGCGTTTTTTTTCGCTGCGGGAGGTCCTTGCCGGTTTCCGAACGTCGCCGGTCGTGCTAAAAAAAGCGCTCTTTTTTGGCGTCCGAATGAATATGGTTGGCCCATGAACGAACCGACTGCCGCGCCCGCGCCGATCGTTGTCGTCGATACGCTGAGCAAGCGCTTCGGCGAACTGACCGCCGTCGACGGCGTGTCGTTTACCGTCGCCGCCGGCGAGATTTTTGGGTTTCTCGGGCCGAACGGCGCCGGCAAAACGACAACGATCAAGATCCTGGCGACGCTGTTGCGCGCGACGTCCGGCCGCGCGACGATCGCCGGCTTCGACGTGACGCGCGAGCCGCGACGCGTGCGCGAGTCGATCGGCCTCGTCTTTCAGGACAACTCGCTCGACGACCGCCTCACGGCGTGGGAAAACCTCTACATTCACGCCTTGCTCTACGACCTGCCGCGCGCCGCGTTTCTGGCCCGCGCCGAAAACCTGCTGCGCCTGGTCGACCTGTGGGACCGCCGCGACGCGCAGGTCCGCGTCTACTCGGGCGGCATGCGGCGGCGGCTCGAAATCGCCCGCGGCCTGCTGCACCGCCCGAAGGTGTTTTTCCTCGACGAGCCGACCCTCGGCCTCGACCCGCAAACGCGCAACGCCGTCTGGCAGCATGTCCGCGCGCTGCGCGACGCCAACCAGGTCACCGTGTTCATGACCACGCACTACATGGACGAAGCGGAATACTGCAACCGCATCGCGATCATCGACCGCGGCTCG
>CAZHPN010000353.1:0-2660 GCA_964534375.1 uncultured bacterium | reverse complement strand
CAGGTCGTCCGGGAAAATGCGGACGCCGTGGTCGCCCGTGATCACCAGCAGCGTATTCTGGAACCAGGGCTTCTCCCGCGCCGCGGCGAGGAATTTGCCGAACGCGCTGTCGGCGTAGAACATGCCGCGGCGATAGTTGCCGTAGTCGCCGGTCGTTTGTCCGCTCGGCACGGCGTCGTCGGTCGGGTATTTCTGCGTAAACGGATAATGGTTCGAAAGCGTCAGCAGCTCGGCGTAAAACGGCTGCGGCGCGGCGTCCAGCGTCTTGAGCGCCAGGCGATACATATCGTCGTCCGACGGCCCCCAGCCGATCTTGCGATAGCGCGTGCCTTTGAAATTGGCGATGTCGCGGAAATGCCGCGTGCCGTGCTTCTTGAAAAACGCGTAGGCGTTGCCGAAATCGCGCTTGTAGGCGTTGACCCAGTAGGTCGAGTAGCCCTGGTCGCCGAAGATGGCCGCCAGGCACGTCAGATGGTTGTTGGTGTAGCGCCGCAGGATCGAACTGACGTTGGCGAACTCGTAGACCGAGCAATTCACGGCCGCTTCGGCGTGCACGGTCGCCTTCGAGTTCGCGTAGAACGGGTCGACGACCAGCGATTGGGCGCCCAGCGCATCGAGGTTCGGCGTCAGCGAGGTCGCCGCCCCGTACAGGCCGAACTCGTGCGCGCGCATCGACTCCATCAGCACGACGATCACGTTTTGCCGGTGAAAATCCGCCGTCGCTTCGAGCGGAACCTTGCGCAGCCGCGCCTTCGGTCCGCGATCGAAGCGGTAGAGGTCGGCGTCGAGCGGGTAGTAGGTCTCGATGTTCTTGTCGACGCGTTCGACCCGCGCCTTGCTCCGCGGCAGAAAAACGCTGACGATTTCCATCACCGGATTGCGCAGGAGAAACATCAGCGGCTGGTTCTGCGAACGCACGTACGGATAACCGGCCAGCGCCTCGAACAGCAGCTCGGCGGCGATCGCGAAGGCCGCAAGACGGTTCGCCGTGGCGAAGCGGTCGGGCAGGCCGTTGGCCGTCCGCAACGCGACGAAGACCAGGACCAGCGGCGCCGCCACGCCGAAGATCAGATCGCTCGCGTGCAGCAAGTGCCAGAAGCTGCTGCCCAGCGCGCCCGCGTCGCGCCACTGGGCGAACACCTCCGGCGTCGGCCACGACTCGTAAAATCGCACGTAAAAGAGGAACCCGATGTGCAGCGTCGCCAGGATCAACGTCGCCAGCACGGCCAGCGGAACCTGCAGCCAGCGAATCCGCGGCAGCACCAGCAGCACGATCGCGACCAGCGTCGCATAGAGCAGCAGGTCGAGGATTTCCAGCGGGTGGAACCGTTCGCCCAGCGCCCCCCAGCCGTACACGCCCAGGCACAGGCCGACGCCGTACAGGCCCGCAAAGCGCCGCAACGCCTCCGGCCCGGCTTTTTTCGGCTCCACGTCCGCTGGTTCTGGCGCGATCGCGTCGATGTTCCGCCGCTCCCCGTCGAGTGTGGCGTGAGTACACCTTCGTCGGAAAAAAGTCAACGAATCGACGGAAAGCTCAGACGGAACGGTAACGTCCCCAGCCGAGATCGGCCCTCTTTTTTAGCGCGTGGTCGGCGCCGGCGCCGCCCGGTCCCGCTTTGAGCGCGATGGCGGCGGCCCGGCGTAATGAAAAATGGCGCCGCCGTCTCCGACCACGTAAACGTCATCGGGGCCCGAGCCGCGGACGGAATTAAGGGGGTAGTAAATCCCGGGCAACGAGACCGCCCAACTTTCGCCGTCGTAATGCATGAGATCGCCCGCCCCTCCTGCGATGGGGGCGGCGTAGATGTCGGAATCCGAGGTCCCCCAGATGCGGTCAATATAGGTGGCGGAATACCAGAACACGCTCCAGGCGTTTCCGTCGTAATGGCATATGTAGTTGCTGCCAGCCGTTACGTACACATCGGAAGCGGAAACGCCCCAAATGCCGTCGTAGTACGGGTCCCAATAGAGGGCGGGCCTGCAGTCCGCCGCCATTGACCATGAGGCGCCGTCGTAGTGCAGAATTTCGCCGCTGCCGGAGGCGCCGCCGACCGCGTAGACGTCGGACGCGGATGAGCCCCAGACGTCCGACAAAGCGTCATTGCCAGGGACGGTCATCGACGACCACGTTGCGCCGTCATAATGGAGGATCGCCGGTCCGCCGCCGGAAGCCTCACCCACGGCGAAAACGTCCGAAGCCGAAGCTCCCCAAACGCGGCCGAGCCACGGCGCCGCGCTGGGCGCGCTCGTCCACGACGTCCCGTCGTAGTGCAGGATCGCGCTGGCGACGGAGGTCGAGCCGACGGCGAAGACGTCGGAAGGGGAAGAGCCCCACGCGCCGTAGAGGGTCGCGTCCGTGCCCGGCGGAGCGGTCATCGCGGTCCACGACCCGCCGGTGTAGTGCAAAATCGCGCCGTCATCGCCGACGGCGAAGGCTTCGGACGGCGAAGCGGCCCAAACGTCGTATAGTTTTCCAGGGTCGCCGCGCGCCACTGCATGGTCCACGACGCGCCATCGCTGTAGGCCATAACGCCGGCGCCGCCGACGAGGTTTATCTCCGTCGCCGACGCGCCCCAGATCACGTCCAAATTAGACCGGCATCACAGTCCAGGACGAGCCATTGTAATGCAGAATCCCGCCGCCCACCGCGAACACGTCCG
>CAZHPN010000352.1:0-2672 GCA_964534375.1 uncultured bacterium | reverse complement strand
CGCTGGGCGGGCTCGACACGCTGGTCTTCGCCGGCGGCATCGGCGAGAACGCGCCCGTCGTGCGCGCCCGAATTTGCGCGGGCCTGGAATTTCTGGGCGTCGAACTCGATCAAAAACGCAACGCCGCGACCGAGGGCGTGATCTCCGCCGCGGCCGGCCGCGTGGTGGTGCGCGTCATGCGCACCGACGAAGAACTGATGATCGCCAAGACCGTTTGCCGCGTGCTCGGCCTCGAAACAACATCGAAGGCGTAAATCATGCCGTCGGCAAATATGGCAGACCCGTGATGTCGAATCGCGAGACGGCGGCTAACCACCGGCAAAGTAGGCCGCCGGCGCCCGTCGTCGCCAACCATTTTGGTGACGTCAACAAAATGGTCGGCTTTCGGCCGGGCAGTCAATGCGACATCGATGACACGAATCCGAATCGCTACGGATTGCACACCGCCTCTACTCGGAAGAGATGAACGGCGCGATCAGCGGGATTAATTCTGGAATGCGTTCGCGCGCGACGGCCCAAATAAATTCATGTCGAATATCGTCGTATTCGTGCGCCAGAACGTTGCGCTGCCGGCTGATTTGGCGCCACGGAAATTCCGGGTGTCGGGAGTCGTGCATGTCCCACAAATAGGCGAGGTCGCGTTCCTCAGGCCGCATAGATAATTTCGGCTTCGCGCAGGATCGCGCGACGGCGGAACGGGTTGCGTCCGGATTACACGCTGTCGCCCGACCCGCGTCAAGACCGGACGGCCATTCGCGCCGCCAGACAACGGCGAAAACGAGCGGCGCCGTGTTCGCGTCAGCATGACAACCTCGATTGCGTTGCTATATTGCGGGAACGACGGAACGATCGGGCCAAGCGGAACTTATTGCAAATCATTCGCATTAGAGGCCTTGGTTTGCCAAGGGCATGATTCTGAACGGAGAATCAAACGATGAAGTCCAAGACTCTGACCCCGGAACTGCTGCACAAAATCGACGCCTATTGGCGCGCCGCGAATTACCTGTCGGTCGGCCAGATTTATCTGTATGACAATCCGCTGCTGAAGCGACCGCTGGAACTCGCCGACGTGAAGCGCCTGCTGCTCGGGCATTGGGGCACGACGCCGGGGCAGAATTTCATCTACGTGCATCTGAACCGGGTCATCAAGAAATACGATCTCGACATGATTTACGTCTCCGGCCCCGGGCACGGCGGCCCGGCCGTCGTCGGCAACACGTACCTCGAAGGCACGTACAGCGAGATCTACCCCGAGATCAGCCAGGATGAGGCCGGATTGCGGAAGCTCTTCATCCAGTTTTCGTTTCCCGGCGGCATTCCGAGCCACGCCTCGCCGGAGTGTCCGGGCTCGATCCACGAGGGCGGCGAATTGGGATATTCGCTCAGCCATTCGTTCGGCGCCGTGTTCGACAACCCCGAACTCATCGTCGCCTGCGTCGTCGGCGACGGCGAGGCGGAAACCGGGCCGCTGGCCACGGCCTGGCACTCGAACAAGTTTCTCAATCCGGCCGCCGACGGCGCGGTGCTGCCGATTTTGCATCTCAACGGCTACAAGATTTCGAACCCGACCGTTCTGGCCCGCATCACCCGCGAAGAACTGGAACAGTTGCTGCGCGGCTACGGTTGGGCGCCCGTCTTCGTCGAGGGCCACGAGCCGGACGCGATGCACGAGGCGATGGCCGCCGCGCTCGATGCCGCCGTCGAGGAGATCAAGAAAATCCAGCACGACGCCCGCGTCAACGGCAACCTCGCGCGCCCGCGTTGGCCGATGATCGTCCTCAATTCGCCCAAGGGCTGGACGGGGCCGAAGGTCATCGACGGCTTGCCGATCGAAGGCACGTTCCGCTCGCACCAGGTGCCGCTCTCCGACCCGGCCGTCCATCCGGAGCACCTCAAGTTGCTCGAAGATTGGCTGAAGAGTTACCGGCCGGAGGAACTCTTTGACGAGCAGGGCCGCCTGAAGCCGGAATTGGCCGAATTGGCGCCGCAGGGCGAGCGCCGCATGGGCGCGAATCCGCACGCCAACGGCGGCGCGCTGCTGCGCGACTTGCGCCTGCCGGATTTTCGCGACTACGCCGCGGACGTGCCCGCGTCCGGCGCGCCGGGCATCGGCGACACGCACGTGCTGGGGCGCTTTCTGCGCGACGTGGTGAAGCTCAACCGGGACCAGCGGAATTTCCGCTTGTTCGGGCCCGACGAGACGCTCTCCAACGGCCTCGAGGCTGTCTTTGAGGCGACGCCGCGCCAGTGGGACGCCGAGACGCTGCCGCACGACGAGTTTCTCGCGCCGGCCGGCCGCGTGCTGGATTCGATGCTCAGCGAACACCAATGCGAAGGCTGGCTCGAGGGCTACCTGCTCACCGGCCGGCATGGGCTCTTCAACTGCTACGAGGCTTTCATCCATATCGTCGATTCGATGTTCAACCAGCACGCCAAATGGCTGAAGGTCACGGCGCAATTGCCGTGGCGGCGGAAGATCGCCTCGCTGAATTATCTGCTCGCGTCGCACGTCTGGCGCCAGGACCACAACGGCTTCACGCACCAGGACCCGGGGTTTATCGACCACGTCATGAACAAGAAGGCCGAGGTGGTGCGCGTTTACCTGCCGCCGGACGCCAACTGCCTGCTGTCGGTGATCGACCACTGCCTGCGCAGCCGCCATTACGTCAACC
>CAZHPN010000351.1:0-2682 GCA_964534375.1 uncultured bacterium | reverse complement strand
CGCTGACCAAGCAGGTTTCCAAGCGCACTAAGAGCGCCTTTCCAGGCGCGATTCGTAAGATCGCACCCGGAAGGGTGCTCTTACAGCAGATCGATCGGCGGTGGCGCCGCCTTTTTCGCTGTAAGAGCGCCTTTCCAGGCGCGATTCGTAAAATCGCACCCGGAAGAGCCTGCCCCCGCGAAGGCGGGGGGTGCTCTTACAGAAGATCGATCGGCGGTGGCGCCGCCTTTTTCGCTGATAAGAGCGCCTTTCCAGGCGCGATTCGTAAGATCGCACCCGGAAGAGCCTGCCCCCGCGAAGGCGGGGGGCGCTCTTACAGAAGATTGATCGGCGCCATCGCCCGACGTTTATTCGCGTGCATTCGCGTGCATTCGCGGTTGATATCCGAATCTTGCCGAACCATGGGAGAGACGGCAGTTTCCCCTTTGGGTTTACTAACTGCCCTCACCCCATTCTCTCCCAAAGGGCGAGAAATTTTGCGCGGTCGATCGACCGCGGCTGTCAGGAAGATCATTGCCGAGAAACAAGCGTCAGAGGGTTAGCAATACGGATTTCACAGATTTCCGCTGACCGGCGGCGGATCGACATGCACCGTGCGAGATCGACCTGCAAAATCGCGCCGACTTCGGCGCCGCCGTCATATCCCACGACGAACACGTCTGCAGAGAACGAGCTTCTTGCGATTAACGAACGCAGCGCACGTAAGGGAAGTTCGTGCCGTACCCGCTGGCGGCCTCGGCGTTGACCGCGACGTAGCCGCGGGTGAAATCGACGTACCACGCGCTGTGTTCGTCGCCGACGGCCGTCGACGACGACCAGGCGGCGTAGCACGGGTCGGCAAACTCCGCGGGAGCGTAACAGGTCGCGCCGGGGCCGGCGCCGTTGGCGCAACCGGAGCACGACGCGCTGTCGCAGGGTGCGCCGGCGTCGGGGCACGCGTCGGTCACGCCGCAGGAGCCGCCGGTTTCCGTCTGAACGCAGCCGCGAATCGCCGTGCGCAATTCCGAGATTGTGGGCAGGCGCCATCCGCCGCCGTCCAAGGCCAGGTTTTGACAATAAGAAGTTGCGTCGGCCCAATCCATCGTGTTGGCGAACGGCGTCACCTGCCACGTCAGGCCGGACGACGAATCCGTCCACGTGACGGCGGGCGGGCTGCTCGAACTGCTGGTGGAACGGCCGCACGCGATCGCGCACGCCAGCAACACCAACGGCAATAGAAAATACAGCGCCCAGCTGCTCGGTTTCATTGGAACACCTCCATCGCCCTCGCGATTTGCAAAGCGGTTTCGAGACATTCCCAGTTGAACGACGCTCACGTTGCGCTTCACATTTATCAAGGCCGGGCGGCGCGGTCAAGCAAACAGATCGGTCGGCGCGTTTGGTAAAACGCGCACGCCAAGGTCGTCTGTGGCTGTCGCCCGCGGGCGGGCGTCAGGACGAGGCGCGGGTTTCGACGGCGGCATCCCACCACTGGGCGATCGCCTCCGCGATCTCCGCGGGCGCGTCTTCCTGAATGTAGTGGCCCGCGCCGCGGAGAATGACGGTCCGATGGTTGGGGAAGACCGTCTCGAAACGCTGCCGTTCCTGCTCCCGGAAGGCGTCGTCGCGATCGCCCCACAAGATGAGGGCCGGCTTCGCCGCCAGCGCCGCCAGACCCGTTTGCACATCGCCGAGAAACGCGCTGCTGCCGCGAATCTCCCGGGGAAAGACGTTGGTCGGAGCGCGCGAGTCCTTCGTGGGGAACGGACCGCGATATGCGGCCATCGCCCGCGGATCGAGTTTCCCGCGCTGGACGCCCATCGGCATCATCACGTTCACGAACGCATTGAAATGCCGCACGGCGAACGCGGCGACCCGGCCGCCCGCCAGCTTGGAGAACCGCTCGAAATGCGGGTCGCCGTCGATGGGCCAGGCCCAGGTGTTGCCGATGACGAGCCCGCGAACCTGCGCCGCGTGTTGCGCGGCCACCCAAAGGCCGATGGGCCCGCCCCAGTCCTGCACCATGACCGCGAACTCCGCGAGACCGATCGCGCGCACGAAGCCATCGACCACTCGCGCGTGGCTCGCCGGCAGGAAATCGTAATTGTCCGCCGCGCGCGAGAGGCCGAAGCCCGGATAGTCGACAGCGACGCAGCGAAATCTCGGCCGCAACCTGGCGATGATATCCCGGTAAAGAAAAGACCACGTTGGATTTCCGTGGAACAGGAGCAGCGTCGGCCCGCTGCCTTCGTCGACATAGTGAAGCCGGTGACCTTCGATCTCGACAAAACGGCTTTCGTACGGAAACAACTCGCGAGGCAGCCAGGAGGGCGCGACGCTCGCAGATGCTTGGGTCGTCATAATTATGATCCTCCAAAAAAAGAGCAGGCGCACAGGCGGAATATGTCGCGCCGCGGCGATAAGTCAAGCGTGTCGGGCGCCGGGCACGGCCGGATCAAACACAGAGGGCGCAGTGCGGCCGAAGGCCGCGCTAAAAACTCCGTGCCTCTTCTGTGGCAAAAAAGACCTTTGGTTGCGGCTCGTAGGGTCGCGCCAGGCCCTCTGTGCCTTTGTGGCGAAAACACCGCGGGTCCGTTGACAGCGCCTCACGGCGAGCGTAACTAGAAGCCCATCAACCGCCTTTTCGGGAACGTTCGCCCGAGTTCGCGAAAGGCGCATTCTCGGAGGTGTCGGCATGATCCA
>CAZHPN010000350.1:0-2711 GCA_964534375.1 uncultured bacterium | reverse complement strand
GCCGCGTGAAATCTTTGCACCAGAACAAGAAACAAAGGAATAGTAGTACAGAGCGGGTTTGATTTGTTTTTGCATTAGTTTTGTTATTATTAGTTGTGCTTTTCTTCGCGCCGCGCGGCGATTTGTCGAATTTGAACCTCAGAGACGCGGAGAACACAGAGAAAAAACAACCTGAATCTTTGTGTCCTCTGCGCTCTCCGTGTTTATTCCGGAATCCCCAGTTTCTCGCTCACAACGCCGCAAACGCCGCCGGCGCCAATTCCGCGTAGACCGTGCGCCGCCATTGATGCGGCAGGTCCACGAGATATCCATGCGCGTCGGCGCGCCGCAGCACGCCCAAGATGTCATATAAGACTTTCATCTGCTGGCGCGCGGCGCCCGGCTCGCCGAACGGCGCGCCGTACGGAAATTTCACAAACCCGGCGCGGGGCGCGCGCACGCTTTCCGACATTTCGCGGTTGATCGACAGGCAAACCGTCGGAATGCCGTAGCTCTCGATGACGTTGGCGATCAGGCTCCCGGCCCGATTGCACATCGGTCAAGTCGGCACGAACAGCACGAAATCCGCGCCGTCAACCTGCAACCGCCGGGCAACCTCGTGCGCGGTCCCCGTAGCCGGGTCGATGTACTCGCGCGTCAGGCTGCCGCCGAAACCGAAGCTGAAAATGCGCGGCGAAACGTCGCGGAGTGCGCCGCCGGCGACCAGTTCGCGCAAGCGGTCGAGCGGCAGAACGACGTTGTAATCTTGCAAGAAGCGGGCGTGCGGGTAGTGCGCGTGGGCGACGCGCAACTGCTGCGGATCGACGTTGGTTGGAATCTCGCGAAAGGTCGGATCGCCGCGAACGGAATCGATGTCGAACGGCTGATGCCCGTCAACGTACAGACCGGCGGTGGTGACGATCGCGATCCGGGCCTCGGGAAATTTTTTGGTGAACGGCGTCCACGGTTTGGCAAACTCACGTTTCGAGCGCGCGGCGAGCCCCGTCAGCCTGTTGATCGGCGCGCGGCTGATGTCCGACAGTTTGGCGCCGACGCGAGTCGAAAGGATCGCGTTTACGGCGCGCCAGAAGCGGGTCGTTTTGCCGAGATTCATGGTCATGCTCGTCATTTCGCCAGGGCGGCGATGATCGCTTTGTTAAACGCGGGCAGATCATCCGGCCGGCGGCTGGTGACGAGTTTGCCGTCGACCACGACCTCCGCGTCGATAAAGGTCGCGCCGGCGTTGGCCATGTCGACCTGGATTGCCTGCGCGCCGGTCGCCTTTTTGCCGCGCAGCACGTCCGCCGAGCAGAGCATCCAGCCGCCGTGGCAAATCGCGGCGACGACTTTGCCCGCCGCGACGGCCTCTTTGACCAACCGCACCATGTTCGCGTGCCGCCGCATCTTGTCCGGTGCATAGCCGCCGGGGATGATCAGCGCGTCGCAGGCGTCGCCGCGAAAATCCTTGGCCTCGCCGTCGACCTTGACCGGATAACTGCCGCTCTTGCCCAGATAGCGGGTCGCCGAGCCCGAACCGATCAGCGTCACGGCCGCGCCTTCTTCTTTCATCCGATAATAGGGGACCCAAAGCTCCATTTCTTCGTAAAGCTCTTCGGCGAGGATGTAAACTTTCTTGCCGGCCAAGCTCATTTCTCTTTCCCCTTAATAATTCCCTCAACAAAAGCTAATTGCTGCGAATCGGAAAGCAAGCGGCGTGACAATGCCGCGCGGCCGGCGGCGTCCGCCGCTTGTTTGTCGCTTTCAGGAACGCTAAAATTCCGCCCGAACTTATTTCAGAAATGCTAAATCGGCGCGCGGCGGAAGCGCGTTTACACCGGAGGGCGAACGATGATGACCGGTCCGTTGACGGGCGTGCGGGTGCTCGATCTCAGCCAATTTCTCTCGGGGCCGCGCGCCGGGCAGATTCTGTCGATGCAAGGCGCCGATGTGCTCAAAATTGAATCGCCGATCGGCGACACGATGCGCCTGATCATGACGATGACCGGGTCGCAGCGGACGATGCACACGCTGCATCAAGGTAAACGCGGCATGGTGTTGGACCTGGGCAAGCCGGGCTCGGGCGATCTGCTGCTCAAGCTCGCGGCAAAGGCGGACGTGCTCATCGAAAATTTCGCGCCGAATGTCATGGAAAAACTCGGCCTCGGCTATGAGCGCTTCGCCGCCGTCAATTCGCGGCTGATTTACGCGTCGATCCGCGGCTTCGGGCGCAGCGGGCCGCTGGCCGACCGCACCGCGTTCGACCTGATCGCCCAGGCGACCGGGGGCACGATGTTCGCCAGCCACGCCGTCGACCGGCCGCCGGGCGTGTTCTTCGGCGATCTGTGCGCGGGGGCCTACGCGGCGATCGGCATTCTGTCGGCGCTCCACGAACGCGAGCGGACCGGCCGCGGCAAGCTGATCGACATTTCGATGCAGGACGTCATCTACTTCCACAATTTTTGGGCGTTCAGCGATCGTGCGACGCTCCCCGACCACGAGCAGATCTCCGGGCTCCTCGGCGGCAGCATGGAAAACCTGCTCTCCGACCCCGACAACCCCATGCCGTTTTGGAACAGCTACAAGGCAAGCGACGGCTACGTCGTCGTCGTGGCGCTCACCGACAAGCAATGGCGCGCGTTGATGGACGTCATCGAGCGGCCCGACATGAAAGCCGACCCGCGCTTCGCCTCGTTCGTCGATCGCATCCGCAACGCGAAAGACGGCATCGGCGC
>CAZHPN010000349.1:0-2765 GCA_964534375.1 uncultured bacterium | reverse complement strand
AGGGGAACGACAGATCGCCCTCGTCGATCATCGGCCCCTTGGCGACGACCATCGCCCGCTCGATGACGTTGCGCAGCTCGCGGACGTTGCCCGGCCAGTGATAGCGCGACATCTTCTCCATCGCCTTGGTCGTGAAGCCCTCGAACTGCTTGGTCATCGACAGCGCGTACTTTTTCAGCAGGTAGTGCGAGAGCAGCGGAATATCATCTTTCCGCTCCCGCAGGGCCGGCAGGTAAATGGTGAAAACATTGAGGCGATAGTAGAGGTCTTCGCGAAACGCGCCGGATTTGGCCATGTCTTCCAGGTTGCGGTTGGTGGCGCTGATGATGCGGAAATCCGTGCCGATTTCCTTGTTGCCGCCGAGCCGATAGAAGCGCTTCATCTCGATGACGCGCAGCAGATCCATCTGCATCTTGGGCGTGATGTCGCCGATTTCGTCGAAGAAAATCGTGCCCTTGTCGGCCATTTCCAGCTTGCCCTTGCGGGCGAACTGCGCGCCGGTGAACGCGCCCTTTTCGTGGCCGAACAACTCGCTTTCCAGCAGGCCCTCCGGGTAGGCGCCGCAGTTGATCGAAATCATCGGGAAATAGCGGCGGTTGCTGTTCTTGTGGATGGCGCGGGCGACCAGTTCTTTGCCTGTGCCCGACTCGCCGCGCACCATGACCGTGGCGTCGGTGTTCGCGACCTCCTGGATCATCTTGACGACGTTCTTGATCGCCAGGGTGTCGCCGACGATCTCGTCCGCCGATATCAACTCGTTGACGCGCTCTTTCAACGCCAGGTTTTCCGACAGCAGCCGCATGCGTTCGATCGCGTTGCGCACCAGGTGGCTGAGCTCGTCCGGGTCGATCGGTTTGGTGATATAGTCGAACGCGCCGTCTTTGAGGGCCTGAATCGCCGTGTCCACCGACGCGAAGGCCGTGATGATAATCGTGATGATGTGCGGGCTGATTTTCTTGATATGCCGTTGCAGCTCGATCCCGTCCATGCCCGGCATTTTGATGTCGAGCAGCACGATGTTCCATTGCTCGTTTTGCAATTTCTGCAGCGCCTCGGCCGCGTCGGCCGCCGTGTCGACGCGGTAGCCGTCGGCCTGGAACCAACTGCACAGCGAATCGCGGACGGAAAACTCGTCGTCCACGATCAAAATGCCGATCTCTTGCGGATTCATCGACCTTCTCCTTTAGGCGGGCGGGGCCGGCGGCGCGCTGGCGGCGACCGCGGGTTCTTTCGCCTTGTCGCGGGAAATGACGATCGTGAACGTCGTCCCAACGCCGACTTTCGACTCGACGTTGACCGACCCGGCGTGCGACTGGACGATGCCGTAGACCACGGACAAGCCCATGCCGATGCTTTTTTTCGACTCTTTGTGCGAGAAAAACGGCTCGAAAATGTGCGGCAGGATATCCTCCGGGATGCCTTTGCCGGTGTCGGTGACCTTGATCGCGATCGTCGCCGGCGACGTGCAATCGGTCTGAATGATTAGCTTGCCGCCCTTTTCCATCGCGTCCAAGCCGTTGACCATCAGCGCCACCAGCATCTGCTGGATGCCGCTCGAATCGCAGTACAGCCGGTCGTCGGCGCGCGGATCGCTCTCCTTTTGGATCGCGACGTTCTTCATCTCCGCGCTGTGCTTGATCAGGGCGATGCTCTTGTCGATGATCAAATTCAAATTGTCGTTCTTGAACTCGCCAAACGATTGCTTCGAGAACATCAGCAGGTTCTTCACGATCTCGCCGCAGCGCTTGATCTCGCCCGCCGAGAGTTCGAGATATTGGTGGATTTTCTCGGCGCTCGCGGGCGGCAACGCTTCGCGGCCGAGCAGTTTCTCGGTCAGCTTGACGTAACTGAGCACGCCCGAGAGCGGATTGTTGATCTCGTGCGCCACCATCGCCGACAGCTTGCCGAGCGACGCCATCTTCTCGTGCATCAACATCCGCTCGTGCGCTTTTTCCAGTTCCTCGGTCCGCTGCTTGACCTTCGCCTCCAGCGTCCGGCTCCACTCGACCAGGTCGCCGTGCGCCTCGCTGAGCCGCCGCACCATGACGCCGAAGGCGCGCGACATGGCGCCGATTTCGTCCTCGCCGCCGACGGGCAGTTTCACGCTGAAGTCGCCCTGGGCCAGCGCCGCGGTCGCCCGCGTCAATTGAATGATCGGTTTGATCAGGTATCGCGACAGCAAGACGGCCAGCGCGGTCGTCGCGACCAAGGTCGCGAGCAGAAACCCGAGCACGTATTTGACGTTCGTGTAGAACGGCGCGAGGGCGTCGGCTTCGAACGTCGAGACGACGATGATCCAGTCATACGGCTTGAAATAGCCGACCTTGGCGAGCTTGGTCTTCGGCTTGCCGGTTTGTTCGTCCGGCCACGGATACACGAACGATTTCACGTGTCCGGGCGGCAACAGCATCGCCTCGTCGCGGATGCGCTGCAAGTTGATCGACCGGCCCGAGTCCATGTTGAAGATGTTTTGCTTCTCGAGCGTCGGATGCACCTGGAACGTGCCCTTGGAATCGAGCACGAAGCAGTAGCCGCCGTTGCCGACGCGAATGCCGCGCAGCAACTCGCGCAGCGTGAGGAAGCGGTCGCCGGTCTGCCACGCGTGGGGAGACGCGCTCGTCACGGCATCGACCGCCGGGCGTTCGCTACCCGGCTTGAGGCGGTCGATGGCCTCCTGCGCCTCGCAGAGCAGGGTGAGCGTCTTGACGATGCTCTCCATTTCCGTTTCCGCGGATTCGACGCTGGATTGCCGGAGATTCTGCAAG
>CAZHPN010000348.1:0-2773 GCA_964534375.1 uncultured bacterium | reverse complement strand
TCGCCGTCACGACGATAAAATTCACTTTATAGACAGTCTCTATAAGACCTATAGGTCCCAGGGCGCCACGAGATCTGCGGCGACGCCGTCAGCGGCGATGGAGGATCGTTGCCCGAAAACAACAAATCGAGGTTAATCGTAACGAGAGGGCGCACAGAATCCGCAGTTTGGTCGGGGCCGTGTAAACGCGCCATTAAAAACGAGAAGGGGCGCGGCGAACCGCGCCCCATGGTTTGCATCAATGTTCGAGGATCAGCAGCCGCACCCGCCGCTGCTGCTCTTTCCCGAGGTCGGCCCCGGCGAGGTGTCGTCGTCGACTACCGGCGACGTGTCGTCGTCGCTCGGCGAGAGGTCATCGTCGCTCGGCGAGGTGTCGTCGTCGCTGGGCGAGGCGTCGTCATCGCTGGGCGAGGCGTCGTCGTCGCTGGGCGAAGCGTCGTCGTCGCTTGGCGACGTGTCGTCGTCATCGTCGGGCGTGTCGTTGTCGTCGTCGATCACCGACGTGTCGTTATCGTCGTCGTCGTTGTCGTCGTCGTCATCGTCCGACGTGTCGTTGTCGTCGTTGTCGTTGTCGTCGTTGTCGTCGTCCGCCGTGTCGTTGTCGTCGTCGATCACCGCCGTGTCGTCGTCGTCGTTGTCGTCGTTATCGTCGTTGTCATTGTCGTTGTCGTCGTTGTCATCATCGTCGTCCGTCGAATCGATGCCCGACAACGTGAACATCCAACCCGTGCCGGTGGTGCCGTACTCGGACATATCCGCCCAGCCCGTCGCGTAACTGAAGCCGCCTCCGGGGTTCGCGGCCATGCCGTGCACGCCGGTGGTCACATCGGAGACGTAAGAGCCCCACTGGCCATAGCCGGCCGAGAAGCTCAAGGTCGGAAAGCACGAAACCCAGTACGTCCCGGCCGTCACGGCCGGCGGGGCGGTCGGCTCGGCCTGCACGCTGGATTCGCCGAAGGGGTATGGGCTGCCCGGCGGCGGCGGCGTTTCGATGATCGTGACGTTCGGCGCGCTCGGCGCCCAGCTTTCATGAAACACCGGCGTGCCTTCGTTGTAGATCGGGATCCCGGCCGGTTCCCCCGAGGCGTCGTTGAAGACGTAGCAATCGAAGGCGGACGAGTTGGCCATTCCAGTGTAGCCGTTCCATCCGTTCCCATGCCAGGTGATCTGTTGGATCGTCCAGGTGTGGCCGGTCGGCACCGTGAAATTGTCGGCGACGAAAATGTCGAAGGTCGCATACGCCGCGTCGAAATGCTGATCGGCGTAGGCGTTCGTGTCCGTGCCCTGCGATTTGCTGATCAGGGTCGGAAAGGTCTCGGCCGGCGCCGGCGGCGGCACGGCGTCCGCCCGTTCGAAGGGCTCCGACGACGCCGTCGGGTTGAGCGTGCGTTGCTCGGCGTCCGCCGGGGTCAGGACCGCGGACACGCCCGATGGGTCGACGGCCAGTTGTTTGGCGTCCGCCGGGGCCACGAGGGTGGACGCGGCTGTCGGGTCGACGGCCAGTTGTTCGGCGCCTGCCAGACCCCCGAGGAGAAGCACGGCCCCCAACACGGTCGCCAACAGTTGGTATCTCTTCCGCTTCATCTCTGCTCCTTTTCTTCCTCAAGAGACCGACCACTTTCGCGACCGGTTCTCATCGTAAACGATAGGTCGGAGCGTCGCAAGAACAATCGCTATCAAGAACTATTATTTATTATGGGGATCGGCGCTTGCAACATGTCGCCACCGGGGGCCGGAGGAAGGCAAAAACCACGGAAACGGGCTCGCGGAGGGGCCTCGTGGCCGCTTGATAAGCTACGAAAATAACATTGCGATCTTTTTTGACGAGCACAAATTACTATTTATAAACAATATGTTGCATTTTCCTTTCAGGACCGATCACGGCAAGAACAAAAATTCGCTTTACAAAATTGACGCAGTGTGTCATATTGTCGTCGATTTTGATTCGAGGGTTGCAGCCCCATGGCGAGGCCGGCTTCGAAAAGGTGAAGCGGATCTCGCGGAAAGGTGGTGAGCCATGAAAGAAACGGAAGCGAACATACGAGTGCTGAGTCTGGCGACGATTTCGAACGCCTGGTTGCTGCGGGACGCGCGCGGCCGGCAGTTCCTGATCGACACGGGCGACCCATTCGAGCGGCCGCTGGTGAACGCCGCCCTGCATCGGGCGGGCGTCGCCAAACCCGGCGATTTGACGGCGATTCTGCTGACGCATCGTCATCGCGACCACGCCGGCAACGCGGCGCATCTGCGCGAGCGATACCGCTGCCCGGTCGTCGCCCACGTCGACGACGCGCCCTATTTGGAAGGCGAGGCCAGGCCGCCGCGGATGTCCGACCGGCCGTTGCCGCCGCTCGACAAGATCCTCTGCGCGATGGAGGATCTCAGCCCGGCGCGGTGCCCGGTCGACGAGGTCTACCAGGAAGGAAAATGGAAGTGGGGTTTCGAAGTGCACGTCGTCGGGGGCCACACGACCGGCTCGGTGATGCTCTATCATCGGCCCTCGCGCACCCTTTTCTCCGGCGACGCAATTTTGGTCGGCTACCCGCCCTTGCGGCTGTTCGACCAACTCCGGATGGCGCTGCCGGAATACAGCGTCGACGTCGCGTTGTGCCGCAGAAACGTCCGAGCGTTTCTTGACAACGCCCCGCCGATCGAGCGCCTCTGCTCCGGTCACGGCCCGCTGCTCGAGAAAAACGTCGAGAAAAAATTGCACTCCTTGCGGCGCGCGCCGCGGGAGACCGGCGGTCTGTGGCTGGGCGCGGTCGAAATCGGC
>CAZHPN010000347.1:0-2798 GCA_964534375.1 uncultured bacterium | reverse complement strand
CGCCCTCGGCGTATTTCGCGCCGTAGACCAACTCGACCAGCCGCGGGCCGACGATCACGCAGCCGATCGACACCGGCAGCACGATCATCCAGAAGATGCGCAAGGACGAGCCCAGCAAGGCGTTCCACTCCTCGTGCGACGCGGCCCGCGCCGCCGACAACGCCGGAAACAGCGCCCGCGTCGCCAGCACCGGCAACGCCAGCAGCAACTCGAAGAAGGCGTAGCCGCTGCGGTACAAACCCACATTGCGCTCGTCGGTCAACCGTTCGAGGATCACCACGTCGACGCGGTAGGCGACGATCCACACGAAGCCGATCATCACGAACGGCACGGCCCGGCGCAGCATCGCCCAGCCGCCGGCGACGCCCGGCCAGAACGACACGTCGGGCCACCGCTTGTGCAGCATCCACGTGTTGAAAAACGCCGAGAACCACGAGGTGAGCACCATCGCCGCCACGACGCCCATCACGCCCAGGTGCAACACGGCGGCGATCCCCACCGCGACCAACCACGCGCCGGAGCGGATGACCGTCACCGTGGCGGAAAGGTCCATTCGCTGCACGCCGTCGAACACCGCCTCGCCGGTGTGCGCGACGGCGTCGCCCCACACGAACAGCGTCGAGAGCAGCACCGCCTGCCGCGTGGCGCCCTCGTAGCCCATCAGCCGCGAGAAGCCGATCATCGCCAGCGTCGCGAAGACGCCCAGAATCATGCGCATGCCGAGCGCCGTCTTGAACAGCTTGCCCGCCTGCTCCGGCGCCGCCGCCACCTCGCGCACGAGCAGCGGCGTCATGCCGAATTCCGCGAGCACGACAAAAATCGCGGACAGGCTCGTCGCCAACCCGTAGCGGCCGAAATCTTCCACCAACAACGTGCGCGCGATCAGCGCCTGAACGAGAAACCCCACCAACCGGCGGGAGCCCTCCGCGCCCATCAGCCACATGCTGTTTTTCGCGACGCGCGCCCCGCTCATGCGACCCTCGCAGATAGTTTTTCCGATCCACGTTAGCAAACTATGCCGCTAATTTCACGAACATAATGACGTGCGCCGCGGTTGGCAAACACCCGGAGGAATGCGGAATGCCGAATGCGGAATGGCGAATGCGGGATGGCGAACGCGGAATGCCGAATGCGGAATGGAACCGCGTTTCACGGGCCGAGGTGAAGGATCGCCCCGCCGAGGCCGACGACGAACACGTCTGTCGCCGAACTGCCCCACACGCCCGACAAGACGTTGGTCGCCCCGGCCGCCGCTTCCGTCCACCGGAAGCGGCGCCTCTTGCCTGGACCATGTGGTCGAGAGGACGAATGGCGACCGGCGATCCTCTGCGAGGCGGTCCCCTTGCATGTCTGATTTGTTCGACGCGTTCGATCTGTCCGACCTTCCCGCGCGCGCCTGGTTCAAAAAGCGGCCTCGTCGCGCCCCGGCTTTGGCGGGCTTTCTGCGGGTCGCAAAAAACGCGATAATCGGCGGGCAATCGTGGCCTGGACCGCGACTATTCTGGAACTTCGTCGAAACGTATTGAGGGGGAAGGGAGTTGAAGCGTCGGCTGTCCTGCGAAATCCTATTGGCCTTTCTGACGGCCTTGTTGCTCGTTGCGTGCTCATCGGGCGATTCAGCCGCGACGCTGGGTTCCCGAGTCGACGACGACGACGACGCCAACCCGGACGACGACGATAACGACGATGACGACGCCAACCCGGACGACGACGATAACGACGATGACGACGCCAACTCGGACGATGACGATGACGACGATGACGACACCAACCCGGACGACGATGATGACGATGACAACGTAGGCGCGGTTTGCAGCGCCGACGGCTGGTGTTGGCAGAATCCCTGGCCGCAAGGCAACACTCTCAACGCCATTTGGGGAACGTCGGCAACTAACCTTTTCGCCGTCGGCGTGGCGGGAACCGTGGTTCATTTCGACGGCGTCTCGTGGTCCGGAACGACGGCCGTCGCGGACGCCGATCTGTATGCCATATGGGGCGCGTCGAACTCGGACATTTTTGTCGGCGGATTGGGACTGTCGGAGAATCTTCTGGAAAATGTGATCGTTCATTACGACGGAAACGCGTGGTCATCGATGAAAATCCCCGATTATTCAGTGGAGTCGGTGTCCGGCATTTGGGGCGCTTCGGCGACGGACGTTTTTGCCGTGGGGTTGTCGGGGGGTTCCGTGCTTCACTACGATGGCGCTACCTGGTCCACGCAGCCCGTTCCGACCACCGTCGGCGTTCTTAACGCCGTCTGGGGGACCAGCGGCCGGGACGTGTTTGCCGTCGGCTCCGGGAATAACTCACCGGGGCCCGGAACGGACTCGATCGTGCATTACGACGGCGGCTCGTGGTCGCTGATGGCGACGCCGACGAATACGCCGTCCCTTGGCGCCGTCTGGGGCGTTTCGTCTTCGCTGGTTTTCGCCGTAGGCTACAATTTGAATTTGACGCCGAATGCCGCCGTGCTCCGTTACGACGGCGCCTCCTGGTCAACAATATGGACCGGCGATTCCGTGTTTTGGTCGGGCATTTGGGGGGATTCCGCATCCGATCTTTTTATCGTCGGGCAGGACGGCCTGGATTCGAATCCCTTGATATTGCATTACGACGGCGCGAATTGGTCGACGGTGATCGCAGGGACCGACTATGCGCTTAACGCCGTCTGGGGGGCGTCGCCTTCGGTGGTGTTTGCCGTCGGGGGCGAAGGCCGAACTGTCGGCGACGGCGAGATCGTGCGGTTCGACGGCCAGGCCTGGACCCACATCGACCACGGAATCGTGGCCCGCGCCTAC
>CAZHPN010000346.1:0-2830 GCA_964534375.1 uncultured bacterium | reverse complement strand
AAATCGTATGGTTTCTTCTGCTGGCGGCATTTGTTTTTCTGGCCTTCGTGACCTGCGGCGGTTCCGGCGGCGGCGGGGCGCCCGCGCGGCTGGGCGGCGATGACGACGACGATTCGGCGGCGGCGGACGACGACAATGACGCCGCGGATGACGACGACAACGATAACGACACGGCGGACGATGACGACGACGACAATGGCGACGACGACAACGACAACGACGACAACAACGACGACAACAACGACGACAACAACGACAACGATAACGACAATGACGACAACGACGACAACGATAACGATAACGACGACGACAACGACGACAACGACAATGACGACAACGACGATGACATCTCGGGGGCCTGTTACGCCAGCGGCTGGTGTTGGGAGAACCCGCTGCCGCAGGGCGACGACCTCCACGGCGTGTGGGGCTCGTCGGCGACGGACATTTTCGCGGTCGGCGGCAACGGCACGGTTCTGCAGTTTGACGGCGCCGTGTGGACGGAGATGGCCAACCCGGCGCAGGATGAACTCGCGAGCGTTTGGGGCAACTCCGGCTCCGACGTGTTCGCCGTCGGCGGCACGAGCGGCGGGCCGGAGACGATCATGCATTACGACGGGACGTCGTGGGTCTTGATGACCGATCCGGACGTTCCGATCCCCGGCGGCTATTTCTTCGAAATAAATGATGTGTGGGGTTCGTCGGCTACGGACGTGTTCGCGACGGCCTGGGAAGGCATTCCCCCTTACCCCCCGACCTTCCAGGGCGCGATCCTGCACTATGATGGCAATGCGTGGTCGGCGCAGGGGAGCGGCGATTTTCTTCCGTCAGCCGTGTGGGGCTCATCGCCGTCGGATGTGTACGCCGTCGGCGCCGACGTTGATGTCAACGGCGACATTCAACACTATGACGGCAATTCGTGGACCTCGGTTTTCACCGTCGCGAACGGCAGTTTGAGCGCCGTGTGGGGCGACTCCGCCTCGGACGTTTGGGCCGTCGGCGAGACGGGGGCGTTGGCGGTGTATGCGTACTTTGATGGCTCGTCGTGGTCGTCTGGAACCCTGGGAGCGGCGATTTTCCTGTGCGGCGTTTGGGGCGTCTCGGCATCGGATATTTACGCGGCAGGGTACGACAACGACACCTCGGCGGGCGTCATCTATAACTATGACGGCGCGAACTGGTCCGCGATGTCCGGCGGCGAGGCGGGCGAGTGGAACGCAATATGGGGCGCGTCGGCGACGGAATTCATCGCCGTCGGCGCCGCTGGCGCGATGGTCTACGGCGACGGCGCGTCGTGGTCCGCCCAGCAGCGAGCGGCGACCCGAGGCGACCTGAACGACGTCTGGGCGGCTTCGCCGTCTGAAGCCTTCGCCGTCGGCGGTGACGCGATTTTGCACCACGTCGACGGGTCGTGGACCGCGATGACCGCTCCGCCGGGCACGGACGCGGCCCTCGACGGCGTGTGGGGCTCTGCGCCGTCCGACGTTTACGCCGTGGGTTACAACGCCGAGAGTGGCGGCGTAATCGGGCACTTCGACGGAAATTCGTGGACACTCGCGCCCGGAACGTTGCCGCCGCTCAGCCGCGTCTGGGGCGCTTCGGCGTCCGACGTTTTCGCTGTGGGAGCCGCCACCGGCGGCGGGCCAGCGGTCCTGCATTATGACGGCGCGACGTGGTCGCCGATGACCGTCAGCGGCAATGACGGTTTGTCGGACGTCTGGGGCTCATCCGCGTCCGACGTCTACGCCGTCGGCGGCGACGAGGATTCCGGAAGCGGCGAAATTCAACACTACGACGGCAACTCGTGGTCGTTAGCGACGGCCTGCACGCCCAACCAACCCTACGGCGGCATTTGGGGCCTTTCCGCTTCCGATGTATACGCAACGGCCGGCAACATGAACTCGAGCGGCGAACCGGACGATGGCGTCATCTGCCATTACGACGGAACCGCTTGGAGCTTGTTCTGGAACTCCGCCGACACCGCGATTGGCCGCATCTGGGGCACATCGGATTCGGACATCTACGTCATCTGCTACTTAGGCGAGGTCCTGCATTACGACGGCGAAAACTGGGCAGTGTTGTTGTCCGCGAATTACGACTACGCCGTCAATTCTATCCGCGGCTCGGGCCCGGATGACGTGTACGCGGTCGGAGACGGCGGCGCGATTTTTCATTACGGCGGGCCGCCGCAGTCCCGTTCAAAGCGGGACCGGGCGACGCCGCATAGGCGCTAGATTAGGCGCCACCGTTCGGGCGCGACCCCGCCCCGACCCGCCTGCGCCAAGGGGGGAATTCGATTGGCGTACAAAGGCCCATAAGGGGACTTCTGGGACACGCTCCGGATGTGGCGATTTGGGCCTACAGCCTGATGCCGAACCACGTGCACCTCATCGCCGTTCCGGCCGCGTTCGACAGCCTGCATCGCGGCATCGCGGATGGGCGCCGGCGTTGCACGTACCGCAGGAGCAGCGCGAGCGCGCACCTCGCCGGCCACGACGACCTTTTGGCGCGCGTCCAGCCGCTGCTGGACCGCATGCCGAACTCGCGCGATTTTCTCGACAACGCGCCGGATAGCGCCGAGACGAAGGCGATCCAGGCGCACGCCCGTTCGGGCCGGCCGCTGGGCGACGACGCCGTTCTCGATCGTGTGGACAAAATGTTGAACCGACCCCTGCGACCAGGGGAACCAGCACCAAAACCGAGAGGCGAGAGGAGTTACGTATTTTGTCCCCGGAATTCCCAAATTCATCATCCCGCCTCGAAGCGGCGGCCTTTGGTTCGGCGCGTGTCAACGACTTTGAGACACCAACCCCAAAGAGATTAGTGTAGTTAT
>CAZHPN010000345.1:0-3012 GCA_964534375.1 uncultured bacterium | reverse complement strand
TGAACCTCGGGGCGATCATCGGCAAATCGGCGGAGGCCAAAGAGCGCCGTCTCGTGCCCGAGGTGATCGAAGATTTCTTCCTTGGCGCGTCCGACATCGCCGGCGTGTACCCGAAAGAGATTCGCGGCAAGGCGCATCATTACCGCGTCGAGAAGGTTCCCAAGACCCTCGCGGTCGTCGGCGAGCGGTTGGAGCCAAAATACGGGCGGCTCGACAAGGCGTACAAGCAGATCATCTTCGACAAACTTTTCCTGACCGCCGACGCAACCTCGGAATGGGTCACGCCGGGGCATCCGCTCTTCGAGGCCGTGCGCGCCGAGGTGGAAACCCGCACGCAGGATGATCTTCGCCGCGGGGCCGTGTTCTACGATCTCCACCGCCCTGACGATTATCGGCTCGACGTTTTCTCGGCGTGCATTCGCGACGGCCAGGGGCATTGTCTGGTTAGCCGCCTCTTCGTCGTGGAGGCCGACAAGAACGGTGCCCTGTCCATTCGGCAGCCGACAATCTTCCTCGACCTCGCCGCGGCCCCCACGGGCACGCCGGCGCCAAATGACGATCATCTCCCCGGTCTGAACGCAATCGAGCAAACGCTCGTGGACAAGGCCCTTCAACCGATGCTCGACGAGATGTGCCTGCAACGGGCCAAGGAAATTCGCACGGTCGAAGAGCACATCGAAATCAGCCTCAACGCGCTCATCAACAGACAAAACGTCAAAATGGCGTCCTTCCTCGATCAGCAGGCCGTCGGCGATTCTGCCGCGCCCATGGCGGCGAATATCAAGAACGTGGAGGACCGGCTCGACGAATTGAACGGCCGGCTGGAACGGCGACGGGAAGAACTGAAGCGCGAGATCGAGTGCTCCATCGGCGACATCCGCCACCTCGGCCGCGCCTGGGTTCTACCTCACCCGGAACGCGCCAAGCCCGAATTCGCCCCGATGGTCCGCGACGACGAGGTGGAGCGCATCGCCGTCGAGACCGCCATCAAGTTCGAACAGGATCGCGGCTGGACGGTGGAGAGCGTCGAGAAAGACAACCGCGGCTTCGATCTGATCTCCCGCAAACTTCATCCAGAAGACCTGAAGACGGCCGTGGCCGTTCGCTTCATCGAGGTCAAGGGACGCGCCGGCGTCGGCGACGTGGCGCTTACCTCCAACGAGTACAAGACCGCCCAACGACTGAAGGACGATTTCTGGCTATATGTGGTTTACGACTGCTGCGGCAGTCCGGAATTGCATCCGATCCAGGACCCGGCGAAACTTGGCTGGGAACCTATCGTGAAGATCGAACATTACCAAATGAAATCGAAGACAATTTTGGAGTCCGCCATTGGTTAAGTCCCCGGCTGCACAACGTCCGAACGCCACGGTCAAAAACGTCAATCAGTTGTTGCACGATCTGCGCGAAATGATCGCCTCTACCCGTGAGGTTGTCGCCAGGCGCGTCAATGAGGACTTGGTCGCGCTCTACTGGTCCGTAGGCCGCCGCATTCGTCAGGACTTGCTAAAGGACAAACGCGCGGAGTACGGCAAGCGAATTGTCTCCGCGCTGGGGAGAGAATTGGGAGCCGAATTCGGCGACGGATTCTCGGACAAGAACCTTTGGCATTTTGTCCGATTCGCGGAAATCTTCGAGGACGGGCAAATTGTCTCCGCACTGCGGAGAGTATTGAGCTGGACGCATTTCAAGCGCCTGATCTATATCGACGACGCCCTCAAACGAGATTTCTATGCGGAAATGTGCCGCGTCGAGGGCTGGAGCACGCGGACGCTCGAGCGGAAGATCGCGGGAATGCTTTATGAACGGACGGCGCTTTCGAAAAAACCGGCCCGGCTGATCCGCGCGGAAATCGACGCCCTACGTCACGAAGATAAAATCACTCCCGACCTTGTTTTCCGCGATCCCTACCTGCTCGGATTTCTCGGCCTGAAGGACCGGTACTTCGAAAAGGATGTCGAGGACGCCATCATCCGCGAGCTTGAGTGTTTCATCCTCGAACTGGGCGTCGGCTTCACCTTCGTCGCGAGGCAGAAGAGGATCCTGGTCGATCACGACGACCATTACCTTGACCTGCTTTTCTTCCACCGCGGCCTCCGGCGTCTCGTCGCCATCGAACTCAAGCTCGGAGAATTTCAAGCTGCCGACAAGGGGCAGATGGAGTTGTACCTTCGATGGCTTGAGAAGCACGATATGAGACCCGGCGAAGAGCCCCCAATCGGTCTCATCCTGTGCGCGGGAAAGAAACGGGAAACCGTCGAGCTTCTGGAACTTGAAAAGAGCGGCATTCGCGTCGCTTCCTACTGGATCGAGTTGCTGCCGCGAAAGATGCTCTTGAAGAAGCTGCACGAGGCCATTGCCCTGGCCAAAGGGCGTATCAGTGCGAAGGTGGATCAGTGACCTACCCCAAGCGCCTCATCGAAGTCGATCTGCCGATCAAGGAAATCTCGGCCCACGCCCGCCGCGAGAAATCGATTCGGCACGGGCACATTTCGACGCTGCACATCTGGTGGGCGCGGCGGCCGTTGGCGGCGTGCCGGGCGGTGATTTGCGCGGCGCTGTGGCCGGACCCGCTGGACGATAACTGTCCGCAGGCGTTCCGGGATGCGGCGGCGAAGATACTGTGCGCCTTCGCCGAAAAGGCCCGCACCGAAAAGCGCGTCATGGAGTTGGTGCAGAATCACTACAAGGATTGGAACCGCACCACGCCGGCCAACATGAACGGCAAAAAGGCGACGACCTGGGCCGAGATGCGGCTGCGCCTGCTCGACTTCATCGCGGACTTTGCCAACTGGGACGCGAGCACGGTGCCCGAATTCCTGGAAACCGCCCGCGCACTCACGCAGGCCGCGCATGAAGCTCTGGGCGGCGCGCCGGGCACACGGCCGCTCGTCGTCGATCCGTTCGCCGGCGGCGGGTCGATCCCGCTAGAGGCGCTGCGCGTCGGCGCGGATGCCTTCGCCTCCGACCTCAACCCCGTGGCCGTGCTGCTCAACAAGGTCGTGCTGGAGT
>CAZHPN010000344.1:0-3135 GCA_964534375.1 uncultured bacterium | reverse complement strand
TGCCGCGTGAAATCTTTGCACCAGAACAAGAAACAAAGGAATAGTAGTACAGAGCCCGAACAAAGAAAATTAACAAAAATCTCTACGTCCTCTGTGGCTCTGTGGTAAATATTCATTGGCCGAGCTTTCTTGCTTCTTTCCGCGCGCTTCGCTATGCTCTCACCCACCGGATCCGTGTTTTGCCCGTTATCCGCCCGCGTTCGGAAACATGCCGCGTGGCGGAGTCGGAGGTCTGGAGAAGAACTCGTCGCACAGGAGGATCGGCGAATGAAAACGACGTGGCTGCTGCTTCTGCTTCTTGGCTTGAGCGCCCTGCTGCTGGTCGCGTGCGCGTCCGGCGGATCTTCGTCGGTGGAATTCCGGGGACACAATACTTCGGCTGAATTCCTCAAATATCACGGGAAGTCCGATAATGCGGGCGACGCCATAGCCGGCGGTCCGGCGAGCGAAGATATGATTCTTGAAAGGGCGGCCACGCCGCCCCGGGGGTGGACGCCATGCGTGCGGTAGCTTCTGCGGCGGCGGTCGCGATAGGTATCTGCCTTGCAAGTATGACGATCGCGGCTTGCGGAAAGCCGGCGCCGCCGACGTATTGGCATGCGATGCACAGCGGAACAACCGTCGATCTGCTCGGGGTCTGGGGAACTTCGCATTCCGACGTCTTCGCCGTGGGCGATTCGGGCACGATTCTGCATTACGACGGTTCGAATTGGTCCCCAATGATCAGCGGCACGGCCGACTATCTCGTCGGCCTTTGGGGCGCATCAAGTTCCGATGTCTATGTCGCTGGCGGCGGCGTGGTGCTTCACTATGACGGCTCGGTTTGGCGGCCCATGGAAAATCGGCCGGACGATTATTTGTTCGGCGTCTGGGGCGCCTCATCAACCGACGTTTTTTTTATCGGCACGGGTGTAATCGACCATTACGACGGTTCGTCATGGACAACGATATGGACAACGACGCCTGGCGGCGAAGGCGTGCAGCTGTCTAACATTTGGGGTTCGTCTCCGTCCGACGTTTTTGCCGATGGCGCTGCCCCGGGCGGGGCTCCGCCTTCGGCGGCCGTAATACATTACGATGGAATGCGGTGGACGCAGATGGATATACCTACCTATGGAAACTATAACGTCGGGGGCATTTGGGGCGGCTCGGCATCGGACGTTTATTTTCTCGCTGTAGGTGTGGCCCCGGACGGCGAAGCGGGAGGCGGCGTTATGTATCATTACGATGGCGCTATATGGAGCGTTTTTTGGGGTCAGGAGGTCGGCACAGGCGTGCCTATGGAATGGTCGATCTGGGGAACTTCGGCGAGCGACATTTTCCTTGGGGGCGAGGAGATGTTGCATTTCGATGGCCGGTCTTGGCAATCCATTTCCGGCGGTTCGCACGAAAATACTTACGCGCTCTGGGGCAGCGGGCCGCACGACGTGTTCTCGGTGGGCCGCGGCGGCGAGATCTTGCATTACGCCGGGTCGCCGAATTAGGCGTCCGCGCGGCTCGTGCAGCGGTTGTCGCACAGGAGGATCGGCGAATGAAAACGACCCGGCTGTTGCTTCTGGCTATTGGTTTGACCGCCCTGCTGGCGGCCGCCTGCGCGTCCGGCGGTTCTTCGTCGAGCAAGACGGCCGTCGTCGACGATGACAACGACAACAACGACAACGATGACGACGCCTCGCCGGATGACGACGCGAGTCCCGACGACGACGACGATTCGGCCCCGGACGATGACGATGACGATGACGACGACGACGCCTCGCCGGACGACGACGACAATGACGATGACGACGACAACAACGATAACGACAGTAACGACGACGACGACATGAGCCCGGAAGATGACGACAACAACGATTCGTCGACGGACGACGACTCGGGCTCCGACGACGATGACGACAATGACGACGACAACGATGATGACGACAACGACGATGCTTCGCCATCCGACGACGACTCGAACGAAGAGGTTTGGACCGACCCGGCCACGGGCGCCATGTGGCCGGTAAACGCGCCGCTCTGGTGGGACGATTGCTCGAATGCGGCAAGCGACTGCGCCGGCTTCACGTGGGGCGGCTACTGCGGCTGGACCGCGCCGGACATCGATGAACTGCGCAGCCTGATTCGCGGCTGCCCGGGCACCATGACGGGCGGCGCGTGCGGGGTGACGGATTTATGTTTGGCTTCAACGTGCTGGAGCCCCGCGTGTTACGGGTGTGTCGACGCCGGAACGCCGTCAGAGGTTGGCGGATCGGTGGCCGATTGTTTGATGTATTGCTCGTCGTCGGGGGTCGCGAACGACAACGATTTGGCTTGGGGCGTCGTCTTCGGCCCGGACGAGGTCGCTAACCATGTCATGGATGATGACTACATAGCCAATACCCTCGTGCTTTGCGTACGGCGAGCGGCCATCGATGACGATGATAATGACGACGACGATTCCTCGCTGATTGACGACGATACGAGCCCCGACGACGACACGAGCCCGGCGATTTGGACCGACCCGACCACGGGTTACATGTGGCAGGTTTATCCGTCGGCGACCGTTTCCAATTTATTCGACGCGCAGGACGCCTGCGGAAGCTTGACGTTGGGCGGCTATAGCGG
Source organism: uncultured bacterium (assembly GCA_964534375.1). Classification (GTDB taxonomy): domain Bacteria; phylum Lernaellota; class Lernaellaia; order Lernaellales; family Lernaellaceae; genus CAZHPN01. The sequence continues at coordinate 534 of CAZHPN010000344.1, read as the reverse complement.
CTGGATGCTGCCGGACATCGACGCGCTGCGCAGCTTGGTCCGGGGTTGCGCCGCAACAGAGACCGGCGGCGCGTGCGGCCTGACGGATGCGTGTCCGTTCGATGATTATCATAATACGTGTTGGAGCGCGGCGTGCGGCGGGTGCGCCTTCGGCGCTGGCCCGGCGAACGGCTGTTATTGGCCGTCGCAAATCGCCGGTGCATGCGACGGGTATTGGTCAAACACGGATGCCTATGATCCCATTTATTACCCTGAGCAGCGTAATTGGCGCCTCGATTTCAGCGCAGCCTCCATCTGGTGCCAGCTTCCCCCGACAAGTAGTAATGTGCGCTGTGTGCTCAAGCCGGCCGCTACTGTTGGTGATTTGGGAGACTAGGGACAGTCACCGGTTTTCTGGGGGAATGCCGGGGACACAATACGTAACTATTGAATGGCGCTGAAAATTGGCGTACAAAGGGCCATGGCGCGAATCGCAAGAGTGGTGGTTGATGCCGAACCATGTGCACCTCATCGCCGTTCCGGCCGCGGTCGACA
>CAZHPN010000343.1:0-3177 GCA_964534375.1 uncultured bacterium | reverse complement strand
CTTCGCCTCGTCGGCGCTCATGAAATAGTCGCGCTCGGTGTCGGCGGCGATTTTCTTGATGTCCTGCCCGGTGTGGTGCACGAGGATTTCGTTCAGCCGTTTTTTCAATCGCAGGATTTCCTGGGTCTGGATTTGCACGTCGGTCGCGACGCCGTACGCGCCGCCGAGCGGCTGATGAATGAGCACCCGCGCGTTGGGCAGCGCGTAGCGTTTCTTCGCAGCGCCGGCCGCCAGCAGCAGCGCGCCCATGCTCGCCGCCTGCCCGATGCACACGGTCGAGACGTCAGAGTGGATGTATTGCATGACGTCGTAAATCGCCATGCCGCCGGTGACCAGGCCGCCGGGGCTGTTGATGTACAGGCAGATGTCCTCGCCCGGATCGGCGCTGTCGAGGTACAGCAATTGCGCGACGATCGCGTCGGCCATTTTCTCGTCGATTTCGCCGTTCAAAAACACGATCCGGTCTTTGAGCAGACGCGAGAAGATGTCGAAGGCGATCTGGTTTTCCTGTTCTTTCGAAATCACGAACGGCAGCATGCCGACCTCCGGTTTTTTTGACGCCGGCGATCCTACCGTTTTTGTCCGGAGCGCGCAAACACGCGCCGCCGGCGGCCTTTCAACGCGCCGCCGCCCCCGCTATATTAATCGCAACCTCCAAGGGGGAACGGCATGCGTTTTCGCGGACTTCGCGTCGTTGCTTTGCTGTCGGCGCTGGCGCTGACCTCCTGCGCCGGGGCGCTCACGTGGATGGCGTACCGGCACGATCCGCGGGGGCCGCAGACCGCGGGGACCATCGAATTGCCCGGTTTGACCGCGGCGGTCGAGGTGATCCGCGACAAGTGGGGCATCCCGCACATCTTCGCCGAGCACGAACTCGACTTGATCCGCACGATGGGTTACGTGCAGGCGCAAGACCGCCTCTTCCAGATGGATGCGATGCGGCGCGCGGTCAATGGCCATCTGGCGGAGGTCGTCGGCGATCGGCCACTGCAAAAATCGTACTGTTTCGGCGCCCGCAGCATTCGCGAGCAGGACATCGGCATGCGCATCCTCGGCTTCGAGCACCTGGCGACGCTGGCCGCCGAACTGCTGCCGCCGTATTCCAAAGCGATGTTGGAAGCCTACGCCCAGGGCGTGAACGCTTACATCGCGCAGAACACGGGTCGCCTGCCGGTCGAGTTCGGGCTGCTCGGCTACGAACCGGCCTTGTGGGAGCCGAAAGACACGATCGCCCTGCAGCGCTTCCTCGGCTGGATGCTGTCGACCAACGCCCGCACCGAATTGCTGCAGGCCGCCGCCGACGCCGTGCTCGGCCCCGAAAAGGCCGCGATGTTGCTGCCGGCGTTTCAAGACGCCAAGTCGCCGCGCATCCTGCCCGATTACAAGTTCCCCTTCAAACGGCCATCGCTCGCGTTCGACCCGAAGCCGCTGGCGCCGCTGGACAAGAAACAAGTTTCGCTGGCGACGGTGTACCGTATGCTCGACATCGCCGTCGCCTCCGATGACGCGGAGGCCAGCAACAATTGGGTCGTCTCCGGCGCGCGCGCGGCGAAGGGCAAACCGATCCTGGCCAACGACCCGCATCTGCCGCACATGGTCCCGTCGGTGTTCCACCTGATTCATCTGTCGGGCGACGGCTTCGACGCGATCGGCGCCAGTTTCCCCGGCGTGCCGTTGATCGTGCTCGGCCACAATCGCCACGTGGCGTGGGCCGCGACCAACAACCAGGCGGACGTGCAGGACTTCTACCTGCACAACGTCGACGCGAATCATCCGGACCGTTATATGCGCGGCGACACGTGGGAAGACTTCGTGCAACGCGAAGAGACGATCAACGTCAAAGAGGGCCCGGCGATGCGCCCCGAAAAATTCGTGGTCCGGGTCAGCCGCTTCGGCCCGGTGGTCACGGATCTGTTCGCGCGCGACCGCGCTAGCAACGTCCTGTCGCTACGCTGGACGGGGATGGATTTTCTCCCGAATCCGGAGGCGTTTTGGGCGCTGGAAAAGGCCGCGACCCCCGCCGAACGGCAGGCCATCGTCGATAAATATCGCGGGAACGGCCGCGGCGACGACACCGAAGCCTTCCGCCTCGTCAACCGTTCGGCGAGCTGTGACGAATATTTCCGGGCGATGAGCCTGTTCGGCTGCCCGCGGCAAAACTGGATCTGCGGCGACGACGCCGGCCACATCGGCTACGCGGCCGCCGGCTTCGTGCCCGTGCGCAACCACGGCAACGGCCGGCGCTTTGCGCGCGCCTGGAAAGACGAGGGCCGCTGGACGGCGTTCATCCCCTACGAGGAGCTGCCGCAGCGGCGCGACCCGCGCAGCGGCTTCATCGCCACGGCCAACAACATCACGATGGATCTAGACGCGTATCCGTATCCGTGGGCGTATCAGTACGCCGGGCGCTATCGCGCCGAACGCATCGTCGCGCTGCTGGCCGCCGAGCCGAAGGCGGATGCGGCGACGATGAAACGCATCCAGGGCGACGTGCACAGCAACATGGGCGAGGAATTCGCGCCCTGGTTCATCGCCGCCGCGAAGGGCGACGAATCGCTGACCGACGCCCGCATCGTGCTCGAACAGTGGGACCGGGAAGCCGCCGCCGACAGCGCCGGCGCCGCGTTGTTCTACGCCGCGATGGACGAATTGCTGCACAAGCTGCTCGCCGAGCACCTCGGGCCCGATTTGTACAAAGCCTTCGTGAATTGCAATCAGGCCGGTTACGCCGCGCTGCAAATCGCCGCCGACAAAAACAGCTATTTCCACAGCCTGCCGCGCAGCAAAGCGACCGGCGCCTGGGACCTCACCTACCGGCGGGCGCTGTCGGCGGCCTACGCGCGATTGCAGCGCGAATACGGGGCCGATCCGAAAAAATGGCGCTGGGGCGAAATGCACCGGCTGACCATCGCCCACCCGCTGGGCGGCGAAGCCAAGATCGCGGCGTCGTTGAACATCGGTCCGACGGAGGCGAGCGGCGCCACGGACACGGTTTGGGCCAGCCATTTCGAAATGGGCGACGGCGGCTTCACGCCGCGCAGCGGGCCGGCGTATCGTCATATCGTCGATCTGGCGTCGCCGGAACGCTCGTGGATCGTCCTGGACACGGGCGAGTGGGGCCAGCCGCTGACCGAACACTACGCCGACTTGCACGAACTCTGGCAACGCAACGACCTG
>CAZHPN010000342.1:0-3233 GCA_964534375.1 uncultured bacterium | reverse complement strand
CGCAGGCCGCGCAGGCAATATTTTTCACGATCCGGTTCCTCCGAACGCGGGGCGCAGTGTTGATAACCCTATCAAAGAATCTCGGAGCGGGAAAGGACTGCCCCAATCCGCGATCGAGCGCCTGGCCGTCTTCGGCCGGTTTTCGGCGGCGCGAGAACTGGGGAAGCCGATCAAGCAGCCGATTGCCAGCGCGCGGCGATCGATGCAATAATAACATCGTCAAGAGTGGTTTCGATGTCTTAATTGGACAAACAGCGGAGCGGCAAGCATGACGAACGGCGAATGGATACCGAAGAGCGTCGGCGGCTACGACAAACGAACGCAGGCTGAGGTCGGAATTTACTACGAGTCGTACAACGCGACGCTTGAGGAGATCGCGCAGCGAGCTCGGTTGACGCGCGGCGCGACGGCAATCGACATCGCATCGGGCACGGGAACGCTCGCGATCGAAATCGCGGCTCGGTACGGTTGCCGCGTCGTTGGCTTGGATCCGTCGAAGGCCATGGTCGCTTTCGCGAGACGTAAAGCGCGGGCGGCGAACGTCGCCGGCGTCAAGTTTCTCGTGGCCGAGGCGCCGTTTTTGTGTTTGCCGGCGTCGCCGGCCGCGGCCGATTTGGTCGTGACGACCTATGCGTTCCATCATGTGCCCGACGCCGATAAGGCCGGCGCCGTCGAGGAAATGGCGCGAGTCTTGCGGCCCGCCGGCCGGATCATGATCGGCGACATCATGTTCGCCGATCGCAAGGCGCTTCGCCAGGCGCTGCGGGAGCACCGCGACGAACTCGAACCGGAATATTTTTGCACGACGAGCGGCTTGGCCCGTATCTTCCGTGCCCTGCGCCTGGAGTTTGGCTTTGACCAAATCGGGCCGATCACGTGGTTGGCCTCGGCGAAGAAGACCGGCGGGAATTAGCCAAACGGCGTTTCTGTGAGAATGAAGATGTAAAGATATGGGAGGTTCATGCGGCGGCGGAAAACCATCGTCCTGTTCATCGTCGCGGCCGTCGGCCTCGCCCTGGTCTGCCTGATCGTCTTTCAATTTTCGCGCCATCGCGCCGGTCCGGATGCCGGCAAGGCGGTCGCTGGGCGGTTCCGGCCAAAAATAACGCGCCCCCTGCGCAAAAACGCGCCCCGGTCCGCTCTGGCGCAAAAAATGAAAGCGGACGCGGGCGGCGGACCGCCGGCCGCCGGGCAAAAATTCTATTGCAATGTGAAGGTCACCAACGACGAAGCGGCCGGAACGCGCTGGCTCCAGATCGACACCAAGTGCACCGGCGCTTATGACCGTTGCGAAATGCAGTGGTTAAACGCCTATGGCGAGTTGGTGCGCAGCATTGTCTACGAAAGTTGCGGCAGCGTTGCGAGCGAATGTCGGGAGATCAAGCGCAACGAGTATGGCGAGATCGTCGCCGACAACGTCGATTCCAAATGCCGCGGACGCTTCGACGATTGCCGGACCCACGAGCGAAACGATCACGGCGACGTCGTTGAAGAAGTCGATGACAAAGGCTGCAAAGGCGTGTTGGAAGCAGACGACGACCAACATGATTGTATTTCATACGTCTACAACGAGGACGGCACGGTCGCCAGCGACGCCGGCGGAACCTGCGGCGCGGAACCGGACTTTTGCACGGACTACGACTACGATCTCGCCGCGGGCGTTCAACGCGAGAAGATCACCCGTGGTTGCCAAGGAGCGCCGGAGGCCTGTTTCACAAGGATCTACCCGGGCGTTATCTCGGACGATGCAAGCCACGACGCGCACTTATTCATAGACAAAGGATGCACCGGAAATTGGAGCGTATGTGTGATACGCGGCGACGATGGTTACTCGTTTGAGCACTTCCGCGGCAATGAGATCTGCGCCGCGAAATTCGCGGAAATCACGCAACGGAACCAGGAAAGCCGGCAAAACCAGCAGTAATGTGTCCCCGAATTAGCCGCCGCGTTCCCGCCGCAGCGCAAGCAACTCGCCGCGGCATTTTGCGTCGTCAAGACATTTTTCAAAAACCGGAAAATCCGTCTCGCGCGCGTGCACTTCCATCCACAGGTCGGGCAGCAAACCCGCGCCCTCGGGGAACGGCGGTTCGCCGGGCTGCATGACTTCGATTGTCGGCACGTATACTCTGAGGCCGCTGGCGGGCAGGCGAAAACCGATAGGACCGCCGGTGCGCAGCACGCCCCAGGTGTTTTCGCCGACCGTGATCGCGTCCGGGGCCGAGCGCGCATGTCGCACAAAGTGCTCGCACGCCGACCCGCATTCCTTGTCCTGAAGCAACAACGTCAGTCGCCGCGGTCCGCAAGCGACGATCGTCGCCCGGCCGGCGCCCGTGTCGCGAAACGAGCGGCCGCGATGGCGCGCGCGGAACAGGAGGCGCATGCCTTCGAGCATGCTTTCGTAGGCGAGGCTCGCGATCGTTTCCGAACGCGGCGACCGTTTCGTCGGAAATTCGTCACGGCCCGTGTTTAGCTGGCCTTGCAGCACGACATCGCTGAGCACGCCGCGAACTTCGTCGGTCTGCGCGAGCCCGGGCGCCGCCGCCGCCGCCATTCGGAACGCGCGCTTTCCGGAACCTCCGTCATTGCCGCGCACGTCGAAAAACGCCGGCGACGGCTCAGCCGCCGCGGCGTGCGCCGCCGCCAACGTTGCGCCAAAGCGATCGCCGGAACGAATCCAAAACGAAGACACGGCGACGAGCGGCCAATTCCTCGTCGGAGTCCGGCCGGCAAAAACTGAGCCCGGCGGCGCGGGCGGCCAAAACCGGCGGAACGCGACCGCCGTGGCGACCACGCCCGCGGGCGTGCGGAAACGGCATTGCCATGGCTCTGGTTCGGTCGACGGCGCCAGTGCGAGCAAGCGGCGTTCGACGACCAGGTTGTCCTCGTCGACCCGGCCAAACGGCGCCGCGAACGCCCGGCCGCCCGCGATATCGCAATCGAGAAATTCATTCCCTGGCCGAACCTCGGCTTTTGGGCTTTGGAGGACCACCGGCCGGTCATCATCTTTGCGAAAGGCGAATTCGGAAATGAAGGCGAATTGCTGTTCGCACATACGGCTTTCGGTGCGTTTTCCATTCTCGTCCGTGCCGTAAAGCCAAAAGTGACAATCGCCGAGCGGCAACAGACTCTCGTGCAGCAGCTTTTGAAAATCCGCCGTGCGGATCGGCTCCTCTGCCGTGGCGACGCCCGCGCGCATGCCGTCGTATATGCGCTGCCACTTCGCGTCGTCCTCG
>CAZHPN010000341.1:0-3246 GCA_964534375.1 uncultured bacterium | reverse complement strand
AGAAGCGCGGCGTGTGCACGCGCGTGTACACGACGACGCCGAAAAAACCGAACTCCGCGTTGCGCAAGGTCGCGCGTGTGCGCCTGACGAACGGGATCGAAGTCACTTCGTACATCCCGGGCGAAGGCCATGCGCTGCAGGAGCACAACGTGGTGCTTATCCGCGGCGGCCGCGTGAAAGACCTGCCGGGCGTGCGTTACCACATTGTGCGCGGCAAGTTGGACGCGACGGGCGTCGACGGCCGCAAGAAGAGCCGCAGCAAGTACGGCGCGAAGAAACCGAGCTAAGGAGCGATCGAGATGCCGCGCAAGCGCGAAGTGACGAAACGGGAGCCGCTGCCCGATCCGCGGTACGGCGACAAGGGCGTCGCCAAGTTCATCAATTGCATGATGGAACGCGGCAAAAAAAATACGTCCGAAATCATCGTGTACGAAGCTTTTGAGTTGATCCAGAAGCGCACCAAGGAAGACCCCTTGAAGGTCTTCAAGAAGGCGATGGACAACGTCAAGCCGATGGTCGAAGTCCGCAGCCGCCGCGTCGGCGGCAGCACCTACCAGGTGCCGACCGAAGTGCGGCCCGACCGCCGCACCGCCCTGGCGATGCGCTGGCTGATCTCCTACTCGCGCGGCCGCGCCGAAAAGACGATGACCGACCGGCTGGCCAGCGAATTGATCGATGCCTTCAACAACCGCGGCAACGCGGTGAAGAAACGCGAAGATACGCATAAGATGGCCGAGGCCAACAAAGCCTTCAGCCATTATCGCTGGTAGACGGCAGGCCCGGCCTGCCGGCCGACCCTGAGGAACGAACCCGGGTCGGAAGGCGCTCTTTTTCAGTATTATCGCGGGAACCCGCTTCGTCGACGGACGGAGCCGGGCTTCCGAACGGCGGGCAGCGCGCCCGCCGCGAACAAATCGCGATTCGTTCGAAGGACCGATCGGCGCACCGTTGCCGATTGGTCTTTTCGATTGCTCTTTTTCAGGTTGCAGGCAAGGTTCGATGCTCGCCCGCGACCCCGGATAGCGAAGGATGCGGACTGGTGGCCAAGGGGCACAAAAAACCAGGCGGCCTCGAAAGCGCGCGCAATATCGGCATCATGGCCCATATCGACGCGGGCAAGACGACCACGACCGAACGCATCCTCTATTATACGGGGATCACGTACAAAATGGGCGAGGTCCACGAGGGCACGACCCAGATGGACTACATGGAGCAGGAACAGGAACGCGGGATCACGATCACGACCGCGGCCACGACCTGCTTCTGGCGCGATCATCGGATCAACATTCTGGACACGCCGGGCCACGTCGACTTCACGATCGAGGTCGAACGGAGCCTGCGGGTGCTGGACGGCGCGGTGGCGGTGTTTTGCGGGGTCGGCGGCGTCGAACCGCAATCCGAAACGGTGTGGCGCCAGTCCGAGAAGTTTCATGTGCCCAAGATTGCGTTCGTCAACAAGATGGACCGGGTGGGCGCGGACTTCTTCCGGTGCGTGGACATGATCCGCGACCGGCTCGGCGCGAACCCGCTGGTGTTGCAGTTGCCGGTGGGCGCAGAGAATGAGTTTTCCGGCGTCGTCGACTTGATCGGCATGAAAGCGATCCGGTGGGACGACGAGACGTTAGGGGCTCGGTACCACGAAGAACCGATCCCAGACGCTCTTTTAAAAGATGCAGAACATTGGCGAAACCGGTTGTTTGAAACCGTGGCCGAAACCGACGACGAGATCATGACCAAGTATCTCGACGGCGGCGAAATCCCGGAATCCGACCTGCGGGCGGCCATCCGCCGCGCGACCATCGACCTGAAGCTCGTGCCCGTCTTGTGCGGCTCGGCCTTCAAGAACAAGGGCGTTCAGCCCCTGCTCGACGCGGTGGTCGACTACTTGCCCAGCCCGGCGGACATCCCGCCGGTCGAGGGGATCAACCCCCACACGGGCAAGCCGGAAACCCGCAAGGCGGACCCGAGCGAGCCGTTCGCGGCCCTCGCGTTCAAGTTGTTGAACGATCCGTTCGTCGGCCAACTGGCTTTCCTCCGCGTCTATTCGGGGCGGGCCGAGATCGGCGACACCCTCTTCAACGCCGCGAAGGCGAAAAAAGAGCGGTTGTCGAAGATTCTCAAGATGCACGCCAACAAGCGCGAGGAAGTCAAAGAGATGTCGGCCGGCGACATTGTCGCGGTGCTCGGTTTGCGGTCGGTCTCGACGGGCGACACGCTCTGCGTGCCGCACAAGCAGATCGCGCTGGAAGGTCTGACGCCGCCGGAGCCGGTCATTCACATCGCCATCGAGCCGAAGAGCCAGGCCGACCAGGAAAAGCTGGAGGAATCGCTCGCGAAGCTGGCGATGGAAGACCCGAGTTTTCGGGTGCATGTGGATCCGGACACGGGGCAGACGATCATCTCGGGAATGGGCGAACTCCATCTTGAGATCATCGTCGATCGGCTGACCCGCGAATTCGGGGTCAACGCGAACGTCGGCAAGCCGCAGGTGGCGTACAAAGAGACGATCACGCAGGCGGCGACGATCGAAGAGACCTACGAGCGGCAGTTGGGCAACCGGGGGCATTTCGCGAAGGTCGTCATCCGGCTCGAGCCGGCGGGCGCGGGCGGGGGGAATTCCTTCGCCAACGCCGCCTCGGCCTCGCAGATTCGGCGCGAACACGTGCCCTTCATCGAGGAGGGCGTGCGGGATGCGCTGACGGTCGGCGCCCTGGCGGGCTACCCGATGCAGGACGTGAAAGCGACGTTGCTGGGCGGGGCGCATCACGAGGTCGACACGGACCCGATCGATTTTCGGGCCGCCGCGTCGATGGCCGTCAACAAGGCGTTGCGCAGCGCCGGGCCGACGCTGCTGGAGCCGGTGATGGCCCTGGAGATTGTGGCCCCGCTGGAATCGGTCGGCGACGTGATCGGCGACCTCAACAGCCGGCGCGGGCACGTGCTGGGTCTGGAGCCGCGGCGCGAGGTGCAAGTGATCCGGGCGCAAGCGCCGCTCGCCCAAATGTTCGGCTACTCGACGGACCTGCGGTCGTTATCGCAGGGCCGGGCGACATATACGATGCAGTTTGCGCGTTACGAAGCGGCTCCGGCCAACATTCAAGACGCGATCGTGCACAAAATGGGAGCGGGTTACCGGTACTAAACGGCGCTCCCAAGCGCAGGAGGAAGTGATGGCGAAGTCAAAATTCGAACGGACGAAGCCCCACATCAACGTCGGGACGATCGGTCACATCGATCACGGCAAGA
>CAZHPN010000340.1:0-3268 GCA_964534375.1 uncultured bacterium | reverse complement strand
CCTTGGCCGCCGCCAGGATGGCGGACGGTTTGGCGAGCGCCACGAGCCGCGTCGCTCGGTCAGCGTCGCTGAGGCCGCGATACGCCATATTTGCCGGGCTTCCGCCGTATTGCCCAAGGTTGTTGCTGTAGAACGCCCTTACGACATCCGCGACGGTGGTCGAGGTCTGTTGGGTCCACGGAGTCAAAGGCATGTTCTGGTTGTACAGCGCGGTGACGGCGGCGGCGGCCGTGTCGACATCCACCAGGGCGTTTGCTTGTGCCAGGGTCTGGGTCTCCACATACTGCACGGCATTCTTCTTGTCCGTGAGAGCCTGTACGCAAGTGGCGTTGCCGCTTATGTACGGGAAGCCATTTTGGAAGATCATATAACTTGGGCTGAGGCTGTTCAACGTGTTCAGTGAGGCGACGGTTTGAACCGGATCCCCAGCCGGGAGACCGATCGGGGCGATGTCGGGGAAGCCGTGGCAGTTGCCGAGCGCTCCCCCGAGGATCAGGATTTTCTGAATCGGCAGGTAAACCGCAATCGTTGCGGAGGTTATGCCCGTCGGGTTCGGGAGAAAATAGAAAGGCACGCCATCCTGTACGATCGTCGTCGTTTTTGTGGCGCTCAAAATCATGTTCACCGTTGCACTGGAAGCTGGCGCGTAGGGGTTGAATTGGCGATCGACGCCGGCGCCCAGGAAGCCGTCGACGCCCCAGGCCAGCGACGTGTCGCCATCGGCCGACGCCGGAACGCCCGCCGCTTCGGCCGTTTGGGCCGTCCACGCCGTGGTGAAGAGGTTTTCCATTTGCATGTCAGGGACCCATTCCTCGTGGACATAAATGGGGATGGAAGTGTTGCCTCCCGTCCATACACCGACGCCCCCCGAGATGTCCGGCGCCGTAGAGTTGAAGAGTATGCCTGCCAGCGTCTTGCCGGCGAGGTCCGGGGCGGCAGCCATGATCGCCTGATATGATGCGGCCCCATCGGCGGCGTTGGCGCCGGCGCCAATCAGAAAATAATTCTTGGCGGTCTCGATCGCGATGACGTTGGCGCCGTCGGTCGCGTTCCAGACCCATACGGTCACCGACGCCGAGCTATACGCTTGCACGACGTCGCCCAGGAAATCCGTTTGCGAATATTCCGACAGGGCGTTCTGGTTGGTCGTGTCCCGCCACCAGCAGAAATTGACGCGCGCGCAGAGCAGGGGCTGGTCGAGGTACTGGCAGACATTCGCCGCCACCCCGGAGGCGTCCAGCGGCGCGCATTGCGAGGGGATCACGTACTCAATCGAGGGGGACGTGTCGTCATCCGCGGGAGACGTGTCGTCGTCCTGAGCGAATCCGGCGCCCGCCGAGGCCATCATTGCGATCGCGATGAACGCCGCAAGCAACAACTTTTTCATGGTGCACCTCCTTCTAATTTCCGTACTGCAGAATCAAGCCGTCAGCCAACGTGCCGTCGAGGCCCACGGCGAACGCATTCGTCGGCGAGCTTGCCCAAACGGCGAACGCCGTCGCGATGTCCGCCGTGCCGGTCCCCATCGGCGTCCACGAGGCCCCGCCGGTGTTTTGCAAAATCAACACTTCGTTGGTGACGCCGTCCCCGCCCACGGCAAACGCATTCGCGGCGGAGGTTCCCGAAACGCCGTACAACACCCCCTGGTCCGTCAAGCCGGTCGCCATCGGCGCCCACGAGGCCCCGCCGGTGTATTGCAAGATCACCGCGGCGGTGGAGATCAGGTCCTGTCCCACGGCGAACACGTTCGTCGCCGAACTGCCCCAGACGCCGCTCAACGCCGCCTGGTCCGTCAAGCCGGTCGCCATCGTCGTCCACGACGAACCGTCGTATGCCAAGATCACCGCGGCGCCTGAGGTCGTATCCTGTCCCACGGCGAACACATTCGCGGCCGAGCTGCCCCACACGCCGCTGAGCACCGCCTGGTCCGTCAAGCCGGTCGTCATCGGCGACCACGACGAACCGTCGTATGCCAAGATCACCGCGGCGCCTGAGGTCGTATCCTGTCCCACGGCGAACACGTTCGTGGCCGAACTGCCCCACACGCCGGCCAACGACGCTTCGTCCGCGAGGCCGGTCGGCATCGGCGACCACGAGGCGCCGCCCGTGTACTGCAAAATCAGCCCGGTCGCGGCCGTCAGGTCGACGCCCACGGCGAACACGTTCGCGGCCGAACTGCCCCACACGCCTTCCAACATCGACGTGTCCGTCGTGCTCACGCCGGTCGCCATCGCGGACCAGGCGGATCCGTTGTAGAACCAAATCGTCGCCGTTTGCCCGGCCGAAACGTCGGTTCCCACGGCGAACACGCTCGTGGCCGAGCTACCCCAGACGCCCGACAATTCCACGAGGTCCGTCGCGGCGGGCGTCATCGGCGCCCAGGGCGTCGGTGCGCAAGCCTGACTGGCGCATTCATTGCCCGTGCCGCAGGCCACGCACGCCGCGCCGCCGTCGCCGCACACGGTATTGCTCGTCCCGGCCTGGCAGACGCCGTTTGCGTCGCAGCAGCCGCTCGGGCAGCTCGCCGCATCGCACACGCACGAGCCGTTGAGGCATTCTTGTCCGCCGGCGCACGAGAGGCAGATCTCGCCGTTTACGCCGCAGGCGCCGTTCGCGTCGCCCCGCACGCAGGTCGTCCCGTTGCAGCAGCCGTTCGGGCAACTGTTGGCATCGCACAGGCAGATGCCGCCGGCGCATTCCTGTCCCGCCGGACACGCGATGCAGGCCGCGCCGTTCGCGCCGCATTCGGCATTGGTCGGGGCCGTCACGCACGACGTCCCGTTGCAGCAGCCGGTCGTGCAGTCCGTCGGGTTGCAGTACCCGGTGCAAAGCCCGGACAGGCATTCGTTGCCGGCGCTGCACGCCACGCAGGCGACGCCGTTGGCGCCGCACGTCGCATTGCCGCTGGTCTGGCAGACGCCGTTCGCATCGCAGCAGCCGCTCGGGCAGCTCGCCGCATCGCACACGCACGAGCCGTTTTTGCATTCTTGTCCGCCGGGGCACGAGATGCAGGCCGCGCCGTTTACGCCGCAGGCGCCGTTCGCGTCGCCCCGCACGCAGGTCGTCCCGGTGCAGCAGCCGTTCGGGCAGTCCGCCGGATTGCAATACGCGACGCACGCCTGATTCGTGCATTCGTTGCCTCCGGCGCATACCACACACGAAGCGCCGCCCTTGCCGCATCCCGTGTTGCTCGTCCCGAGCTGGCAAAAGCCGTCCGCGTCGCAGCAGCCGTTCGGGCAACTCTTCGCATCGCATTGGCATTTGCCGC
>CAZHPN010000339.1:0-3337 GCA_964534375.1 uncultured bacterium | reverse complement strand
ATCACCGACGGCTGGATGGAATTCGACCGCGTCATCGCCACGCCGGACATGATGAAAGTCGTGTCCAAGCTGGGCCGCGTGCTCGGCCCCCGCGGCTTGATGCCCAACCCGAAGACCGGCACGGTCACGTTCGACGTGGGCCAGGCCGTCTCCGAGGCGAAAAAGGGCAAGATCGAGTTTCGCGTGGACAAGTTCGGCAACTTGCACGCGCCGATCGGCCGCAAGAATTTCAGCGCCGTGCAACTCAAAGAGAACTTTATCGCCCTCGCCGAAACGTTGATGCGGTTGAAGCCGCACACGAGCAAGGGCCAGTATATGAAGTCGATCACGATCAGCACCACGATGGGCCCCGGGGTCAAGGTCGACCCCGCCGAGTTCACGGGTCTGAAGTAGGGGCGATGCTCGCCATCGCCCAAATGGGGCGAGGCAAGCGCCGCCGCCGCGCGGGTTGATGTGATTGAACGGATCGGCCGGACCCGGTGTCCGGCAAATGACGTCAGAGAAAGCAGGGACCGGTTTCAACGGTTTAATCGGCGCCAGCCGCCCCGCCCAGACGCCGCCTCGGTCGTAGTCGATTGCCGTTTGGCGATTGGCTCTCCCTGTTGGGAACGACCGGCGTCAAGGCCGGTCGGCGCGCCCATCACGAAAGAAAGGAAGGGGGGAGAAAGAACTTGGATCGCCAGACAAAAGCGCAAATTGTCGAAAACCTGAACAGCGTCGTCTCGCGCGCCCAGTTGTTGGTCATGGTCAATTACAAGGGCCTGACCGTCGCCGAGATGAACCGCCTTCGCCGCGAACTCGGGAAATCGGGCGAATGCACGTTCGTCGTCGCGAAAAACACCCTGACGCGCCGGGCGATCGCCGACACGAGCTTCGCCGTTCTCGCCGAACAATTGGTCGGCACGAACGGGCTGCTGTTCGCTTTCGACGACCCGGTCAGCCCCACCAAGGCGCTGATCGATGCGGCGAAAACCATTCCCAAACTGGAAATCCGGGGCGGGGTGTTCGCCGGCAAGCCCATCAGTGCGGAACAGTTGAAAGACCTGGCCAAGATGCCGGCGAAAGCCGAGCTGTACTCGATGCTGGCCGGCGTCCTCAGCGCCCCCGCGCGAAATCTGGCCTGCGCGCTGATGGCCATCCCCCGCGGATTGGTCAATGCGTTGGTCGCTGTCAAAGAGAACAAAGCAAAAGAAGCTGCTTAACCGAAATTTTTCGCAATAGAAGGAGACTACGATTATGGCCGACATCACCAAGGAACAAATCCTTGAAGCCATCGCTCAAATGAACGTGCTGGAACTGACCGATCTCGTCAAGATGATCGAAACGAAGTTCGGCGTCACCGCCGCCGCCCCGATGATGATGGGCGCGATGCCTGGCGCCGCGCCGGCCGCCGCCGCCGAAGCGGTCGAGGAGAAGACGGAATTCGACGTCATGCTGCTCGAAGCCGGCGCCAACAAGATTCAGGTCATCAAGGCCGTCCGCGCCCTCCGCAGCGACCTCGGGTTGAAAGAGGCCAAGGAATTGGTCGACACCGCTCCGAAGGCCGTGAAAGAAGCCGTGTCGAAAGACGACGCCGAAGCGGCGAAAAAGGCTCTGGAAGAAGCGGGTGCCAAAGTCGAGATCAAGTAGCAATAAAGATTGTTGGCTTGACTGGAAAAAATCGGGGGAGGACTTAAGCTTCCCCCGGCGATAATTGAGACCGGAGGGTTGGACCCCCAGTTGGGGATCGCCTGCCCTCCGGCGCGGTGATTTAACGGGGCTCTCGCGGCCTTCCGCGTGCTCCGTGAAGGAGACCTCGGATGCAATCATCCCTCGGTGAAGTCAAGCGATTTCGCAAGTCTTACGCCAAGATCAAGAAAATCATCGACATCCCGAATCTGATCGACATCCAGAAAAAATCGTACGAAAAATTCCTGCAGGCGACCGTGCCGCCCGATCAGCGCGAAGACGTCGGCTTGCAGGGCGTTTTCAAAAGCGTCTTCCCGATTCGCGACTACAACAACTTAAGCAGTCTCGAATTCGTACGGTATAGTCTGGAGGAGCCAAAATACGACGTCGACGAGTGCAAGCAGCGCGGCCTGAGTTTCGCCTCGCCGTTCAAAGTGACGATCCGCCTGGTCGTCTGGGACGTCGACGAAAAGAGCGGCGCGAAGTCGATTCGGGACATCAAAGAGCAGGAGGTCTACTTCGGCGAAATTCCGCTGATGAACGACAGCGGCACCTTCATTATCAACGGAACCGAGCGGGTCATCGTCAGCCAGTTGCACCGCAGCCCGGGCGTGTTCTTCGACCACGACAAGGGCAAGACGCACAGCTCCGGCAAACTGTTGTACAACGCGCGCATCATTCCGTACCGCGGCTCGTGGGTGGACTTGGAGTTCGACAGCAAGGACATCCTGCACGTGCGCATCGATCGCAAGCGCAAGATGCCGGCGTCGGTGCTGCTCAAGGCGCTGGGCTACGCGGACAACGAAATCCTGACCATGTACTACGACACGAATTTCGAGAAAATTCACGTAGTTATGGGAGACGACGACACCGCGGATTTCGAAACCGACCCGCGGTGGCTGAAAGACCAGGTCCTCTCGGTCGATCTCAAAGACCCCGAGGGCAAAGTGCTGGCCCGCAAGGGCACCCGCATCGAGGGCAAACACCTGCGCCGCATGCGCGACGCCCAGATGACCACCTTCCGCCTCGCGCGGCAGGACCTGATCGGCAAATACGCCGGCGAGTACATCATCAACTCGCGCACCGGCGAAGTGCTGCTCGAACCTTCCGAGCAGATCGACGCCGACAGCCTCGTAAAAATCGCGGAAGCGAAGCTGAAGCACATCCGCATCCTGCGGACCGACACGCTGACCATCAGCCAGTCGCTTCGCGAGACGTTGCTGCAGGACAAGACGCGCACCAAAGAAGAGGCGATGATCGAAATCTACAAGCGGCTCCGGCCCGGCGACCCGCCGACGCGGGACACGGCCGAGCAGCTTTTCAACAACCTCTTCTTCAATTCCGAGCGCTACGACCTGTCGAAGGTCGGCCGCGTCAAGATGAACCACAAACTCGGTCTCGACGTCTCGAACGAAGCGATGACGTTGTCGCGCGAAGACATCATGGCCGTCGTCTTCTACCTGCTGAACCTCAAAGACGGCCGCGGCGCGATCGACGACATCGACCACCTCGGCAACCGCCGCGTGCGCGCCGTGGGGGAATTGGTCGAGAACCAGTACCGCATCGGCCTGGTGCGCATGGAGCGGGCCATCCGCGAGCGGATGAGTCTGCAGGAAATCGACACCCTGATGCCGCACGACCTGATCAACGCCAAGCCGGTCAGCGCGGT
>CAZHPN010000338.1:0-3387 GCA_964534375.1 uncultured bacterium | reverse complement strand
TTCCAGACCAGGGGGAACAACTGCGGCCGCAAACCGACCCCCCAATCGAGGCCCAGCGTGCCGTCGAACTTGCGGTTTTGCAGTTCGAGTTCCGCCGCGCCGATCAGGCCGTAAATGTCGACGTAGCGCACCGGCGCGATGTCCGGCTTGACCAGAAAGCGGCTTGAACTCAGCACGTCGGTGTCGGCCCAATTCGAACTGAGGTGCACATCGCGCATGCTGTAACCCACGCCCGCGCCCACCGAAAACGACGGCCCGATGTTGTAGCTGAGGCCGCCGTCGGAGGCCGCATGCGCCGGCGCCGCCCCGAGCCAACCCGCCGCCAGCAAGATGCCGAGCCAGAGCAAGGCCCGTAAAACCATCCCGTAAGTAGGAAGCTTTTTCAACATCTTGAGATTTTTGAAACCCCATACCACCATATATAGCGCTAGCGCCATTATCGACAGCGGCTCCGCGGTGTCAAGTGTTATTTCGGTCGATCGGCGAAAAAGTGGTCTGTTGCGGGTCGGCTACGACGCGGGCCGACGGAACAGGTAAGTCGCGCGATCGCCGAGTTTCGCGGCGGCGACGAACGCCCAATCGCCCAGTTCCGCGGCGGGCAGCGGGCTGTTTTGTCCTTTCGACAACAGCCAATCGCGCCAGATTTCGCGACCTTGCGGGTCGTCGAGCGTCAAAAGCAGAAAGTCGACCTTCACCCAGCGCGAAATCTCGTACGCGTCGGCGGGCCGCAGCGGCGTCCAGATGCACGGCCGATCGGCGTACCAGCCGACGATCCACGGAACGTCGGCGAAGACGACGTCGTCGGGTTTCGTGTGCGCACGCAACAACTCGGCGATCCGCGCCGCTTGCGGGCGCTCGTCGACGGCGACGCCGGCGAGATCCGGATCGCGGGGCAAAAACGGCGCCAGCGCGCCGAACGCCGGCGGAAAACACGCCGCCGCGATCAGAACCGCCGCCGCCGCGCCGCGGACTGCCGGTCTCGCCGGCAGCTTGTCGAGCACGATCGCCAGTCCGGCCGCAACAACGATCGCCATCAACGGCGCGAAGATCTGGAAATAGCGATCCATCACGAAATACAGCAGGCTCGCGCCGATGCTGGCGGCAAACAGCATCCCGATCGTCAACGTCAGCCGTCGCGCCGCGCGTGCGCGGAAAGTCAGCGCCGCCGACGCGAGAAAGGCGAGCATCCAGAGCGGCGCGCCCGTCCGCCACGCGAGGACCGGCAACAGCAGCCGCATGTTGTATCGCGCCTTTTCGAGAATCTCCGCGCCGGCGTTGCGTTCGCCCGCGGCCGGATTGGCGAGCGAGCGTTCGAGCGCATGGCCGGGAAAGCGGCCGGAGAACGTCAGGGCGCTGATGTCGGTCCACCGGCTCAACCATCTTTCGAGCAGCGACGCATTCGCGACGGGCGCCGGCGAAGCGGCCGCGGGCGGCGTTTCGACCGGCGCGGCGACGCCGGGCGCCGGCGGCAACGGCGGAAAGAAAATCGTTTGGAGGCGCGCATTCAGGAGGAAACACGCCGCGGCGCCGAACACCGCCAGCGCCGCGGCCCGCCGCCGCCGGTCGTGGCGCAACGAGACAAACCCGGCGAACGCGAGCGGCGTCACGAAATACATCGGCTGGCGCACGAAAAACGAAAACGCGCCCGCGACGCCGGCCAGCGGGGCCGCCCACCACAGCCGCCGCTCGGCCAGCAGCAGCAAACCGCCGCCCAGCAGCAGCGCCATGCACAACGGTTCGGCCTGGCCCAGCAGCGCAAAGGACGCCGTTTTTGCCTGCAGCGCAAACAAGACGACGGCGAACAAGCCGATTTTTTCCGAAAAAAGGCGGCATCCGAGCAGGTAGACGAACAGTCCGCACGCGACCCAACACGCGACGGCGACGCCACAGACCGTGGCGTCGTTGGCGCCAAACGCGAAAAATGCGCCGGCCAAAAGCAGCGGATAGCCGATGTAGCGTGCGTCGCGGGAGCGAACGAACGCGGCCGGCGCGCGCTCGGTGTTGTGAAAACACAGCATATTGCGTGGGTAATTGGCGTTGGTCGCCAGGCCGTCGCCGCGCAGGAAATGGCGGGCCGCATCGGCGTATTTCATCGCGTCGGGCGAATGCAGGCCGTGAAACATGGGCGCGAGCGCGGCGCACGCCCAGACGACCAGGCAGGCCGCGACCAGTAGCGGCGTCCGCCAGGCCGGCGGTTTCGGGCGTTCGGCGGGCGGCGCGTCGGACATGTGCGTCCTTTCTCTACCCGATCGTTTCGGACTTGAGAAAGCACCGATCACAATACGGATTGCCGCTGCGGACGCAACGAAGGAAGTCGACGGTTTCTGTTTTCTTCATGATCTGGCGATACGAATCGGCCAACAGATTGCCCGTGAGCGGTCCCGCCGCGCACGGCGAGAAATCGCCGTTGGCCCCGATGTAGCAGCACAGCCAGGGCAGGATGCAGTTGTTCGGCCCGGACCGACTCGGTTGCGGCGCGGGTTCGTCGTGCGCCGCCAATTCGGGCAGCGCCAACAGGCGGATGTTGCGCCGCCGGCACAGTTCCTGGATTTGCGGGAGCAGGCGGCGATAGTCGGCGGCGCCGCGTTCGGTCAGCAGCGGCGCGGTGCAGGCGACGACGATCGGATCGCGCCGCTCGACCGGGCGGAGTTCGAGCAGCGACAGGCCCAGATCGGCGAACATCTCGATGAACGCGGGGATTTGCGCGACATTGCGGTCCATCACCGTGTAGTTGACGCGCAGCGCCGGCAGGGCGGACTTCTGCTCGCCTTTTAGTTGCGCCAGCCGCGACACGTTGGCCATGACCGTCTGGAATTTCGCGCCGACCCGAATTGACTCGAAGGTCTCGGGATCGGGGCTGTCGGCGCTGACCACGATTTCGTTGATGCGCTGCTCGATCAGCGCGCGCGCGATGCGTTCGTCGAGCCGCATGGCGTTGGTTGCCAGGGACACGAACGGCACGGCATACCGCCGGGCGATCGCCAGGCACTGCTCGAAATCCGGCACGATCAGCGGCTCGTAGCCGCACGACAGCACCAGCGATCGCGTCTGCGGAAACAGGTCGGCCGCGATTCGCTCGAACTGCTCAAGTTTCATGACGCGGCGGTCGGGGCCCCGCGGGGCTTCGTAACCCAACGGACACATAATGCAGCGAATGTTGCAGTAGTTGTTCAGATCCATTCTCACCAGGAGGGTCCGCACGCCGAATAGTCGCGCCGCACGAAGCGCGGCCAGACGCAATTTGGCGTTGCCCAGGCCGCGATAAATCCGCTGCAGGAGATAAATGTCCATTTGCCTTTCTTATCAGACATTTCGCCCGACTGTCCATCGGCGCGCCAGGGCGAACGCATCTAAATTCCGAGCAACTTTTTCAGGTAGTCCGGTTTC
>CAZHPN010000337.1:0-3409 GCA_964534375.1 uncultured bacterium | reverse complement strand
CCGTCAATCACGCCGGTCGTCCAGGAGCCGCCGGCGTTGGTCGCGTAGTTCAAGTCGAAATTCAGCCCACTGTAGTACGAAACGTGCAGCTTGCCGGCGTTGTCGGAAACCAAGCCAAAATGAACCGCCCCCGTCCCGATGGTGGTGGCGATCGTGTCGAAGGTCCACGAGCCCGAGGCGTTTGTGGCGTGCGTGAACGTCGTGCTCGGGGTTTCGAGGTATACGAAATGCACGTGGCCGGCCGGGTCGGCGCAGAGCGCCGGCGCCACGGCGGTGAAGCCGACGTCGAAGTAGACTTGGTTCCAACTTCCGCTCTGTTCGCGGTATACGCCAAGCTCCGTGTTGTCGGTATTGAGGGAAACCGCCACGTCGTCCGTCGCGACGGCCGCCATCAATACGGGGTAGCCCGGCCCCAGCAGGGACAGAGTCCAGGTTCCGCCGGAATTGTTGCCGTACATCACCTCGCTCCCCTCGCGATAGGCGAGGTGAACGACGTTGCTGGCGTCCAGCGCCATCGCCAACTGGTCCCCGACGTTCGACGCCCCCGGGATGGCGTCGCTGGTCAAGCTGCCCCAGGGGCCGGTCGCATACTGCAAACCGCCGCCCGGGCCGTGGTACACGACGTGCAGCGTGCCGTCGGCCTCGGCGGCCAGGCCGCTGGCGCGGAAGTACGGATTGGAGGACGGCAGGGCCGCCGTGGTCCATCCGGCTCCCGTGTCCTGCGCGATGTCGATTTCGGAGCCGGGCGAGCAGCCGCCGCTGCCGCAGTTGTCGTACGTCGCATAAAGGACGCCCGAGCCGTCAACCGCGACCGCGGGCCAACCGCCTAGGTAGGAGCCCGAGGCGATGGTCTCCAAATGCCAGCTGCCGCCCGCGTTCGTCGCGTGCCGCACGCTCATCGGCACGCGCGATTCTTCGAAATCGTAGACGATATGCACGACGCCGCTGCCATCGACGACAATGGCGCTGTAGTGGCCGACGTCGCCGGTGTTGTCCACTAGTTCGGCGACCCACTGGCCGCTGGCGTCGGTCGCGTGCCACAGCGTCGCCGCATACCAATCGTAGAACGCCAGGTGCAGCGAGCCGTCCGGCCCCAACGCGGCGGAGGGGTTCGCATAAACGCCGTATGCCGCGACTTCGTACGGCCAGCCGCCGCCGGTTTCGTCAAACACGCGTAGCTGGCGCGATTTTCCGGCGACGACGGACGCTTGACCGCCCGCAGACATGGTCACCGCCGCCCCCGAGAACGTGCCCCCGTCGACGTATTCCACGTCGACGGTCGTGTCGTCATTGTCGTCGTCGTCAGGGGAGCTGTCGTCGTTGTCGTCATCGTCAGGGGAGCTGTCGTCGTCGTCGTCCGGCGACGCGTCGTCGTCGAGCACGTGATGGCGCTTCACGTTATCCTGCGAGCAATCGCAAGCGAGGAAAAACAGG
The DNA here is from genome assembly GCA_964534375.1 of uncultured bacterium. Taxonomy (GTDB): domain Bacteria; phylum Lernaellota; class Lernaellaia; order Lernaellales; family Lernaellaceae; genus CAZHPN01. The sequence goes on along the minus strand of CAZHPN010000337.1, from coordinate 1,975 downwards.
GGCAAACATGACAGGAGGATCAAAAACGATAGATTTCGGCTGACCATCGTCCGTCTCCCTTCCATCCTCGCGGCAGCCGACACCCTTGGGAAAATCATTGCGCCGCAAATCAAGGATTGTCAATCATATAATATCAGCGACCTGATTGCGGCGCCGCATCGGCGTCGGACGGAACATGCCGGACCCCGGTCGAGCCGGGGGTGACGGCGCCCGGACGAGGTCACTGTGACGTTGGGCGCATCAAATGGATCGGTTCGGCGTTCTCCGCGCCTCCGCGTGAGCCGTGGAACCCGAGTCCCGAACCCCGAATCCCGCGTAATTTTACATCGGCAGCAACGTGCTCTCGCCGATGCGAACCCGCTGCGGGTCAAGCGTCGTGGCGCCGGGGTCGAGCGCGGCGGCCAGCAGTTCGCGCCAGTTGTCTTTGCTGACGCCGCCGGCGATCTTGACGCCGCCGTTGAACGACTCGCGCATGATGCGCAGCGCGCGGGCCGTCGCGCCGCCCTTGCCAAAGCCCGTGCTGGTCTTGACGAATTGCACGCCGGCGCTCGCGCAAAGGCGGCAGGCGTGGCGGATTTCGCCGTCGGTCAGTTCGCAAACTTCCAAAATGACTTTGAGCGTCGCGCCGGCTTGCCAGACCACATCCAGCACCGCGGCGATGTCGACCGTCACGTCATCGTCTTGGCGCTTCTTGAGGGCGCCCCAACGCAGCACCACGTCGATTTCCGTCGCGCCGGCGTCGAGCGCCCACGCGGCTTCGACGGCTTTGGCGTGCGGCGGATGCTGATCGCCGAGCGGAAAGCCGACCACGGCGGCGAGCTTGATGCCCGTGCGGCCGGCGGCGGCCAGCCGCGCCGCGGCCCGCGCCACCTCCTCCGGCCGCACGCAAACCGCGTAGGGCGCGTGCGGCAGCGTCAGAGTCTGGTCGATGAAGGCGTGAAAAGCGGCGTCGTACGCGGCGAGCGGATCGACGTGCGCGCCGCGAAAACATTCGGGGCGCTGCAGAAAAGTGTGGTCGCAGATGCCGGCGATCGCGGCGGGCGTGAGATTAAGCTTGGCCATTCAAGGCAGGCTTGGGCGCCGAACCGCCGTTGTGCCGCTGCTTGTCGCGCACGCGGCTGATCGCCGGGGCCATGATTTCGCCGATCAGATCGCGGTACGAGAGGCCCGCGGCCTGCGCGATCAGGCACATGTCCGACCAACCGGGCGTCAGGCCGGGCAGCGGGTTGCACTCGATGAAATACACCTTGCCGTTGGCGCCGCACCGCAGGTCGATGCGCGACACGTCGCGGCAGCCCAGCGCGATGAACGAATTGCGCGCCACTCGTTCGAGTTCGCGGCCGAGCTTGGCGTCGACCTTCGCCGGCGCCTCGTAGCGGATTTCCGGGTGCTCGGTCAACTTGTGCTCGAAGGTGTAAACCTGGAACTTGGCGGCGGGATTCGTGTAGACGATCTCCATCGGCGGCAGCACCTTCGGGCGATTGTCGCCGAGCAGGCCCAGCGTGAACTCGCGGCCCGACAGGAATTCTTCGACGAGCACGGGCTGCTTGTATTTCTGGTATAGCGCCGCGGCGGCCTCGCGCAACCGCTCTTCGGTTTCCATCACGCTGTCGCTGACGACGCCCTTCGAACTGCCCTCGGCGACGGGTTTGATGATGACCGGGAAGCGCAGGTCTTTCGGCAGTCGTTCCTTGCCGGTGCGCATGACGCAGAATTTCGGCGTGCGAATGCCCGCCTGCATCAGAATCATTTTCGACAGCGCCTTGTCGAGCGTGATCGACAGCGTCGCCGGGTCCGAGCCGGTGTACGGAATGCCGAGCAGCTCGAGAATCGCCGGCACGGACGCCTCGCGGTTGCGGCCCTGGATGCCCTCGGCGACGTTGAAAACGAAATCGATTTGCGAGGCGGCGATGATCGCCGGCAGTTCGGGCGTCGCTTCGAGGTAAACGACCTCGTGGCCGTGCGAGGCGATGCC
>CAZHPN010000336.1:0-3420 GCA_964534375.1 uncultured bacterium | reverse complement strand
GGATCGCGCTGTCGCCCGGCAGGATTTCCGCGTGCACGAACAGGTTGCTGAACGCGCGGTGGAGTTCGTCGGTCACCCCCGGCGCCAGCACCGACTCGGCGTAGCCCGTGACCAGCAACGACCGCGGCCGATTCGACCGATTGGCCAGCGTCAGACGGCGGATTTCCACATCGTCTTCGGTCGAGACCGCGATCTCAGTGTGCGTCTCTACGTGGTCGTCCTGCCGGCGAAACTTGGCCCGGCCCGGCGTGAACACGGCTTCGTATTGCCCGCCGGCGTGCAGCGTCGGCTGGAAGGTATTCGACCAGCCGTGGCGGGTGACGGCGTCGCCGACATAGCAAAAAATTCCGAACGATTCGGCGGTGGGATCCTCGCGCCAGCGGGTGATCGCCAACTCGTTCCAGCGGCTGTACCCGCCGCCCGCGGCCGACACCATCACGTGGTAACGGCCGTTGGAAAGCAGTTGCACTTCCGGGACGGGCGTATTCGGGTTCGTGAACACGCGCATCGACGTTTCCGCCGCGCCGACCAGCGCTCGGCGCGAGGCCTGGGCCTCCCGGGCGTGCGGGTGCATGAGCGGGCTCGCTTTGGGGATGCGCTCCTGCAACAGCAGCGCCGCCGCCCGGAAGTCGGCATTGCTCAGGAAGCGGGCTTGCATTTGCGGACCCAGCACCGCCTGCCCCAGCGCGAGCAAGCTCATGCCGTGGTGGTGGGCCATGAACGCGTGCACGACCGTCGCCCGCTCGCCGGTCTCGACGCGGGGCGGCGTGAAGTCGACGGCTTCGTAGAAACCGTACGGGCCGAGGTAGGCGTCGGCGGCCAGGCGCCGCAGGTTGGCGCAGGCGCGTTGTGGATCGGCGAGCAGCGCGAGGACCGTCGAATACGGCGAAACGACCAGGTCGTCGGCGAGGCCGCGCTGCAGACCCAAGCCGGGCACGCCAAAGGCGCGGTATTGATATGTGCCTTCGACGTCCGTCGCGTTGTAGCACGACTCGGAAATTCCCCATGGCACGCCGCGCTGCCGGCCGTATTCAATCTGGCGCGCCACGGCCGTGTTGCAGGTCTGATCGAGCAGCGTGTCGCGGAAACCGGGCATCACCAAGAGCGGCATCAGGTACTCGAACATCGAGCCGCTCCAACTCAGCAGCACCTGCCGGCCGCGTGCGGTCGTCAAACGGCGGCCGAGGGCGAACCAATGATCGAACGGGAGTTGGCCGGAGGCGATGGCGACGTAACTCGCCAGGCGCGCCTCGGAGGCCAGCAGGTCGTAAAAGCTGTTGTCGAGGCGGCGATCCGTCACCCAGTAGCCGATCGCCAACAGCTTCCGCCGCGGGTCGTACAGGAACGAAAACTCGGCATCCGCCAGTTCCACGCACTGCTCGGCCAGGGCGTCGATCTGCCGGAGACGCGACGAGATGCGCTGTGCGCCAAGTCTAAAATCCTCGGCCAGGCGGCTTTCCTCGTCGGTCGCGGGGGTCGCGGCGAGCGCGTCGGCGGCCTGCCGCGCCAGGACGCCGAGTTCCTGCAGGCTGCGCGCCCGGTCGACGTCGTCCACCAGCCGACTCGTTTCGCGGTCGTACGAATCGGTGTCTACTGCCAGCCAGGGCGCCAGTTCCAGCAGGTCGTCCAGAAAAGATCGCACCTGGCGATCGAAAGCATTCGCCCACCAGGCGGCCTCGGGATGCCGTTGGCGATCGATGGCTTCGGCCAGCGGGGCCGCCGCGGCGGCAAGCTCTTTCAACCACGCCGCTTTGGCCGTGAGGGAGTCGATCTCTTCCGCCAAAAGCCGGGTGACGGAATCCGCCGCCACGCTCGGCCCGATCTGGTCGGTCAGAATGCGCAATGTGTCTCGCAGCCCGGCCAACCCCTCGCTCGGAAACACCGGCTTCGCGGGCAGTTCCAACAGTCCGCTGCGCAGCACGCGGATATGCCCAACCAGGTTGCCGCTATCGACCGTGGAGACGTAAAAGGGCCGCAGGGCCTTGCGGGAATTGGTGTCGTACCAATTCAGGAAGTGCCCCCGGTGGCGCTCCAACTGCTCCATCGACTCGAACGTGCGCGCGGTGCGGTCGAGCAACTGCCCGCCGCTCAGATACCCCAGATCGTGGGCGGCCAAATTGGACAGCAACGACAGGCCCATATCGGTCGGGCTGGTGCGATGCGCCACGCGCCCGGCGGGCTGTTCTTGGAAATTGTCCGGCGGCAGCCAATTCTCGTGCGGCCCGACGAACACTTCGAAATAGCGCCAGGTGAGCCGGGCGATTCGGCGCAGAAAATGGCGGTCTTCGTCGCCGAGCAGCAGCGAGCCGGCGCGCAACGGCTGGCTGATCCACCACGCGATCACCGGCGACGCGAACCACAGCAGCAGGACCGGGCAAGCCGCCGCGCCGGCGCGTTGCGCGCCCATCGCGATCAACAGCCCCGCGGCCAACGCGGCCAGACTGGGGCCGACCCACATCCGGCGGAAGACGCGGCCGATGCCGGTCGACGCGCCGCTCTCGACCGCCGCGGCCGTCTGCCATTCGAGCAAACGTTTGCGGGTGAAAAGCATTCGCCACAGCGTGCGCACGGCGGCGTCGAGGGCGACCAACGCTTCGAACGGGAGAAACGCCAACCACAGCGCGATCTTGCTCAGCCGGCGCGCCGACGACTGGATCACGGCGCGCAAATGCAAGAAAAGCGGCAATTTCGGCGGGCGGCGCACCAATTCGGCCAGGCCGGGCAGAAATTCGGGAACGAAGAGCAGCGACAGCACCGCGAGCGTCCACGAGAGGCGCGCCGGCAACGCCATCCACCCCAACGCCAGCAAGATCGCGTAGGCCGGCGCCACGAGCGACCGGCGCAGGTTGTCGAAGATTTTCCACCGGCCCAGCACGGCGGTCTCCGGATAGATCCGGTGGCCGGTGGCGTCGCTGACCCGCAGGCCCAACCACGGGGCGGTCTGCCAATCGCCGCGCATCCAGCGGTGGCGGCGGCTGACGTCGGACAGGTAGCCCGAGGGCGAATCCTCGATGAGTTCGACGTCGCTGCACTGGGCCGACCGCGCGTAGCACGATTCGAGCAGATCGTGGCTCAGGACGGCGTTGTCGGGGAAGCGCCCGTCCAGCAATTTGCGGAAGGCGTCGACGTCGTAGATGCCTTTGCCGACAAACGAGGCCTCGGCGAACAAATCTTGATATACGTCGGAGACCACGCGCGTGTAGGGGTCGATGCCTACTTCGCCGGCCAGCAGTTGCGAGTAGCGGCTTTGCACGGCGCTGCGCGCCGAGATGCTGACGCGCGGCTGCAGAATCGCGTAACCGTAGACCAGCCGCCGGCCCTCCGGATCGATCGTTGGGCGGTTCAGCGGGTGGGCCGCCGCGCCTACGAGTCGCCAGCCGGCGCCCCACGGCAGGTCGGTGTCGGTGTCCAGCGTGATGA
>CAZHPN010000335.1:0-3441 GCA_964534375.1 uncultured bacterium | reverse complement strand
AGGCAGACGTTCCCCAAACGCCGCCAATAAATTCCGCCGGCGTCGAAATTGTGATCGGCGTCCACGACGCACCGTCGTAATGCAGGACGGCAACCGCGACGGAACCCGCGTAGGGGTCTCCGACCTCGCCCACGGCATACACATCCGTTGAAGAACTGCCCCACGCGCCGCTCAAGTACACGTAGCCAGTCGTGCCGGTCGTCATCGCCGACCACGATGATCCGTCGTATTCAAGAATCACGGCGTCGTTTGATTTCTGGTCTTGGCCCACGGCAAAAACGTCCGACGGAGAGCTTCCCCAAATGCCGTGCAAGGCTGCCGTCGCCGTACCGCCCGTCATCGTGGACCAGGACGTTCCGTTGTAGTGCAAAATGCCGACGGTTGCCGAAGCAGTTCCCACTACGAACACGTCGGAGGCAGCGGTTCCCCAGACGCCATACAACGCTTGCGTCGCCGGGCTCGTCATTGCCGACCATGACGTGCCATCGTAGTACAGAATGACTCCCGTACTTGAATTCTCGTCTTGTCCCACGGCGAAAATGTTCCCAACAGAACTGCCCCAAACGGCGTAGAGGTCCGCCGTCGTCGTGCCGCTATCCATCTGGGTCCACGAATCATCGTCGTCATTATCGTCATCGTCGGCTGGCGAGGCGTCGTCGTCGGTATTGTCGTCGTCCGCTTGCTGGCGGCCGTTCGCAACGGCGGCGCTGCCGCCGCCGCCGCAAGCGAGGGCCAATACCAAGGCCAAGAAAACGGTCAGAAACGTTAGCAACCCTGCCAAAAAAGCCTTCATGATCGAACCTCTTTCTTGGTTCATTCCACTTCCGTTCCTCCGCCCCCCGGCCCCAAGTCGGCCTCGATTTTGGCCGGTGGACGCGGCGCTAGCCGTTCGGTTACTGGCCGTAATGCAAGATTGCGCCGCCTTGGCCCACGCAAAAAACGTCGGACGCGGAACTTCCCCAGATGCCGAGTAGCGACGTCATCGCGTTGCTGTTCAACATTTCCGTCCACGAAGTGCCGTCGTAGCGCAGAATCACACCGGCAATCGGAGTGCCGCCGTTCGCGATATCACCGCCCGCGGCGAACGCGATTGTCGAAGATGCTGCCCAAATGCGATTCAGCCCCCCATTGCCGGCATCGCCGCCGGGCATCGTCGACCACGATGAGCCATCGTAGTGAAGCACCTCGGTGGCGGTGGAACCATATCCCGCCGCGAGCACGTCCGATGAGGACGTCCCCCAAACGCCGGACATAATTACCGCCGCCGCCGCGATTGTCATCGGCGACCATGACGTACCGTTGTACTGAAGAATCACAGCCGCGGACGTCGTCTCGTCCCGGCCCACCGCGAAAACGTCCGAAGGAGAATTTCCCCAAACGCCGCTCAAATACAGGGAGTCGTTCGTCGCACTTGCCATCGGCGACCACGATGTGCCGTCATAGTTTAAAATTACCGCCGCGTTAGTATTCTGGTCCTGCCCGACGGCGAGAACGTCCGAAGAAGAGCTTCCCCAAACGTCGTGCAAAGCCGCCGTGGACGTTCCGCTCGACATCGCCGACCACGCGGCTCCGTCATAGTGCAAAATGCCGCCAGCGACCGAGGTGGACCCCACCACGAACACGTCAGAGGAAGAGCTTCCCCAGACGCCGTACAACTGGACCGTCGCCGGGCTCGGCATCATCGACCACGAGGATCCGTCGTAATGCAAAATGGCGCCGGCGTCCGTATTCATGTCGTTTCCGACCACAAAAACGTCCGAAACAGAGCTACCCCAAACGCCGCGAAAGTTCGTTGTTGTCGTGCCGCTCTCCATCTGCGCCCACGAATCGTCGTCGTCGTTATCGTCGTCATCGGCCGGCGACGCGTCGTCGTCGGCGGTATCGTCATCCGATTGCTGGCGTCCGTTCGAAACGGCAGCGCTGCCGCCGCCGCCGCACGCGAGCGCCAGCGCTAACGCCAAGAAAACGGTCAGAAATGCTAGCGATCCTGCAAACAACGGTTTCATGGTCAACCCTTCGGTTTAGCCGGTGGAGGCGGCGCTCGCCGCGCGGTCACTGGCCGTAATGCAATATTGTGCCGCCCTGGCCGACGCAAAACACGTCGGAAGCGGAACTGCCCCAGACGCCGTACAACCCGACGGCGCCAGTTACTTGGCTATCCATCGCCGACCACGTGGAACCGTCATAATGCAGGATCACACTCGCCGTCACGTGGCCATTGCTCGGGTCGCCCTCGTCGCCGGAGGCGAACACGTCCGTCGCCGAACTGCCCCAAATGCCGTACAACTCCGAATTGTTCAATGCGCCGCCGGACATCACGGACCACGAGGCGCCATCGTAGTGCAGAATCTCGCTTCCCGTCTTGCTATATCCAACGGTGAACATATCCGACGAGGACGTTCCCCAAGCGCCCCACATAAATATCGCCGTTGTCGTGACTGTCATCGGCGTCCACGACGTCCCGTCATAGTGCAACAGCGCCACAGCGGTGTGTCCGTCATACGGGTCTCCGAATCCGCCGACTGCGAAAACATCCGAAGAAGAGCTTCCCCACACGGCGCCCAAATCCACGGCGCCCGTGGTTCCGCTCGTCATCGGCTCCCACGACGTTCCACCATAGTGCAGAATCAGCGGCGCGTACGAATTCTGGTCCTGGCCCACGATGAAAACGTCGGAAGAAGAGCTTCCCCAAATACTCTTCAAATCGTCTGTCGTCGCTCCGCTCGTCATCGCCGACCATGACGTTCCGTCATAGTGTACAACCAGAGCTGCGTTCGACGGGTCTTGTCCCACGGCGAAAACATCGGAAGGCGAGCTTCCCCACACGCCGGTCAACGCGCTTGAGGCCGGGCTCGCCATCGCCGACCACGACGAGCCGTCGTATTTCAGAATGACGCCCGCGTTCGTATTCTGGTCGAGTCCGACAGTGAAAACGTCCGAAGTAGAACTGCCCCAAACGGCTGCGAAGTTCGTCACCGTCGTGCCACTGTTCATTAGCGACCAGAAATCGTCGTCGTCGTTGTCATCATCGTCCGCCGGCGAGCCATCGTCGTCCGCGGCGTCGTCGTCAGCGGCATCGTCGTCCGCTTGCTGGCGTCCGTTCGCAACGGCGGCGCTGCTGCCGCCGCCACAAGCGAGAGCAAAGGCCAACGCCAAGAAAACGGTCAGAAATGCTAGCGATCCTGCAAACAACGGTTTCATGGTCAACCCTCCGGTTTAGCCGGTGGACGCGGCGCTAGCCGCGCGGTTACTGGCCGTAATGCAAGATTGCGCCGCCTTGGCCGACGCAAAAGACGTCGGAACCGGCACTTCCCCAGATGCCGAACAGCCAGGTCGCCGTGCTGCTCCTCATCACTTCCGTCCACGACGAACCGTCGTAGCGCAAGATCACACCGGCAATCGGAGTGCCGCCGTTCGCGATATCACCGCCCGCGGCGAACG
>CAZHPN010000334.1:0-3473 GCA_964534375.1 uncultured bacterium | reverse complement strand
TTTTTCGCTGGACGGAGGCCGATCCTTCGGCGGGCGCGACGGGATCGCGGACGCCCCGCAGTTCGGGCAATTCCTCATCTGCGAACAGCAACGGAGCCCAGGCGCGGCGCATGTGCCATTCGACGTAGTAGGCCACCCGGCGCAGGGCTTCGATCTTCTCGGCCGGCCGATGCGTGAGATTGGCGATGGTGCGTTTTCTGATCTTGCCGTCCTCGCGCCACGCTTCGCGCAGCAGGATGGCCGGCGGGGAATTGCGATTGGGGACTGTTTCAATGTACATGGTAACTAAATAGCATACATCTTCAATGAAATCAAGAGAAATATTTCAAATACATGGGTACATTTAGCGCGATTCTTGCAGGAAAATCTCCTGCCTTATCAAAGAGATATCCCGGTTCAACGCCTCAAAACTTCCGGGAACTTCGGATTAATCTTTGCGCAGCGCAAAGAAATTCAGCGACAGCAGTACGGAGGACGCCGAAAGTTTCGGCATTTGCATCGCAGATCTCGCGGCTAGAACACCCGCCGGGGCGTCTCACCGCCGCGCGTTGCCGCCGACCGGACGCTCGCCGCTAATCGACGCTGCCGGGAAGACCGGTTCTCGACGGCGACGCGTCGTTGTCGTCATTGTCGTTATCGTCGTCGTCCGCCGGCGTCATGTCGTCATCCGTGGGCGTCGAATCGTCGTCGGTGAACTGCACGCAGCAGAAATTGAGGCACACCCAGCCGACGCCGAGCGCGTCCGTGCATTCGCCGGTGGTCCCGCACTCGATGCACGATTGGTGATGGTGGTCGTAATAACCGTCGTTGTAGTAGCCTCCGCCGCAGGAAAGCAGCAGCGCCAAGCTCAGAGCGATGCACGCCGCCGCGCCGATGCCGTAAATCGCCAACGTCGATTTTCGAGACATGTTGCGCCTCCGTTGCTCGTTCTCGTCGTTCCCCGGATAACTAGCGGATTCGTCCGGCGATTGTCAAGGGTTTCGAGCCCTGACCGATTTATTCCGCATCTCTGGCGCACCGGAAACCATACGAAATCACGCGAAAACCCGGCGGCGTGCCGATCCGGTAGGAAACGCGGACCTCCCACGGTTCGACGTTCCAACTGCCGCCGCGCAGCACCCGCGCGACTCCCGCCCGCGGGCCCGGCGGATCGTTCGCCGGCGACGCCGCGTAGTAGTGTTCGTCGTACCAATCGTCGCACCACTCCCACACGTTGCCGAGCATGTCGTACAAACCGAAGGCGTTCGGCGCCTTCTCGCGCACCGGATGGGTGCGTTCGCCGGAGTTGTCCGCCGTCCACGCGAGCGTCTCCAGGTCGCCGTAGCGGGCGCCGGTAGCGCCGGCCCGCGCCGCGTATTCCCACTCCGCCTCGGTCGGCAGGCGTTTGCCGAGCTTCAGGCAAAAGCCGTGCGCATCGGCCCAGGTCACACTTTCGACCGGGCAGTTCGGACAGCCGCCGAAATGGCTCGGATCGACGTGTGCGGCCTCGCGATATTGCGCCTGCGACACCGGCGCCGCATCCAGCCAAAAGCTCGTCAGCCGCACGGCGTGCGCCGGTTTTTCGCGATCGAGGCAGTCTTCGTCGCCCGCGGAACAACCCATCAGGAACGAACCGGCAGGAATTTTTACCATTCCAGCAGCTCCGCCCGGCGAAATGAGGGCCGGTCCGGGCGCCGGCGCCGGCGATAGCGGCGCCGTGCCGCCCGGGCGCGCCGCCAAGCCGATGGCGGCGGCGATCCCCGCCGCGACCACCAACGCACAACTCAGCCTTCGTACGGTCGAGCCCATTACGTTATGGAACCCGCAACCCGCCAAGCGTTCAAAGGCGCGGAAAATTCCCCGACTTTTTTCGCCGCGGGGCTTAACCTCCCGACGCGGCCGGAAGTCAACGTAGAAACGCCGAGGCGGAGAAGTTTGTCTGCATCCAGGGAAGCAACGCGGCTCGTCGCGGCCGCTATGGGTCTGCTCGTCGTCGTGGCGGGCGGCTGCAAGCACAAAGCGCCGGGCGCCGCGGGCGCCCCGGCGTCGGTTTCGGCGCCGAACATCCTGCTGATCAGCATCGATTCGCTGCGCGCCGATCGCCTCGGCTGCTACGGCGCCGACCGGCCGACCAGCCCGAATCTGGATCGTTTCGCGCTCGCGGCCGCGCGTTTCACCCGGGCGCTCGCCAACGCGCCGTGGACCTTGCCCAGCCACGTGACCATGCTGACCGGCCAGGAAGTGAGCGTTCACGACATCGACCGCTCCGGCCTGACGCTCGGCGCCAACGCGACCACCATCGCCGCCGTGTTGCGCGCTCGCGGCTACGCGACGGCGGCCGTCGTGACCGCGCCCTATCTGCGCGCGATCTGGGGTTACGAGCACGGCTTCGACGCGTACGACGACGGCTTGTCGGCGGTCGATTTCCAAACGAGCCATCGCTGGAAAACCGCGTCGTTGGCGGTCGATCGCGCGCTGCGGGCCGTCCGCGACCGCCGCGGCAAGCCGTGGTTCGTCTTTTTGCACCTGTTTGACGTGCACTACGATTACACGCCGCCGGCGCCGTACCGCACGATGTTCGTCGAGGCGTCGTACCGCGGCCATTTCGACGTCGGCAACTGGGAAACCAACGCGGCCTTTCGCCCCGACATGGATCCGGCCGATTTCGCTTATGTCCGGGCGCAATACGACGGCGGCGTCGCCTGGGCCGACAGCCAGGTCGGCCGCCTCTTTGCCGCCCTCCAAGCCGACGGCGACTGGGCGAACACGGCCGTGATCGTAACCGCCGACCACGGCGAAGAGTTTCTCGAACACCGCGGCAAGGGCCACGGCCACAGCGTCTTCAACGAATTGTTGCACGTGCCGCTGCTGCTCAAGGCCCCCGGCGCGCCGGCGGCGGCGACGATCGCGGCGCCGGTGAGCCTCGTCGACATTTTTCCGACGATTGCGGGGTGGGGCGGGGCGAGCCTGGCCGGCTACCGCGGTTCGGGCCGCAGCCTGCTGCCGCTGCTGCGCGACCCGGCTGCTGGCGACGCCGACCGCGCGCTCTTCGCCGAGACGAACCTCTCGCGGCTCGAGGGGCTGCCCGATTCGCCGCGCGGCCGCGAAGCGATGGTCGAGCGGGGCGGCTGGAAATACCTCGAACGCCGCGACCCGCCCGATCGCCGCCTGTTGTTTCATATTGCCGACGACGCCGGCGAACGCGTCGACCGGCTGGCCGAAGAACCGGCCCGGGCCGCCGAGTTGCGCGCCTTGTTGTTCGAACATCTGCGCGCCAACCGCGCCCTGCGCGACGCCCTGCGCCTGGCCCGCGACCAGCCGATCGACGAGCGGACGGCGGAGCAGTTGAAGCAATTGGGTTATATCAATTAGTTACGAGTTGCGAATTGGTATCGTCCCATGATTTGTAGGTTGCACGATTTTCGCTCCGCGGAAGTGCAGGGACACGTTGTTCTCATCGAGACGGAGTCGTTTTCGCCAGTAGCGTTGCCACT
>CAZHPN010000333.1:0-3489 GCA_964534375.1 uncultured bacterium | reverse complement strand
CGTGCCGCGCGACCGCGTCGACGCCGCGCTGCGGGCGATGCGGCAGGCGCATCCGTACGAGGAACCGGCGTTCGACGTCTACCCCACCGAAAAGCAGAGCCCGCAGGGCGGCCGCGGCCGCCTCGGCCGGCTGGCGCGCCCGACGGCGCTGGCGGCGCTGGCTCGGCGGGCGGCGAAGGCGCTGGGGGCGCGGGGCGCGCGCTTCGTCGGCGACGGCGCGGCGCGGATCGCGCGGGTCGCGGTCTGCGGCGGCGGCGGGGCGTCGTTCATTGCGCGGGCGGCGGGCGCAAGCGATCTGGCGCTGATCACCGGCGATGTAAAATATCACGACGCGCTCCTGGCGCAGGACCTGGGGGCGTCGGTCATCGATCTCGGGCATTACCACACCGAACGGCCGTTCGCCGAGGCATTGGCGCAGCGGCTCGGCGCCGCGTTGGCGCCGCTGGCGGTGTTCGCGTGCGATCCGGAAGGCGATCCTTTCCACTACCTTTTTTGAGGAGGCAGCTTTGGCTAACGCCGCGGAACAAATCAAGAGACTCCACGTTTTGCAGCAAGTCGATCAGGAGATCATGGAAATCGAGAAATTTCGCGACGCCACGCCGGAGAAGATCGCGGCGCTGGAAGCCGAAATGGAGCAGCACCGGCAAGCGTTGAAGGACAAGGAAGCGGAGATCAAGGCCCTGGTGGAAGTCCGGCGCGCGAAGGAGAAGGAACTGACGGTCCACGAGGCGCAGATCGCGAAGAACAAAGAACGCATGATGCAGGTCAAGACCAACGAGGAATACCACGCGATCGGCAAGGAAAACGACAAGCAGAAAGAGATGATCGAGGAACTGGAAGACCAGCTCTTGCGGATCATGGACAGCTTCGAAAACGCCGAATTCGCCCTGAAAAAAGCCAAAGGGCGCGTCGCCGAGGTCGAGAAACAGAAACGCGAGCAGATCGCCGAATTGCGCTCGCGGATGACGCTGATCGCCGACCAGCTTTCGATCAAACAGCAGGCGCGGCAGGAAATCTTGCCGGCGATCGACAACGCCTTCCTCAGCCGCTACGAGCGCCTGCGCGAAATCACCGGCGGCGTCGCCGTCGTCCGCGTCATCAAACGCACCTGCCAGGGCTGCCGCGTCAACGTGCCGCCGCAGATCTACAATCTCGTCATTCGCAACGACGACATCATCATCTGCCCGTCGTGCCGGCGAATTCTGTACTACGAACCCGAAGCCCCGAACGGCAACCACGGTGGTTGATCTCCCGCGCGCCGCCGCCCTCCTCAAGGCCCTGGCCGCCGGGCACGCCCTGCCCGTCGCCGCCGAGAAGGCCGATTTGGACCTGCCGCAAGCGAAGGCGATCCTCGCCGATCTCGCGGCGCGGCTGACCGCCCAGGCCGCGAAAGTCGAAAAAATCGAACGCGCCGAGGCCGCGCGCGTCGCCCGGTCCGCCGACAAGGCGAAGAGCCCCGACGAACTCGTTTTCGCGTTCGACGGCGGCAGCCGCGGCAACCCGGGCCCGTCGGCGGGCGTCGGCATGGCGCTGGACGCCGGCGGCTTCGCAGTGGCCGAGCGCAGCCATTTTCTGCCCAACGCGACCAACAACGTCGCCGAATATCACGGCCTGCTCGCCGCGATCGACCTCGCCAGGGAAATGGGCGTCCGCCGCCTGCGCCTGCAAGGCGACAGCGAGCTGGTCGTCAAGCAGTTGCTGGGCGAATACAAGGTGAAGAACAAAGACTTGATGCCGCTGGTGATCGCGGCGCGAAACAAACTGCGCGATTTCGCCAACTGGGAGATTCGGCACGTCGGCCGCGACGAAAATAAGGAGCCGGACGAGGCCGTCAACCGCGTGTTGGACGAACGCGCGCCGAAGAAGGCGAAAAAGACCGCGGACGCCGACGAAGCGGTCTAGATGACAACCGCAACCGCGTTCCCAAGACGGGCGCTTGCCGTCGGGACGGGCGGCCAGAAAAGGATCGAGACAAGATGACGCGAAAGACGCTGGCGGCAATCGGTGTGGTCTTGTTGCTTCTGCTCGGCGCGGCCGTCGCCGCGGCCGACGAACTCGAACAAGTGCGGCAGGCGATCCGCGACAAGGGCCTGAACTGGACCGCCGCCGCGCCGCTGTTCACCGCGGAAGAATTTCGCGCGCGCGTGGCGCCGGGTCTTTCGCTGCCCGCGCTCGCGCCGCTCTATTCTCCGCCGCCGCCGCTGGTCGGCGCCGTTCCCGCAAGCTGGGATTGGCGGGATCAGGACGCGGTGACCGCCGTGCGCGACGAGGGCGGCTGCGGCGCCACCTGGGCGTTCGCCACGGTCGGGTGCCTCGAATCCGCGGCGATCCGCCAGGGCCATTACCCGCAGTCGATCTATTTGTCGGAACAAGATTTGATCTCGTGCGACACGGGCGCGAGCGGCTGCGCCGGCGCGCCGAACGTCGCTCAACCCGTCGACTATTTGGCGACGACCGGCACGGTCGATGCGTCGTGTTTCCCGTACGCGGGCGACGACGAACCGTGCAACCTGTGCGCGAACTGGCAGCAGCATCTGTACAAGGCCGGCCAGCACGGCACGGTCGCGCAGGACGTCGCGGATTTGAAAACGGCGATTTACACCGATGGCCCGCTGGCGGCGACGTTCGAGGTCTATTCGGATTTTTACGACTATTCGAGCGGCGTTTATGCCTACTCCTCGGGCACGCTCCAGGGCGTCATTGTCGTGCTCATCGTCGGCTATAACGACGACGGCGGCTATTTCATTGCCCGAAACGCCTGGGGCTCGTCCTGGGGCATGGACGGTTACTTCGAGGTCGCCTACAGCGAAGTCACCGGCACGACGCAGTTCGGCGCCCAGGCCCAATGGATGGACTTCGGCTCGGGGCCGAGCGACGACGACGACGACACGTCGCCGAGCGACGACGACGATAACGACGATAACGACGATAACGACGATAATGATGATAATGACGACAACGACGATAACGACGACAACGACGATAATGACGACAACGACACCGCGCCGGACGACGATGACGACGCCTCGCCCGACGACGACGACAACGACGACAACGACGACAACGATACGACAACCGACGACGACTCCTCGCCGGACGACGACGACGATTCCTCGCCGGACGACGACGACGACGCCTCGCCGGCCCCGCCGCACCACGGCGGCAACAACGGCAGCGGCGGCGGCTGCGGCTGCTGAGATCTGGCGCCGGGAGGCCGGAGCCCCTCGCCAGAGACGAGCCGCCGCGGCAGGGCGTCAATGCGCCCGCCGCTGCGAACTGCCCACGGTTCACTGTTCGCTGTTCGCTGTTCGCTGTTCGCTGTTCGCTGTTCGCTGTTCGCTGTTCGCGCCTATTGCAAAATTCCAGTTCGATAATCGGCGTTCCCTCCGGACCTCTCCCCCGGCCACGCCCGGCGTGGCCGCGCCCCTCCCCGGCACAGGGAGGGGCGAGCGGACGAGTTTGCGGACCCAGGGTGCGAAGAGGCGCTGC
>CAZHPN010000332.1:0-3502 GCA_964534375.1 uncultured bacterium | reverse complement strand
CGTGCGAGCGGATCTCCCGCACACGGCTCTCCGGTTGGTGGTTTTACCTTTTCAAAGGCTGACATTCTTTGGCGTAGGCTGCGGCAAGAGAGTACAGCCCAAGCTTTTCAAAGAAAGCCTTCGGCCAGCGCTGATGGTCCGCACCCCGCCCGCGTCCGATTCCGCCGTGCCGCTTTCGCTGGATGCTTCGCCGTCGCATCCGGACCCAGCCGTCGAGTGATCCGAACGTGGCTTTGCCGGCGTGTTTGAAGTATTCAAACCACCCGCGCGGGGTTGGGTTGGCCGCAGATTTCGCGCCAAGCGTTTCGCCGCAACTAAAGCCCCGGAGGGGCGGAGGTAAATAGCCCGGCGATTTCATCGCTGGGATTCGCGCGTCGACAAACATTCATTGCCGGACCGCAACCCGTGCAGCGGGTGCAGGTGGTCGCCGCGGGAATTCATCCCGCAAGCGGGGTAAAAAAACGGGAGCAGGAATGAATTCCTGCGCTGGCGCCTGCACCCATTTCATGGGTTGCGGAAGCGGGCGGCGCCGTGCCGCGCGCGTGCCCAGGAATAAATTCCTGGGCTAATAACCTACGCCCGTAAAACGGGCTTGTTTGGGTTGCGGCGCCGCCGCGCCAAGCAATCTGCGGCTGTCACAAATATCACTGCGTCAAAACAAGAAATCGAGCGATAGTCGTACGAAATCAACGCGCTGCGAAGGTCGCCGTCGGCGATTATCTCCGTCGGCGAGGCGCCCAGCTCGCGTCCCATTAGACTGGCATTGCCGTCCAGGTCGAGCCGTCGTAATGCAGTATCACGCTGTCGTCGGCGCCGGTCCAGGCGCCCGCGGCGAACACGTCGGAGGGCGACGTTCCCCAGACGCTGTCAGGCCCCCCGTCGGCCGGGTAGGCCATGCTCGTCCAGGACGTTCCGTCGTAATGCATAATCGCCCACCCGCTCACCGCAAACACGTCGGAATGCGACGTCCCCCAGACGCTGACAGCCGCCCCCTCGGACTGGAAGGTCATCATCGTCGTCCACGACGTCCCGTCGTAATGCAGACCGAGCCCCCATTCTCCCACCGCGAACACGTCGGAAGACGACGATCCCCAGACGCTATACAGGCTTAAGCCAGGGCCGAAACTGGAGTTCGCCATTGTCGTCCAAGACGTTCCGTCGTAGTGCAGAATCACGTAGCTGGCAAAGTAAACCGGGTCGCCGGGATAATAGGTCCCCACGGCGAACACGTCGGAAGGCGACGTGCCCCAGACCCCGTAAAGATCTTCGCTGGTTCCGCTGGTCATCGTCGTCCAGGACGTTCCGTCGTAATACAGAACGCCCCCGCCAGCGCCCACCGCGAACACGTCCGACGCCGATGAGCCCCAGACGGCGGTTGGCGTAAATTGGAAGTCGCCCGGCAGCAGCGCCCAGGACGTTCCGTTGTATTGCAGGATCACGCTTTCGGACGGATTCCCCTCTTCGGGGAAATTCCCGCCGACGGCGAACACGTCAGAAGGCGAGGCGCCCCAGACGTCGCAAAGCCAGTAGGTTCCGCCCGGAACCGTCATCGTCGTCCAGGACGTTCCGTCGTAATGCAAGATCAAGCCCAGGGCGCCCCCGTCCTGAGAACCGACGGCGAACACGTCCGTCGCCGAACTTCCCCAGACGGCCTCGAGGCACCAGGCGCTGTCGTCGTCATCGTCGTCGTCGGCCGGCGAGCTATCGTCGTCATCGTCATTGTCGTTGTCATCGTTATCGTTGTCGTTATTGTCGTTGTCGTCGTCATTGTCGTCGTTGTCATCGTCGTTGTCGTCGTCGTCATCGTCGTCGTCGTCATCGTCCGGGGCCGAATCGTCGTCCGGCGCTGAATCGTCGTTGTCGTCGTCGTCCGGCGACAAATCATCGTTGTCGTCGTCCGGGCTTGCATCGTCGTCCGGCGAGGCGTCGTTGTCGTTGTCGTTGTCGTCATTGTCGTCATCGTCATCGACGGCGATCGTTTTGCTCGACGAAGATCCGCCGGACGCGCAGGCGGCCAGCAGCAGGGCGCTCAAGCCGAGAGCCAGAAGCAACAGCCAGGGGTTATTCATTCGCCGATCCTCCCGTGCGACAACCGCTGCACGAGCCGCGCGGATGCCTAATTCGGCGGCCCGGCGTAATGCAAGATCTCGCCGCCGCTGCCCACCGAGAACACGTCGTCCGGTCCGCTGCCCCAGAGCGCGTAAGTATTTCCGTGCGAACCGCCGGAAATGGATTGCCAAGATTGGCCATCGAAATGCAGCATTTCTTCGCCGCCGAGGAAAATGTCGCTCGGCGACGTTCCCCAGATCGAACTTTCCACAGGCACGCCTGTGCCGACTTCCTGGCCCCAAAAAAGGCTCCATAAAGCGCCGTCGTAATGATACATTACGCCGCCTCCCTCCTCGCCGTCCGGGGCCACACCGGTGGCGAGCAGATAGACATCGGATCCCGAACTGCCCCACATGCCCCCGACGTCATAATTCCCCATTGTAGAAATATAAGTCGGCATCCAGCACTTTCCATCGTAATGTATTACGGCCGCCTGGGGTGGAAAACCGCCCGGGGCAAAGCCACATGCAAAAACGTCGGACGGAGACGATCCCCAAATGCCTTCTAGTTGCACGCTTTCCCCTCCGGGCATCGTTGTCCATGACGAACCGTCGTAACGGTCGATTACGCCTGGCCCGACAAAAAAGACGTCGCTTGACGTCGCGCCCCAGACGCTGTCGAACGAATAATCGTCCGGCCGATTGCCCATGGGCCGCCATGCTGAGCCGTCATAGTGAAGCACCGCGCCGAGGCCGGTGACATAGACATCGAAACTTGACGCGCCCCACAGGCCGCCGAGATCGTTGGCCGTGCCGCTGTTCATTGGAGACCAATTCACACCATCGAAATGCAATATCGTTCCGCCGCGTCCCACGGCGAACACGTCGGAATGCGACGTTCCCCATACCGAGTACAAGTCGGCGTTCGTTCCGCTGCGCATCGCATGCCAATACGTTGACGGCGCCGGCTTTCCGCAAGCCGCGATCGTCATACTTGCAAGGCAGATACCTATCGCGACCGCCGCCGCAGAAGCTACCGCACGCATGGCGTCCACCCCCGGGGCGGCGTGGCCGCCCTTTCAAGAAT
Source organism: uncultured bacterium (assembly GCA_964534375.1). Lineage (GTDB taxonomy): Bacteria > Lernaellota > Lernaellaia > Lernaellales > Lernaellaceae > CAZHPN01. The sequence goes on along the minus strand of CAZHPN010000332.1, from coordinate 367 downwards.
CATATCTTCGCTCGCCGGACCGCCGGCTATGGCGTCGCCCGCATTATGGGACTTCCCGTGATATTGAAGTGCAGCAGATTTATGTATTGACTGCATCCCGTGCCCGCAGCGTCCGATCCGGGCGAAGGCGACGCCGCCGCGAGGTACGCGGAACCGACCGTTGCTCCGTACGTCAACTGCTGGTGAATTCCGGGGACACAATACTTAACTCCTCTCGCCTCTTGGTTTTGGCCCTGGTTTCAGTGGTCGCAGGGGTCGGTTCAACATTTTTTCCACACGATCGAGAACGACGTCGTCGCCCAGCGGCCGGCTCGAACGGGCGTGCGCCTGGATCGCCTTCGTCTCGGCGCTATCCGGCGCGTTGTCG
>CAZHPN010000331.1:0-3524 GCA_964534375.1 uncultured bacterium | reverse complement strand
CCGGGCTCGGCATCATCGACCACGAGGATCCGTCGTAATGCAAAATGGCGCCGGCTTCCGTATTCATGTCGTTTCCGACCACAAAAACGTCCGAAGCAGAGCTACCCCACACGCCGCGCAAATCCGTAGTCGTCGTGCCGCTATCCATTAGCGACCAGGAATCGTCGTCGTCGTTGTCATCATCGTCCGCCGGCGAGCCATCGTCGTCCGCGGCATCGTCGTCCGATTGTTGGCGTCCGTTCGAAACGGCGGCGCTGCTGCCGCCGCCACAGGCGAGAGCCAATACCAAGGCCATGAAAACGGTCAACATCGCGAACGAACCGGTAAACCACATCTTCATCGTCAACTCTCCTTTTCAATGCGCGCGGGCATCCCGCGTTCCGCGGGACTCCCTGGAATATGGCCTGTTGCTCGTCGCATTGTACACGAATCGATGTATCGACAGAAACCATTATACGCAAGAAGGATGCATATCGGCCACCCCGGCATTCCTCGTGGAAATGCCAGCTATGGGCCGCCGCAATTGCTCGGCCAGTATTATTGACGAACGGAATGGCGCCGTTACGGGTAATGGCACAAGTAATCCGAAAGCGACGCGCCATTCCGCTGAACTCAGCACGCGAAAGATCGGTTTCATTTCCGTCCTCACGTTCGCCGGGCGCGCCGCCGTTGTCGGCCGCCGCGAGGAAACTGTAGCGCGGCTCACAGCTGCTGGCACGGTGGCCAACACTCGCCATTCCAGGCCGGAATACAAATGCCGCCTCTATCGCCAGAACCGCAAAAAACGTCGCATTCCTTCCACGCCGTGGCTGCGCACACCGTTACGTCACAGAACGCGGCGGTGACGCACGGATTGGCTAGTGCTGTCAAACAATCCGTCGCAGAGGGGTCGCAGGCACCGGGGTCCGTTCCGCCGCCGCCGGGGTTGCCTCCATTGCCGCCTGGGGGCGGCGGGGGCGGCACCGGGGTGGGCTCGTCGATTACCATGTCGAATGACGCGGGAGGTTCCCACTCCATGCCCGAAGTATTGCCCGCGCCGTCCGTCACCTCCGCTGAAAATCCGAACATTAGCCGTCCCGGCGTTCTAACAAACTTGCTCGCGTCCTCACCGGGAATCGCGACGCGGAGGGAGATGCCGCAAAACTGCTCCGCGTCGCCGCACTCGCAATTGTTGAGAGCGTTCCACACCCAATCCGGATGTTGCCCGAGATCGATTTCGATGGGATTAATGTCGATCCCCGTCAACACTTGGGGCGGCCCCGGCACGACGGCGGTGTTGACCCAGAGCCTCGTATTATCGGGAAAGTGCCCGCCGTCAAAGCCGTTGTTCCACGAGAGTTGTATGCTGATTTTCCCGGCGCTGGTTTCGCCGTCGCGGCCACGATAGTAAAGGAGCCGGCTGTTGTGCTCGCAAAAAGCAACATTGACGTCGGCGACCAGAGGAAATGCGGCGAACCTCTCGTCCCAGGTGTACTCCTCCGTGCCGGTCACCCACGAAACGCCGGACTCGGGCCAGACGATCTCCGGCCACACATCGGCGGCGTCATTATCGTCGTCGTTGTCGTCGTCGTCGTCCGCGGCTCCGATGGTCGGCTCGACCATCAACGCCCCGTAGCCGCCGGGGAAATCGACCCACACCAAACTCCAATAACGGATGACCTCGTCCGGCCCGCCGCCGCGATCCCAGCCAATGTCGGGCGGACTGCCGGTTCCCGCGTCGTATTCGAACCCGACGTAAAATCTGCCGGCGGCAATCGGGTTGTCGCGCAGGTCGGGGACGCCGGTCAGATCGAAGTTGTTCCAACCCGACGTCGTGGTTGCCGCTTCGGATCGATAGATAATTTTCGTCTGGTCAGGCCCAGGCTGCGAACTGGGGCCTTCGGGGCCGTAATAGACGACCAGCCGAACCGGGTCGACGCCGGGGTTGGCGATATAAATCTTTGCGGCCTCGAGCACCGCCGGGTAGTAAGGCGCCGTGAAGCTCTGCACGACCTGCCACGGCAGATCCGGAATCACGCCGCCTTGCGTCTTAAGCCAGTGGTAGAACCCATCGTCCGCCTGCCCGTCGTCGAGCACAATAACGGTCGTGTCGTCGTCCGGCGACGTGTCGCCGCCCGGCATCGTGTCGTCGTCCGGCGTCGTGTCGTCGTCCGGCGCCGTATCGTCGTCCGTCGAATCGTCATCGATCGTGTCATCGTCGGCTGAATCGTCGTCCACCGTGTCGTCACCGGCTGAATCGTCGCCGCCGGCGTCGTCGTTATCGTCATTATCGTCATCGTCGTCGTCGGGCGACGTGTCGTCGTCGTCATCGCCATTGCAGCCGCCCGGTTGCAAGATCGTGCCGTTCTGGCCCACGGCGAAGACCGCGGAGGCCGAGCCTTCCCAGACGCCGTACATTTCCGCCGTCAACCCGTTCGTCGCTGCCGACCATGAGGAACCGTTGTAGTGCGCAAGAACGCCAGATCCAAAAGAATAGCCCCCGGCGGCGAACACGTCCGAGGAGGATGCGCCCCAGACGCCGTTCAAGTCGATCGTCGCCTTTCTCGTCATCGAAGACCAGGAGGAACCGTCATAATGCAGGATTGTTCCCGCGGCGCCGGCCGCGAACACGTCGGAAGAAGAGCTTCCCCAAGCGCGCCGCAACGCGCCCGTCGTGCCGATGGTCATGGGCGACCAAGACGAGCCGTCGTAGTGGGAAATTGCCCCGACCGCCCAACTCGAGTCCGTGCCGACGGCGAACACATCGGAGGGCGAACTCCCCCAAACGCCGAACAGATTCGCCGACGTGCCGTCGGTCATCGCCGACCACGACGCGCCATCGTAATGCAGGAATGTGTCAAAGTCGCCCACGGCGAACACGTCCGAGGAAGAACTTCCCCAAACGCCCGACAGCGTCACGTCGTCAGTCGTCCCGGTCGTCATCGGCGACCAGGACGAACCGTCGTAGTGGAAAATTACGCCGGCGCCTGCGGAATTGTCGATTCCCACGGCAAACACGTCGGACGACGCGCTGCCCCAAACACCGGGCAGCAACACGTCGTCGGTAATTCCACTCGTCATCGCGGACCACGACGCGCCATCGTAGTGCAGAATCACCGCGAGGTTTGCAGAATCGTCATAGCCAACGGCGAACACGTCCGAAGAGGCGCTTCCCCAAACGCCGAGCAAATTCGCGGATGTGCCGCTGCTCATCGGCGACCAGCAGATCGTGCTGCTGTCATCGTCGGCCGACCAGGAATCGTCGTCCACCGACCAGGAATCGTCGTCCGCCGACCAGGAATCGTCGTCCACCGACCAGGAATCGTCGTCAATCGACCAAATATCGTCGTCGAAGGGGACGGTGTCGTCGTCAACCGGCGATGAATCGTCGTCATCGTCGCTCGGCGTCGTATCGTCATCGTCGTCGCCGTATGGGCATCCTGCCGGCGTCGGGTTGTTCGGCGTGCCTGGCGCCGAGAACATGACCGAGAGCCAGGTGATGCCGTCGGCGAAGAGGTAAGGCACGGTGGTCGAGGCGGTGTAGC
>CAZHPN010000330.1:0-3538 GCA_964534375.1 uncultured bacterium | reverse complement strand
GTGTCGGGGAGGGGCGGGAAATTTCGGCGGAAGCCGAAATTTCCGGGGAGAGGTCTGCGCGACCGACAAAGAGCGCCATTCTGCGCCATTTGAAGCATCGCCGCTCTTAATCCCAAAGCCCATGCCGCGTCGGGGGAGGGGCAGGCCACGCTTCGAGCGTGGCCGGGGAGGGGTCGCGCGACACCGCGAGGTCTTGTTTCCGAGAACGTGAATCGGCGTATATGTGAGAAAAAATGTCGATTGCAGCGACACATGCTGCACACCGGCCTCAATTCCCCTGGGAATTCACGGAAGCCGGCTTTCTTGACGCCGGCCGCGGCGCCGATTCCTCTTGAAGCGTCTTGAAGCGTCCGCCGAACCGCACTATCATCGCCGCCCACTGTTGACCAAGCACCGGTTCGAGGAGGCGTTGCGATGAAAACCGTTCGCGTCGGCATGATCGGCACGGGTTGGATTTCCGAGGTTCACGCGCTGGCGTTTCGCGCGATTCCCGGCGTGGAAATCGTCTGCCAGCACAGCATCGACGAGGTGCGCGGAAAGATGTTCCGCGAAAAATACCACGTCCCCGAATTCTGCCGCTCGTTCGACGATGTGCTGGCGCGGCGCGACATCGACGTCGTGACCATCGCCCTGCCGAATTATTTGCACTTTCCTTTCGCCCTGAAGGCCGCCCAGGCGGGCAAACACCTGATCGTCGAGAAGCCGCTCTGCCTGACGCTCGCCGAGGCGGACGAACTGCTCGATGTCTGCTGCAAGAACGGCCTGGTGCTCGGCTACGCGGAAGAGCTGTGCTACGTGCCGAAATATGTCCACGCCAAGCACGTCGCCGACTCCGGCGGCCTGGGCAAGATTTTCCTCGTGCGGCAGCACGAAAAGCACGCCGGCCCGTACTCGCCGTGGTTTTTCCAGGCCGAGACGGCGGGCGGCGGCATTCTGATGGACATGGGCTGCCACGCGATCGAGTGCTGCCGCTGGCTGCTGGGCAAGCCGGCCGTCAAATCCGTGTATTGCCAGGCCGACACCTTCGTTCACGGCCCGATTACGAAGCTCGACGACCACATTATCATGATTATCGAATTTGCCGGCGGCGCCGTGGCCGAGGTCGAATCGTCGTGGACGCTCAAGGGCGGCATGACCAGTTGGCTCGAGGTCCAGGGCTCGCAGGGCGTGGCCTACGCCGATCTGCTCCAGAACGGCAACGGCGTGCGGATCTACTCCGAAAAGGGATATTCGCTCGGCGACTTCGTCGAGGGTCCGACCGAGGGCTGGCACTATCCCGACGTCGAATGGCTCTGGATCAACGGCTATCCGCAGGAAATGGCGGACTTCGTCAACTGCATCCGCACGGGCGGGACGCCGGTCGAATCGGGCGCCGACGGCCGCGCGGTGCTGGAAATCATGATCGCCGGCTACCTTTCGGCGGCCACCGGTCAAAAAGTGAAGTTCCCGCTTAAAGACCCGGGCGGCTGGAAAGTTCCCGTCGATATCTGGCTGAAAGCGCGGGGGGAACGTGAAAAGTGAACAGTGAACAGTGAACAATGAACAAGGAACAGCGAGCAGCGAACAGCGAACAGCGAACAGCGAGCAGCGAACAGTGAACAGCGAACAGCGAGCAGCGAACAGCGAACAGCGAACAGTGAACAGTGAACAGCGAACAGCGAGCAGCGAACAGCGAACAGCGAGCAGGCAGCAGTGATCGGCTCGGGGATTCACCTCTTTCGTTGGGCACTGACCACCGGCCACTGGCCACCGACCACTCGCCACCGGCCACCGGCCACTGACCACCGGCCGCTGGCCACTGACCACTGATTCCGCGGAGCGACCGATGAAATACTACCTGGGCCTCGATAGCGGCGGCACGAAAACGGAAACCGCCATCGTGGCCGAAGACGGCGCCTTTGTCGCCAATACGTTCGGCGGACCGATTCAGTTCCACCAGCGGCGGGCGCCGAAGACGGCGCTGGCGATGGTCAACGCGTTCATCGAGCAGGCGACGGCCGACGCGAAGATCGGCCGCGGCGCTATCGCCTTTTACGGCTTCGGCATGAGCGGCATCGACTTCGCCGACGAAATTCCGCTGCAGACGCGCACGCTGCTCAAGGGCGTCGGCGTCGATCCGCGGCGGGCGAAGGTCGTCAACGACGGCGTCGTCGCGCTATGGGGCGGCACGCCGGCGCCGCGCGCCGTGATCCTGCAACTCGGCACCGCGTTCACCGCGGCGTATCGCGACGGCCTGGGCACGGAGGAGCCGTTCGATCAATACAACGCCGGCGTGGTGCTCGATGTCCGGCGGCTGATTCTCGCCAGTTGCGCTCGCGTCTGGGACGGCCGGCTGCCCGCGTCGGCGCTGGCGGACCTGGTGATGAGGCATTTCGGCATCGACGACGCGCTCGAACTCATCCGCCAGGGCACGCGCGACCGACTGGATCGCTGGCTGCTGTTGACCGTCATCGATCCATGGCGCGAAGCCGTCGAACGCGGCGATGCGCTGGCGCTGGACATCCTCGAACGAGCGGCGAACGTTTATGCGGCGGACGTGCATTGCTTGCTCGCCAAAGTCGGCGGCCAAGCGGATGTCGTGCTCGGCGGCGGTTTGCTGCGCAACGGCCCGACGCTCTTCCGCGACCGGATCGCGGCGCTGGTCCGCGACAAATATCCGGGCGCTGCGATTCACCTGCCCGAGCTTTCCCCCGCGATCGGCGCCGCGCTGATGGCCGCGTTCGGCGACGGCGCGGATTACCCGCGAATGTTCGCGCGCGCGAAGGAGACGGCGCGATGAGCGCGGGCGCGGATCGGGCGAACGGGGAAATCCGCATCGGCATCTGCGGCGCCGGCAACATCGTCGCAAACCACCTCGGCGCGATCGCGCGCGTGGAGGGCCTGCGGGCGACGGCCGTTTCCAGCCGCACGTCGAAGTCGGCGCGGGCGATCGCGCGGCAGTTCGGCGTGCCGGCCGCGTACGACGACCATCGCCGCACGATCGAGTCGCCGGACGTCGACGTCGTGCTCGTCGCGACCCCGAATTACCAACACGCGCCGCTGGCGCTGGCCGCGCTCGCCGCCGGCAAACATGTCATGGTGGAAAAGCCGCTGGCAATGAACGTCGCCGAGGCGCGGCGGATGGTGGCCGCGGCGGCGCGCGCCGGTCGCCATTTGTTTTACGCCGAGCAATTGCCGCAGGCGCCGAAGTCCGTAATGCTCGCCGCGGCGGCGCGGGCCGGCGCGTTCGGCGACATTTATCTGGTGCGCCAGATCGAACGCCACCACGGGCCGTATTCGCCGTGGTTTTTCCAAAAGGAAACGGCCGGCGGCGGCGTGCTGATGGACCTCGGTTGCCACTCGATATCGGTGATTCTCGACATCCTCGCCGGGCGCGCGATCGAGTCGGTTTCCGCCGTCACGCGGAGGTTCGTGCACACGCAGGGCGACGTGGAAGATTTCGCGATCGTGCAACTGCGTTTCGCCGGCGGCGTCGTCGGCGTCGCGGAAAACAACTGGTGCAAGCCCGGCGGCATGGATTCGATCACCGAGATTTGCG
>CAZHPN010000329.1:0-3547 GCA_964534375.1 uncultured bacterium | reverse complement strand
TCACCGGCAACGTCTTCTGCTGGTACTGGTCGTCCTTGGGGTTCACCGACGACACGGGCGCCTACGGTTGGGGCGTCTATTTCAGTTCCGCCGACGTCACCTACGCGGGCGTCGCCAACGTCGACGGCAACTGCGCGCGTTGCGTACGGTCGTCAGCCGACCGCGAGTAATCGGCGCGGGTGCGCCAGAAGCGCGCCGCGAGAAGGCCGCGGGGCACGAGCGGCCGAATTGCCGCCGGGCGACGACAGCGCACGGTCGCGTGACCGGTACGCCGCCGCCGCCCCGCAACCGCCCCGCGTTTTCTTGAAAGCAAACCCACGTACAAAACGTGTAGGCGAAATCGCCTACAAAATTGTACGCGATTTCGCCTCTTTACACCGCCCTCCGGCTTCATGACAATTCAACTGTGGATAACTGTATTTTCAACATCTAACGGAGAATTCTCATGGCCAGATTCACGCGGCATTTGGGCTTGTTGATTGCGCTGTTGCTCGTCGGCCTGATTTCTTGCTTGCCGGAAGACGGCGGAACGCCCGCCGGGGCGGTCGGCGGCGGCGCGCCGGCGATCCATTCCTTGACCGGCTCGGCGGAGCAGTACGACGCGGCGTTGCCGGAAGGCTTGGTGATTTACGGCCGCAACCTGCAAGCGTGAACGTGTTCGTTTCCGCGGCGAACGATCCGAGTTTGTCGCGCGAACTCGCCGTGACGCAAGGCAACAGCGAATGGGCGCAGGTCGAACCGTTCGCGAAAGCGAGCCAATGGGAACAGGCGAGCAAAGGTCCGCTTTCGTTGACCGCGGCCAACGCGCACGGGTTGGTGTCGATCGACGACATCGCCAATACGCACTGGTCGGCGAATCCGTATCTGGAACATGCAGGCGAGAATCTGCCTCCGCCCGCGGCGGCGGCAAACGGCGTCGATACCCCACGAAAAAATCATGGAGGGCCTGAAGGCCAAAGGCCGCCGCTGGCCGCGCCGGAAGAGCGTCAAGAAACTGCGGGACGCGATTCGGGCCAAGACCAAGCGCGACGACGGCCAGAGCCTCGAAGCGACCATCAACGCCATCAACCCAACCCTGCGCGGCTGGTTTGAATACTTCAAACACGCCGGCAAAGCCACGTTCGATTCACTCGACGGCTGGGTCCGGATGCGACTGCGAAGCATCCTGCGAAAGCGGCACGGCGGAATCGGACGCGGGCGGGGTACGGACCATCAGCGCCGGCCGAATGCATTCTTTGAAGGGCTTGGGCTGTACTCTCTTGCCACAGCCTACGCCAAAGAATGTCAGCCCTTGAAAAGGTAAAACCACCAACCGGAGAGCCGTGTGCGGGAGATCCGCCCGCACGGTTCGGAAGGAGGGGGGACCGACGCAGGTCGGTCCTTCCTACCCCTATCCAGCAAGACTCTGCGTCGTCGACAAGTCGAACCTCTCTCGCAAATACTTCTTCTTGATGCTTGGCGGATTATTGCGCTACGGAGTGTTGTGTGTCGACGCGGGAGGTCGCCAACGTGCTCGTTGGCGTCTAACTTGCCGGGAGCGCCAACGTGCTCGTTGGCGTCTAACTTGCCAGGAGCGCCAACGTCCTCGTTGGCGATTGTTGATTTTCCGTCGCCGACGGGGACGTCCGCTTTCGCGAGGGCAGGCTGGGCGCTCCCACGTCTCAGAACGACACGTCGAGTTTGAATTGCCCGATGAACTCGGTGTATTCCTTGGCCGTGTAGACGTGGGCGAGCAGGCTCATCGTAAAGTCTTTCGTGATATCGAAATCGACGTGCCCGCCGGCGTCCAGGGCGAACGAGAGCGTGCCGTCGTCGGCGGGGTAGACGGCGTCGCCGGTCTGGTTCGGCTCTTTGAGGACCTGTTCGCGCTCGGCTTGCAGCTTCTTGTCGGTTGGATAGTAATCGCCCGACGCCTCGCGGTACCAGTTCATGCCAATCTGCGAATCGAGGCCGTAGCCGAAGCGGCCCGTCTTCCCCTGCACCCGGATCGGCACGCCGGCGTTCACGAAGAGCTGCGGGCTGAAGTACCCGCCGTAGCCGTACGTGAAGAACTCCTGGTTGTTGGCGTAGCCCAGGGCCGAGGCCGAAATGCCGGTGACAAACGAGTTGTCCCCAAGCTCCCACACCGTCCACAGGAGGCCGGCGCCGGACTGCCAGGCGCTGTTGTCGAGCACCTTCGTGCCGAGAAAATAGTCGTACCCGCCGAACATGTAGAACAGCACGGGCCGCTTCTGAAACGAGAGGTCCACGCGGCCGCCGTTGCGCGTCACGCCGCCCCAGACCTTCCCCGTGACCGGGTCCTTGACGCCGGCCATGGACAGCAGGCTGTCGCGCACGAGCGAGCGATGTCCGTCGACGCGGAAGGAGAAGAAGTCGAACTGGTCGCCGACTTCGAACCGGCCCAGCGGATTGAACAGTTCAAAGCCCAGCGGCGAGACGCCGGCGAAGATCTTGTAGCCGCGATAGGCGTAGCCGACCTCGAGGCCGACGCCCCCGGCGGTCAGGCGCAGGTCGTCGGCCAGCGGTTTGCCCGTGGCGCCGATCGTGCCGTATTGTTCCGCGGTGCTGTACTGGGCGCTGTGCAACAGGCCGGCGTCGAGGTATTCGGGCGTCACCGTCAACAGAAAGTGGCCGTAGTACCCGGTGGGGATGGAGACCCCGACGTCGGAATAGAGGTCGGTGAGCTGCGACAGGCCCGGCTGGCCGGCGCGAAAGCGCACCGTCGGATCGATAAACACGCCGGAGCGATAGCGTTTTTCGATCAGGTCCATTTCCGCCATGATCTCCGCGCGCCGCGAGACCTTCAGTTCGCCGCCCTCGCCCTCGCCCGCGGCGAACGCGTCGGACGCCGCGGCCAGAATCTCCTGGTAGTCGCTCTTGCTGTCGACCGTCTTCGGGTGCGCCTCGTCGCCGGTGTAGAGGCCGCTGTCGGGTCGCGCGGCGTCTTCCAGCGCCAGGGCCTGCCGGAGGTACATCATCGCCGTGGCGTCGTTGCCCATCATGGCGTAGGCGCGCCCGGCGATCAGGCACATTTGCGAGCTGTGCTCGTAATGCTCCAGGGCAGCTTTGATTTCGGCCTTGGCCTCGGCGGTTTTGCGGCTTTTCACCTTCGAAAAAATGGAGCCTTCCACCGCCTCGATGTCGTAGGGCTTGGCGTGCAGAACGCGGTCGAAGACGGCGACCGCTTCGTCGTATTCGCCTTTGGCGTAAAAGAGCCGGCCGAGCGCGTTCATCAATTTCGGCTCGTCCTTGAACTCGTTCATCAACGGGGCGAGATGGGCGTAGGCGGCCTGAAAATTGCGTTCGCCGGACGCCTTGTCCGACCGGGTGACCGCGTAGGCGATGCGCAGGGCGTTCAGGTCGTGGCGTTCGCGGGCGGTCAGTTTGGTGTTCGCGCGGACCAGGGTGATCAGATCGATGAACTCGGGGTAGCGCACGCCTTTGAGATAGATCGACGCGAGCTGCAACTGCATCGTCGGCGTGACGGCCGGCGCGGCCAGAATCGCGCCCTGCATCACGATGATCGACCGGTCGTAATCCTCCAGGT
>CAZHPN010000328.1:0-3555 GCA_964534375.1 uncultured bacterium | reverse complement strand
CGAACAGCACGCCGGCCTCGCGCAGCGCGCCCATCGCGCCGATGACGCGGTCGAACGCGCCCTTGCCGCGCCGCGCGTCCGTCTCGGCGGCGAAGCCCTCGACGCTGATGCAGGGGATGACGTTGCCCAACTCGGCGAGCTGCGGGGCGAGCTTGTCTTTGTAGATGAAGGTCGCGTTGGTGTAGACCATGAACAGGATATCGGAGTGCTTGGCGAACATCGCCAGCAGGTCTTCGCGCATGAAGGGCTCGCCGCCGCTGACGACGACAAAATGGATGCCCATTTCCTTCGCTTCGGTCAAAATGCGATCGAAGGTCGGCGTATCGATCTGGTCGGCGCGTTGGTAATTGGCCGAGTAGCAGCCGTGGCACTTGAGGTTGCAGCGCATCGTCGGGCTGATGACCATCAGCACCGGCGACTCGCCCATGTAGTCTTCCATGGCGCGGCGACGGCCGCCGGCGAGCAGCATCAGGTGGCCGAACAGGTTGTCGACGAACCGCCGGCGAACGTTCGGCGCCAATCGCGGCCAGCGCCGCCGCAATTCCATCGCGACTTTGACGACGAAATCGACGCCGTCGGCGTGACGGATGCCGGTGGCGACCCACTTGCGCAGGTTCGTCGCCAGCCAGGCTTCCGGCACGTGTTCGAAGCCCTTTTCGACAAAACGCAAGCTGTGCAGGGCGGCCCGATCGCGCCACGGCGAGAGCCAGCTATTCATGTTCCTTCCCCTTCGTCGCTTTCTTGGTTTGTTTCGCAGCGGCCGCGACGGTTTTTTCGCCGTCCGCCAATTCCGGAATCGTTTCCGCCAGAGCCGGGCGCAGGATGCCCGCCGCCTGAATGCGCACGAGATTTTCGACGACGACCTCCAGCGGCGCGTCGATCTGTTTGGTGATCACCAGGTGGTACAGCAGTTCCTTGATGCCGCCGAGCAGCACGCTGCTGGCCAATTCGACGTTGAACGCGCGCAGCAGGCCGAGTTCCCAACCGCGGCGCAGCAAGCGGCTGAACACCGCCTGCAGCATGAAGGTCGCCTGGTCGAGTTGGTGGCTGGCGTCTTCGTCCAGGCCCGGCGCCTGTGTCAGAATAATCTTCGCATAGTCCGGGTTCTCGACGAAAAACCCGATGACGCGCGCGACGCTGCCGGTCAGCCCGCGAAACACGTCGACGTTCGGATTTTCTTCGCTGGCCCCGCGGATGATCGCCTCGATCTTCTCGATGATCAGGTGCAAAACCTCGGTGAAAACCTGGCGTTTGCTGGCGAAGTACAGATAGAACGTGCCGCGCGCGACGCCCGCTTCCTCGATGATGTCGCTGACCGAGGCCGCGAAATAACCTTTCTTCGCGAACACTCGCGCCGACGCTTCGAGAAACTGCTCCCGGCGGCCTTTGACTTCCATCGGCTGCTCCCTCGCGTAGTTCCGGCTATAGACTGACGCGTCAGTCTATTGTACTGACGCGTCAGTCTACGATAACGACGAAAGTCGTCAAGTGGGGTTTTCCTAACAAATATTTTTCTAATTGCCGCCGGCCGCGCGGCGGCGGCGGCGCCGGCACGGAAGCGTGATTTCACGCCGCGACCGATGGCTGCAACCAATCTCTCCCGACCTCCGCGACTGCCGCTTCTCGGCGTGAGTTTCCACAGCAATCCGAGAAATCGTGTTGCGTTCTTCGGCCGCGGTTCGCACATTCAATATGGTGTTGTCGCCGCGTAGGGCGCGGGCAGCGCCGCAACGGCGCGGGTTGGGGGTGGCGGGGACGGGATCGCGGAAGCGCCGCCCGGCGGCTCGGGCCGCCGGGAAAACGACGCGATCGAAAGGGCTGGACGGCATGGCGCCGCATCCGCAGTGCTGGAAGCTATTCCGTTGCGACCGCGCCGATTGCCCCGCGCACGGCCGCGACGACGTGCGGTGCTGGCTGACCGCCGGCACGCATTGCCGCGCCGAACTCCGAGGGCAGTTTCTCGACAAGATGGAAGTGTGCCTGGCGTGCGACGTCTTTCGCTCCCACGTCGAGTCGCCCGCGATGTCCGAGACCTTCGCGATCATCCACGAGCAATTCCGCGAATACCGGCGCACGATCGAAGAGAAGAATCGCGAGTTGGAGGAGTTGGCCGCCATCGACCACGTCACCCGCGTCTACAATCGGCGAAAGTTCGCCGACACGTTGGAGTTCGAGTTCGAACGCGCGAGTTGCTGCGGGCAGGCCCTGTCGGTCGTCATGCTCGATGTCGACCGCTTCAAAGAGATCAACGACAACTGCGGGCACGCCATCGGCGATCACGCGCTCAAGGTGGTCGCCGAAACGGCGCAGCGGCGGCTGCGCGAGCCGGACATGCTCTTCCGCTTCGGCGGCGACGAGTTCGTCATCCTGCTGCCGAAGACTGCGCTGGCCGGCGCGGTGGACGTCGCGGAGGATTTGCGGCAGCGCATCGCCGGCCAAACCTTCGACACCTGCGCCACGCTGACCGCCAGCTTCGGCGTCGCCGCCTACCGCACCGACGATTCCGCGATCGCCCTCGTCAAACGCGCCGACCAGGCGCTCTATCAAGCCAAAGCCAAGGGCCGAAATCGCGTCGAACAGGAAGCCTGAACCGGCCCGAGCCGGGCAGGGGAGGCGCACCGTTGTCCGACCACTGATGTCGCTGCAATTACGTTGCGGCTACGTCGTTGTGCGCTGGCTTCTGACTTCTGTCTTCTGGCTTCTCGTTGTTCCTCCGGTGTAGTGCAAAACCGCACCCCCGAAACCCACAGCGAAAACATCGTCGGCAGAACGCGCCCAACCGCCGGCCAGATACTCATCTGAGCCGCTCACCATTGTCGACCACGTGGAACCGTCGTAATGCACGATAATGCCGCTCGGCCAGGAGTACCCACCGGCGAACACGTCGGAAGAGGAACTGCCCCAGACGCCATGCGACGGGCCTGGTCCCCCGCTCGACATCTCCGACCACGAAGAGCCGTCGTAGTGCAGAATTGCGCCTTCACCTACGGCGAATACGTCGCTGCCGGAACTTCCCCAAACGCTGTAAATTGCCCCTGCTGTTCCGCTCACCATCAGCGCCCACGACGATCCGTCAAAGTGCAGAATCACGCCTTCAGTCGGATCTCCCTGTTCGTCATATTCCGCGCCCACGGCGAACACGTCCGCGGCCGAATTTCCCCAAACGCCTGCCAAACCCGCAATCGTGCCGCTGGTCGTCGCCGACCACAGTGAGCCGTCGAAATTCAAAATCGTGCCGTTGTCGCCGACGGCGAACGCGACGGATTCGGCGGCTCCCCACACGCCGTATAAACACTCCGTAGTCCCGCTCGTCATCGTGGACCACGACGAACCGTCGTAGTGCAAGATCGCGCCGCTGTCGCCGACGGCAATGAGATCGGAGGGAGAACTTCCCCAAACGCCGAACAACGCCGCGATTGTTCCGGTCGGCATCGCCGTCCACGAGGAGCCGTCGTAATGCACGATCGCCCCGATCAGTTTACTACTCGCGTCGTATCCGAACGAACCGACCCCGAACACATTCGCCGCCGAGGCCCCCCAAACGCTCTCCAGATT
>CAZHPN010000327.1:0-3709 GCA_964534375.1 uncultured bacterium | reverse complement strand
AGACAAATCCCAAAACTTCAATCATTTGCAAGTCAACATGCCGGAGCCCTGGCGGTCCCGAATCCCCGGCTAAGAGATTTTGCGGTTTTTTTAGGATGGACAGGATTTGCGGAGACCGTGCGGCGAATAACGTTACTTCGCCGCGCTATCCGGCGGCGGCGTCAAGATCGAAAGCTTGCTGAGTTGTTCGCGGTCGGCCCGCTTGGGATCATAGACGACCTCCGACTTCACGTTCAGGACCATCGTCGCGCGCTTCTCGACTTCGTAGGCCGGCCATTCGGGGAGCCCCGGGGCCGAGGGAACGCCGTTCTTGGCGAAATTGATCCACGTGTCGTTCATCTGCTTGGCGAACTCGACCGGCGGGTTCGGGCCCATGGCAAACGGGTCGGACTTCAACTGAAAGAAGACGAACGGCAGCTCGATCGCGTGCATGGCGCCGTAGATGCCGCCCTCGGCGGGCGACGGCCAGGCGAACGAGTAGAGCCACGTCTTGGCGTTCTTCGACTGGGCTTCCGACAACGCCACGTGCGGATACCAGAAGAACATGTCGGTGGCCATCATCAGACTGAGGTCGCCGCCGCTTTGCGCCGGGTAGGCGGACTTGTAATAGTCGATGATCTTGTTCTTGTCCGCGCCCAACCGCTTGGTGAAGGTCGGCGTCCGGTCCAGGAAACCGCTGGGTGTGACGAGGAGGATGGCCCGGCTGAACCGCAGCCAGTAGCGAAAATCGTCCTTGTTCGCGCCGCTCAGCAGCGGAATGCCGGCGGCGGAGCCCGCGGCGATCGCCTCGTACGGCGGCCGCGGGATGACCGCGCCGTCGACCACGGGCGAGAAGACCGCGTCCATTTCCAGGCCGGCCAGCTCCATGATCTTCTTTTGCACCTCCAGCATCTGGGCGGCGCTGAGCTTGCGGAGCCCCGCCGCATCCTGCACGTTGGCGATCTTCATGAACGCGCGGGCATACCCCTCGGCCTCCGTGCGGCTGCGCATCACGTTCGGCGCGCCGCTTTGCGCAATGGCCTTGTGGAACAATCCCTTGGCGGCCGGCGTGGCCATCAACATCGTGACGCTGATGCTGCCGGCCGATTCGCCCATGATCGTGACGTTGTTCGGATCGCCGCCGAAGCGGCTGATATTCGCCTTCACCCACTTCAACGCCGCGATCTGGTCGAGAATGCCGTTGTTCCCCGTGCCGCGAAATTCCTTGCCGAGGAAATCGAGGTACAAGAACCCGAACGAGCCGACGCGGTAGTTCGCCGAGACGAACACCACGTCGCCGCGGCGGGCGAATTCCTCGCCGTTGTACATCGGGTCCGCGGTGCCGCCGAAGATGAAGCCGCCGCCGTGGATAAAGAAGATGACCGGCCGGCGCTTGGCGTCGACCGCCGGGGTCCACACGTTGACCGACAGGCATTCCTCGTTCTGGAAGAACGACGACGCGATCTCGGTCTTTTCCGGCGGCTGATGGGCGACCGGGCCGTAGGCGACCGCCGGGTAAAGATGCGACCACCGCTCCGGCTCCTGCGGCGGGGCGAAACGCAGCTCGCCGACGGGAGCCTTGGCGTATGGCATCCCCAGGAAGGTCGTGACGCCGCGATCGACAAAGCCGGCGACGGGCCCGTAGCTCGTCTCGACCACGACGCGTTCGACGGCGCGAAAATCGTTGAGCGCGACGTGCGAGAAACGCTCGGCGCAGGAAACGCAAAACAACACGGCGATTGCCGCCAGAAGCCACAGCGCCCGGTTCTTCATCGCAATCGACCTCGCTTGATGATATTTGACGCGCAAGGTGTACACGCAACGCCCGTTCGGCGCAAGGGTCGCGCCGCTCACGGCTTGCCGCCTCCTCAAGAAATTGGCTTTGTTTGGTAATTTTACGTGTGCGCCGACCGCCAATTCGGGCCAAATTGTATCACGTGAAACACACGAATGCACCCGACTGCGCATTTGTTTAGCCGCGAACATGCGCGAACGAGACCGCGAACGATTCGCGGGACACCGCGTAAGTTACGTATATTTTCGGTTCATCATCATTAGTAATTCAGAGGGCACAGAGAAAAGCACGAAAGAGCGCGAGGTGGGTCGTTTCGTGGGCTCGCCATCGCTTTCGCGCGCGGGCATCACGAAACGACCCGGCTTTCTCTGCCGAACTTCGTGAACTCTGTACTACTATCCGCGAATTTCTCCGCTCGGCGCGAAGAATTTGGAAAGTTGAATACAACCGCAGATTACGCCGATGAACGCAGATTAGCGTGGCGGGCCGGGGCGAAATTTCGGCCGCCGAAATTTCGATTTCCCGGCCCGCAAATCTGCGCCAATCTGCGCAATCTGCGGCTAAAGAAAAATCATTTGGTTGCGGCCGAAGGCCGCGCTAAGGCCTCTGTGCGTTTTCTCGGTGGTCTCTGTGTTTAGAGTTAACACCCTGCGCTTGGCCGGCGAGCAAAGCGGTGGTAGGGTCTCGACCTCCATGCGTCGCCGATCTCAGATGTTGGTGTTCATCGCCGTGATGCTGACGGTCTTCGGCGGCATTCACTATTACCTGTACGCACGTTTGCTGTCGGCCCTCGACCCCGTCTCCGGGCGCGCGATCTGGGCGTTGCGCGGGTTGATGGCGTGCGGGGCCGTCTCGTTCCCGCTGCTGCGGATTCTATCGCGGACCCGCGGCTGGCGGGCCCCGGCGCCGGTCACGTGGCTGGTTGTGTTGTGGATGGGCTTCGCGCTGTACGCGTTTCTGGCCGCCCTCGCCTTGCAAGCGGGTGCGGCGATTCTGCGAGTCGCGGGGCTCGGTCTGCCAGAAACCATGCCGTTCGGCCTGTCGTCGGGACACGCGGGGCTCGCGCTCGCGATCGCGACCGCCGGGGCGTTCGTGGCGATCGGTTTCGCCAAGGCGCAGGCTTTTCCGCGAATCACGGACCTCGAAATCACGCTCGCCCATCTGCCGCCCGCACTCGATGGTTTCTGCGTGATGCAGCTCAGCGACCTGCACGTCGGGCCGTTTTCCCGCAGCCGGCGCCTGCGCCGCATCGTGGAGCGCGTGAACGCCCTGGCGCCGGACCTCGTGGCGATCACCGGCGATCTGGCCGACGAGAAGCCCGCGCAAGTGGCCGAGGCCATGCTGACGCTGCGCGATCTCCGGGCGCGGCACGGCGTGCTGGCGGCGCCGGGAAATCACGACTTCTTCGTGGGCATCGACGAGGTTGTGCGAATGGCTGGCGCCGGCGGCGTCCGCTTCCTGCGTAACGAGAGGATCACCGTTGCCGGGGCGATCGACGTCTACGGCATCGACGATCCCGTCGGGGCGCGCATCGAGGGCGGGCCGACGCCGCAAATCGAGCAGGTGATCGGCGCCGAGGCGCGGCAGCGCCCGTCGATCGTTCTGAGTCACCAGCCGCTGAATTATCCCCGCCTCGCCGAGCTCGACGTCGGGCTGGTCCTATCGGGCCACACGCACGGCGGCCAGTTCTGGCCGTTCGCCTGGCTGTCGCGCCGGTTCTATCCGTTCAACGCCGGGCACTATCGGATCGGCGCGAGCCACTTTTACGTCTCCCGCGGCACGGGCACGTGGGGACCGCCCCTGCGTCTCGGCGCGCCGCCGGAGATCGTGCGGCTTAGGTGCCGTGCCCGCGGGATTTGATTAGAAGGCCAAACACAGAGGGCTTAGCCCAACTTCGCCAGTTCAGGGGTCGTGATTCTGTAAATTCGCATACTT
>CAZHPN010000326.1:0-3752 GCA_964534375.1 uncultured bacterium | reverse complement strand
CGATTATCTGTTCGAAGAAGGCCGCGCCAGGTTCAAGCAGCGGATCGACGACTTTCTCGCCGGCAAGACGCCGGACCCGCACGTCGAGTACCGCGTGCGCGTGCGCGACGGCAGCGAGCGCTTCGTGCATCTGAATGCGACCTTCACCGCCGACGAGAACGGCAAGCCGCTCGGCGCCACGGTCGTCGCCCACGACATCACCGACCGCAAGCGGGCCGACGAGGAAATCCGCGAATTATCGCAACGGCTCAGTTATCATATGACCCATTCGCCGCTCGCCGTGATCGAGTGGGGGCCGGACATGCGGCTGACGCGCTGGGAAGGCGCGGCGGAGCGCATTTTCGGCTGGAAGCCCGAGGAAGTGCTCGGCAAGCGGATGGAAGATTTCCGCTGGATTTACAAGGAAGACGCGGAGCACGTCGAGGAAGTTTCCGGCGAATTGCAGGACGGCTCGAATCCGCGCCGCTTTTCGGCGAACCGCAATTATCGCAAGGACGGGGCAGTCATCGACTGCGAATGGTACAATTCGTCGCTGGTCGACGACGCCGGAAACCTGCGTTCGATCCTCTCGCGGGCGCTCGACGTGACGGACCGCAACCGCGCCGAAAAGTTCGACCGCGCGCTCGACGCGATCCACCGCCGCCTGCACGCGGCCGGCGGGATCGACGACATCATGCGCGCCGCCTTGGAAGAAGGGGCGCGCGCCATCGGCTGCGACACGGCGGGGCTGTCGCTGCGCGAGGGCGACCGCTGGCGCGTGCGCCATATCCACGGCCTGCCCGCGGCGCTCCTGGGCGCGGAAATGAACGACGAGCAGGAGCCGCACGCCGTGCTCGCGATCCGCACGCGGCAGGCGGTGGCGATCGACGACGCCTTCAACGACGAGCGCGTCAACCGCGAGCACATGCGGAAGTGGAACGTGCGCGCGGTCCTCGTCGTGCCGATGCTCGCGCGCGACGAAGCCGTGGGCGTGCTGTTTTTCAATTATCACCAAGGGCCGTGCCATTTTTCGCCGGCGCACCTCGGCTTCGCCAACAACTTCGCGGCGTCGGTTTCGCTGGCGCTGGAGAACGCGCGGCTGCTCGACGGACTGCGGCGCGAACTCGCGGAGCGGCGGCGCGCCGAAGAGACGCTGGCCGACAGCGAAGGCCGGCTGCGCCTCTTTGTCGAGCACGCGCCGGCGGCGATCGCGATGTTCGACCGCGAGATGCGGTACATCGCCGTCAGCCGGCGGTGGGCGGCGGATTATCGCCTCGGCAGCGAGGAGATCGTCGGCCGCTGCCATTACGACGTTTTTCCGGAAATCACCGAGCGGTGGAAAGAGTTTCATCGCCGCGGCCTGGCGGGCGAAACGCTGCGCGAGGACGAAGACCGCTTCGACCGCGCCGCCGGCGGCGCGCAATGGCTGCGCTGGGAAATCCGCCCCTGGGGCTCGCCGTCGGCCGCGGGCGGAATTGTGATATTTACCGAAGACATCACCGAACAAAAGGCGCGCGAACAAAGGATCGCCCGGCTGTCGAGCCTCTACGCCATGCTCAGCCGCGCGAACGAAGCGATCGTCCGCACGCGCGACGAGGCCGCGATGTACCGCGAAGTCTGCGAGATTGTCGCCGACGAAGGAAATTTTCCGCTGGCCTGGATCGGCCGCGTCAACGACGGTCGGCTCGAACCGCTCGCCGCGGCCGGCCCGGAACGCGGCTGCGTCGACGAAATCCGCATCGAGGCGGACGGCGAATACGGCGACGGCCCCGCGGGCGCCTGCCTCCGCGAAAACCGCGCCGTCGTCAACGACGATTTTGCCGTCGGCGCCGCCCGGACCCCTTGGCGCGACGCGACCGCGCGCCACGGACTGCGCGGTTCCGCCTGTTTTCCGCTGCGCTGCGGCGGCGAGGCGGTCGGCACGCTCGGCATTTACGCGGCCGAACCCGACGCGTTCGACGCCGAACAGATGGGGCTGCTCGACGGCCTCGCCGCCGATGTTTCCTACGCGATGGACGCCTTCGACAAAGAGCGCCAACGGCACCGCGCCGAGGAAGCGTTGCGCGAAAGCGAGGCGCGCTTTCGCTCGGCGTTCGACGAAGGCGCCGTCGCGATGACGTTGACCTCGCTCGATCTGCGGTTGCTGAAGGTCAACGACGCCTACTGCCGGCTGCTCGGCTATTCGGCGGCGGAATTGGCCGGGCTCCCCGCCGCGAAGTTGACGCACCCCGACGATTGGCCGGCCAACGAAGCCGGAGTCGCGGCCGTGGTCCGCGGCGAGCAAGTGGCGTTCCGCCTGGAGAAACGCTATCTCCGCAAGGACGGCGCCGTCATCTGGGTCGATCTCAGCACCGCCTCGGTGCGCGACGCGCACGGCAAACCGATGTATCTCGTCACGCATTTGCAGGATATCAGCGCGGCGCGGCAAACGCGCGAGGAGTTGGAAACCCGCGTCGCCGAGCGCACCGCGGAACTCGCCGAACGCGCCGAACAGCTTCGCGCGCTGGCCGCGGAACTGAACGTGGCGGAGGACCGCGAACGCCGCCGCCTCGCCCAGGTGCTGCACGACCATTTGCAGCAGTTGCTCGCCGCGGCGAAATTTTCCGTCGCCGCCGCGCTGAACAAAACGGCCGACCCGCAGGCGCAAGATGCGATGCTGCAGGTGCGCGAGTTGCTGGCGCAGTCGATCGACGCGTCGCGTTCGCTCACGGCCGAGCTTGCCCCGCCGATTTTGTACGACGGCGACCTGGCCGACGCGCTGCATTGGCTGGCCCGCTGGATCCGCGAAAAGCACGGCCTTGAAATCGAATTGCAGCTCGACGAAACCGTCGACGCGGCCCCCGATATTCGCGTGCTGCTGTTCCAGGCGACGCGCGAGCTCTTGTTCAATGTCGTGAAGCACGCCGGCGTGACGCACGCGAAAATTTATCTCGAAGAGTGGGGCGCCGACCGGCTCAAGATCAGCGTCGTCGATCACGGCGCCGGGTTCGACACGTGCCGCCTCGAAAAGCAGGATCGCACCGTCGGCGGCTTCGGGCTGTTCAATATCCGCGAGCGGCTGCAATGGAACGGCGGCCTGCTCGAAATCGCCAGCGCGCCCGGCCAGGGCACGCGCGCCTCGGTGTTCGGTCCGCGCATCTCAACCGCCGTGCTCGCGCCGGCCCCGCCGAGCGTCGAGCCCGCCACGCCGCCCGCCGATGCGGCCCAATCCGCCGGCGCGGCGATTCGCGTGCTGGTCGTCGACGACCATCGCATCGTGCGCGAAGGGCTGATCAGCCTGGTGCAGGAGGTCGCCGACATTTGCGTGGTCGGCGAGGCGGAGAACGGCCGGCAGGCGGTCGACCTCGCGCGCAAGACCGCGCCCGACGTGGTCATTATGGATATCAACATGCCGATCATGAACGGCATCGAAGCGACGCGGATTATCACCGGCGAACGGCCGCAATGCCGCGTGATCGGGCTGTCGATGCACCATCAATCCGACATGGAAGCGGCGATGCGCAGCGCCGGCGCGGTCGCGTACCTGCCGAAAGACGGCCCGTCGGAGGCGCTGATCGACGCCGTTCGCGGCGGGAAATAGGGATGACAGGGATTTCGCTCTCGGCGCCGAGAGCACAGAGAATTCACCGAGAACTTAGCGCAGCCCTTCGGGCGGCAACCAAAAAACATGCGCGGCACGCGGCGCCGGAAGGCCAAAAGGCGTCCGCGTCATAAGAGCCATAGGACCTATAGAGACTGTCGATTTTCCCGGTGACGGCGAGTCGGTCGGGGCC
>CAZHPN010000325.1:0-3756 GCA_964534375.1 uncultured bacterium | reverse complement strand
CCGTCGGACGCGGACGTGTGCGTATGCAAATCGATGCAGCCGTTCATTGATCCCTAACGGCGACAGGCGTCGCGCGCGCCGCTGTCCCGAATCCCGAACCCCGAGTCCCGTTGACGCCTTTCAAAAATCGACTTTCATCGGCCCTTTGAGCGCGAAGGCCACGACGATGGTCTCGACAAAGTAGATGACCGCCCAATGCCACCAACCTTTTTTTCGCGGATACACGATCTCGATAGACTTGATCGGGCCGGTAAGCGCCGGCTCGCCCGGATACTCCAGGCCGTCGCTCAGCCCGCCGCCGTGCCGTTTGCGGGCGATCTGCCGCAGCCGGCCCTTGCCCTTCGCCGTGGCGACGAGCACTTCCTTGGTCGCGGTCGCGTCGCCGACGCGCACCGTCAAGGCGAAGCGGCCCGGGGCGACGCCGCGCACCTGCCAGTGAATCTCCGGCGCCGGCTCGCTCGCGAATTTCCGTTCGAGCCGCGCGAACCAACCGAGCACCGGCTTTTCTTCCCAGGCGCTCCACGGCGTTTGCGGGTACGGCATGCGCACGGCCTTGGTCAGCAGTTCGACGCCGCCGGACGCCGTCAGTTCGGCGGGCGTGTGCGTCAGATTTATTTTCGGGTCGACGGTCGCGACAACCTGCACGACCGCGGCGCGGTCCCTGCCGGTCGGGTCGGCGACCACCGGTGAGAAACTGTACAGATGATCGACCTGCGCCAGCAACGGCAGAATCGGGATCATCATGATCGCCAGGGGGATCAACTGCCGACCGAGATAGACAAAGATCCAGCCGAACGTCTTGGCGATCGACGCGAGCAGCACCGACAGGCTGTCCATGAAGAGCGCCATGCCCAGGAAGTTGGCCTTGATGCGGTCCTTCGCGCGCGAAATCGCCTTCTGGTTCGAGGCGTATTTCCACACCAGCAGCGCCATTACGGACGTGACGACCGCAAACAAAAACAACCCGACCTGCGGCCACCGCCCGAATAAGCGCGGCCACAAACCGAACACCGCCCACAACGCGTTCGCGATCGTCAACATCGGGTTTGTTTCGTCGTTCCCGCGAAGGCGGGAATCCAGCGTCCCTCGGCGTTCCGAGGGATTTGTTTCGTTATCGAATCGTCAGCTAATGTAGCCGAGGCCCTTCAACTTCTTCTTGATGTCTTCTTCGCTGTCGCCTTCGCCGATCGCCGCCAGTTCCTTTTCGAGAACGTGGCCCACAAATTCCTCGATCGACGAATAGCCGGCGATCGCCGCGAATTTCTTCACGCGCTCGTACAGATCTTTGTCGAGTTTCACCTTCGGACCAAACATCGTCGTTCCCTCAAGCAGTGAAAAATTGACAAGGAAAAAAGCAGGCCCCGGTTCGCAGACCGTATTTTTCCCTTTTTCCTTTTTCCTTGTTCACTCCGTCCGGCGTCACACGCCGGTCAAAATATTCTTGCCTTGCATTTCCTTCGGCCGCGGCAGGCCGAACAGTTCGAGGATCGTCACCGGCAAATCGGTCAGCGCCGGATTGGCCAGCTTGATCGGCCGGTTGGCGAACACCACGCCCGGCACTTCCTCGGCGGCCATGCAGTGATCGCCGCTCCACGCGTCGTCGTTGGGCCGCAGCAGACTCCCCGCCGGGAACTTGCCCAGCGCCGTTTCCCAACTGGCGCGGTAGCCGCGCGCGTAGCCGATGATCAGATCCGGCGCGTCCTTCGCGTAGGGCCCGTGATACGCTTGCGACGATTTGTAGACCTTGCTGATCACGCGCCGATCGTTGACCGGATCGCGCACGTCGAGCAGCCGCGCCGAGATCTCGTCGAGCAGGCGATCGGCGTCGCCGGCGCCGACCACGCCCGAGCGCTCGCGGCCGGCGAGATTGAGATACAGGCCGTTGATGCCCAGCGTGTACGCCTTCGTGCCGAACCAATTGACGTTCGCCAGGAACTCCGACTTGCGGTCGCTCGGATCCTTCAGTTTGACGTAGCCGTTTTCGAGCAGCCACGATGACAAATGGAACGACTGATAATACGGCGAGAAACCGTGGTCGGACATCACCAGCAGCGTCGTCTTGTCGTCGAGTTTCGCCATGGCTTCGCCCAGCGCGCCGTCCAGCCGCGTGTAAAGGTCGCGCAAGGTGTTCGTAAAGGCTTCGTCGACGTCGGCGCGATACGCCGGGTGGTCGTGGTCCATCGTTCGCCAGAAGGTGTGCGCCTGCTGGTCGGAACTCGAGAAATAGAAGAACAGGCAGCCGTCGCGGAAGCGCGCCAACTCGTAGCGGTACAGGTCGAGGCGTTCGTCGAGCACGCGCGTCGCCTGCGCCAGAAATTCCTTGTTGCTCATCATACCCGACGACAGCGCCTTGGTGTCCTCGGGGATGCCCTGCGTGTAATACGGCCCGCCGCGGGCGTCGGCCAACTCGCGCGAGTACGTCGGCGGCGTGCTGATCGTCATCGCCGGGTCGCGCGGATCGATGTTAATCGGCGAGACGTACAGCGCGAACGCCGGCGCGACGCTCTTCAGCAGGCACCGCACCATGCCGTTCACGGCGATGACGCCCGGCACCATCGTGAAATGCACCGTGAGCCAGTCGGACCATTCGCCGACCTTCAGCACCGTGCGTTCGCCGTTCAATTCGAGCACCGCGGCGTCGGAATCGCGATCGACGTAAACGCGGAACGGCTGCTGCGCGTCCGGCGCCGGCGCGCCCTCGCTGACTTTAATGTAGGTGTTTTTCGGGCCGGTCAGCACGGCGTCGACGACGCCCTGCATCACCTCGACCTCGAACACCTTGCCGCCGGTGATTTCCTTGTCCGGATTCGGCCGCGGCGGCTGTTCGGCGAAATACGAAAAGCTGCCGTAGCCGCCCAGCAGGTCCGGCGTGCCCATGCCGGAGAGCGTGCGGAACGGCCCCTCGACCGGCGGAAAATTGCTCGGCACGCAGAAAATCGTCGCGGGGATGTTCGCCTCGGCGAGAAATTCCCAAAACGCTTTGCCGCGCCGGAGCAGTTCCATCTTGCCGCCGTCGCGCGGCAGCACGTAGCGGCCGACGTGCCAGAATTTCGACGGCGTCTCGGCCTTGGTGGTCGACAGGTACGGCAGGTAGGTGGCCGGATCGCGATGGATGAAATCGAAAATGCCGTGGCCGCCCGAATCCATACCGGTGATGAAATTCGACCACGCCACCGGGCTTTGGGGCGGGATGCTCGTGCCCAATTCGCGGAAGCCGCCCTGTTTTTTCAGCCTGGTCAGGTTCGGCAGCCGGCCCTCGGCCATCCATTGGCGGACCAACGCCGGGTCCAGGCCGTCGAAGGCGACGATCAGCACTTTGCCCCCGTCGCGCGTGCGCATGCCGTGCGTCGGATCCGGCGTGCGGCCGCAGCCGGCCGCGAGCGCCGCCGCGCCGGCGACGCCTTGGAGAAATCCGCGCCGGGTCAGGCCCTTGCGCAGGATGTGATTTTTGCCGCTCATTCCGCCGTCTCCGGTCCGTGTTTGCGCAACAGCGATCGGCCGTCCATGTAGCCGGGCGCGTCGACGCCCAGCAGTTCCAAAATCGTCGGCGCGATGTCCATGATCGACGGATCGCCGCGCTCGGTCTTCCAGTTCGTGAACAGCACGCCCGGCACTTTGCGCGGGTCCATGCAATGGTCGCCGCTCCACGCCTTCGTGTTGTCGTCGAAAACGCGGTCGGTGATCACGCCCGTCGTGCCGTCCCACCCGGCCCGATAGCCGAGATTATAGCCGACGATCAAGTCGGGCGCATTTTGT
>CAZHPN010000324.1:0-3792 GCA_964534375.1 uncultured bacterium | reverse complement strand
ATTCTACCCTGTTTTCCCGGGGGGAAGGTGTCTCATTCACGTTGGCACAGAGGGTGCTCGATCAAGTCGAAGCGGCCGATTTTGTCCTCGCGATTTGTACGGCTGCGTACCGCCGGCGATTCGAAAAAAAGGAAAAGGCGGGAAAAGGTCTGGGCGTCAAATTCGAGGGCGCCGTCATCACGACCGATATTTATGACAACGATTCCAACAACGCGCGCTTCATTCCCGTGTGGCCGGATCACGAACCGGAAGATCATCGCCCGACCATCCTGCGGCCGGTCACTTTCTACCGGCTCATGCAAGGGTACGACGACCTGTACCGTCGATTGACTGGCCAACCGGCCATTGTTGCGCCGGCAACCGCCCCCACAACGCGGAAACTTGCCCCGATCACCGTTCCCGCTCCTCCCGCCGCGAAACCGTCTATTGGCGCGGCCAGTGCGGTGCGGACCGCCGCTATCTGGAACGTCCCTCTTTCCCGCAACGAATATTTCACGGGCCGCGAAGAACTCCTGGCGGCGCTGGACAAGAAATTGAAAAGCAACAGCGGCCCGGCGGCGGTGACGCAGGCCATCGCCGGCCTCGGCGGCGTCGGCAAGACGCAGCTCGCGCTGGAATACGCCTGGCGGCACGCTGACGATTACGACGTGGTTTGGTGGGTCCGCGCCGAGACCGCTGTTGAAAGCCGCTCGCGCGGAGACCTGGAAAAAACCGACATCAAGACAACGGCCACCCTCGCGCAAGACTACGCCGACCTCGCGGCGAAGCTCGGCCTGCCCGAAGCGAAACAGCCGAACGTGCCTGAAACTGTGAAAGCCGTGCGCGAGTGGTTGCAAACGAACAAGCGCTGGCTGCTGATCTTCGATAACGTGACAAAGCCGGAAGACCTGGACGAATATCTGCCGACACGGGCCGGGCACGTCTTGATTACGTCGCGGCATCAAGAGTGGGCGCATCGGGCCGGCAAACTGCCGATCGATTTGTTCGAACGGCCCGATTCGGTGGCCTTTTTGCTGCGCCGCACGAACCGAACCGACCCGGCAGGCGCGGGCGAACTCGCCGCGGCGTTGGGCGATTTGCCGCTTGCCCTCGAACAGGCCGCCGCCTATTGCGATTCGACCGGCAAGTCCTTCGCCGCCTACCTCGGCCTTTTCAACAAGCAACGCGCCCACCTGCTCAAGTTCGGCAAGCCAAAAGATTATCCGTACGAGGTTGCTTCCGCCTGGGAAATGAATTTTACCGCCCTCGGAAAAGAGAATGCCGCCGCGGCCGATTTGCTCAATCTCATCGCCTTTTTCGCGCCGGAGCGAATTCCGCTGAACGTTATCGTGGAACACGCCAAAGAACTGCCGAAAAGGCTAAAAAAGGCCCTGGCCGAGGAGGCTTGCTGCGACGGCCTCGTCGCTTCGTTGCTGCGTTATTCCCTGGTCCGGGCCGACGGGGGCATGCTGTTCGTTCACCGGCTCGTCCAAGAAGTTGTGCGCGACCGGATGCCCGAAAAAACGCGAAAAGAGTGGGCGGAACGCGCGGTGACGCTGGCGAGCAACGCATTTCCTTACGAGGTAAACGACCCGGCCACGTGGGCGCCTACCGGCGAGTGGTTGCCGCACGCCCTGGCATCGGTGGATCGCGCCTTGAAGGAACGCATCGCAGGAAGGCAGTGCCAGTATGTGCTGAATGGAGCCGGAATTTTCCAGCGACGGCGCGCGGCCTTTGCGGAAAGCCGCGCGCTGCTGGAGCGCGCGTTGCCAATCGCCGAAAAGGTGTTTGGATCGGACCACTCGGAGGTCGCCGCGATTGTCAACAATCTCGGCGGCGTGCTGCTAGACCTCAGCGACCTGCCGGGCGCGAAAAAATGCCGCGAGCGCGCGTTCGCGATCGGCGAAAAGGTCCACGGCCCCGACCACCCGAAGGTCGCGACCTACGTCAACAATCTCGGCAGCGTGCTGCACGGCCTCGGCGACCTGCCGGGCGCGAAAAAATGTTTCGAGCGCGCCCTGGCGATCGACGAAAAGGTTTACGGCCCTGACCACCCGGAAGTCGCAACCGACGTCAACAATCTGGGTCTCGTGCTGCGAGCCCTCGGGGACCTGCCGGGTGCGAAAAAATGCTTCGAGCTCGCGCTGGCGATCGACGAAAAGGTTTACGGCCCCGACCATCCAGCAGTTGCGACCGACGTCAATAATCTCGGAGGCGTGCTGCGTGGCCTCAGCGACCTGCCGGGCGCGAAAAAATGCATTGAACGCGCGCTCGCGATCGACGAAAAGGTTTACGGCCCCGACCACCCGAACGTCGCGATCCGCGTCAACAATCTCGGCGGCGTGCTGCGGGCGCTCGGCGACCTGCCGGGTGCGAAAGAACGCTACGAGCGGGCACTGAAAATCGTCATGAAATTTCTCGGCCCGGATCATCCCAACACAAAGATCGCGCGCAAGAACTTGGAACGGGTCGAAGCGGAAATGCGGGGGAAATAGCGGCGGGCGGCGGCCAGTGAGCAGTGAACAGCGAACAGGCCCGGCACGACGAAGCCCGGCGAAGGCGGGTGGCCGTAGGCTCAGGACGGCGCCGTTATCATTCGTTCATCCAGAACAGCGCCAACGGCGCGAAATATAACAGCCTGGGTCGAAGGCCGAAGGCCGAAGGCCCAGGACAGCGCCAACGGCGCGAAATATAACAGCCTGGGTCGAAGGCCTCGTTGATCTACACATCTTTTTTGGTTCTAACGCGCGGTATCAGGCGGACGAAATTCTCGCGTAAACAATGCTCCGCGCGCATTCGCCGCAGACCTCACCCCGGAAATTTCGGGATGATGCACCCGAAATTTCCCGCCCCTCTCCGCCGCGGCGAGGGGCTTGCCGGCGGCTGTTTTCCGAGACGGCGTCTATTTCGAAAATGGCTGCAAATTCAAGCCCCTCCCTGTGTCGGGGAGGGGCGCGCCGCGCGTTTCGCGCGGCGGGGGAGAGGTCTGCGCGGCTCGGAAAAAAAAGATGTGTAGAACAACGAGGCCGAAGGCCCAGGACGAAAAGGCGCCCTTATTATTCATTCATCCCGCGCGCCATCGGTGCGCGATACGCGGTGGGGCCACCGCCCCACGCCGGAGGCGACATGCCCCAATCGCTCGCGAACGTCATCGTGCATCTCGTATTCAGCACAAAAGACCGCCGCACGTATTTCCGCCCGGAAATCGCCGCCGAGATCCACGCCTATCTGGCGGGCATCGCGCGAAACGTCGGCGCGGAAGGCGTGCGCGTCGGCGGCCCGGCCGACCATGTGCATTTGGCGTTGCGGTTGCCCCGCACGATTACCGTCGCCGCGCTGGTCGAAAAATTGAAAACGTCATCGTCAAAATGGTTGAAAACCCGCGCGCCGGAATTGGCGGATTTTTCGTGGCAGCGCGGTTACGGCGTGTTTTCCGTCGGCCCGGCCGAATTCGAGGCGTTGATTGCGTATATCGACCGGCAAGAGGAACACCATCGCCAACATCCGTTCTGCGACGAATACCGCGCGATCCTGCGGCAGCACGGCGTCGCATTTGATGAACGGTTCATGTGGGATTGACGGCGCCGCCGGCGCAGGTCGCGATATCGCGCACCGTTGGCGCGCCGGAATGAGGGGATTGGTATTGACCGCGGCGTTCCTGGGCCTGCGGCCTGACGGCCTCCGACCCAGGCTATAATGTATCGCGCCCTTGGCGCTCCATCCGCCGCGCCGTTGGCGTGCCGGATTGTGGGATGGACACGAACGGCGGCTTTCCTGGGCCTGCGGCCTGACGGCCTCCGACCCAGGCTATAA
>CAZHPN010000323.1:0-3796 GCA_964534375.1 uncultured bacterium | reverse complement strand
CGGAATCCTGTTTGAAAAGGCGCGGGGAAATTATGGCCAAAGCCGCCGCGCTTGGCGAGGGGGTGCTCGCCGCGCGATGGCGGCGGGGAAATTTTTGTTTTCACCGCCGAGGAAATCTTTCTACTCACTACAGAGGACGCAGAGGACACAGACGGTTGTTCCGCGGGGTTCTCTCGCCGCCGTCGTGAAGACGCGACTTTGTTCCGCCCAGCGAGCGCCAAGAAAATGCCGATCGGCCCCCTTGTACTACTATCTCTCGATTTCTTGTTTTGGCGCAAAGATTTTTCGGGCAGCCACAGATTGCGCAGATTTACGCTGATGCAGGGGCCGCGGATGGCGCTCGACAACTCGGAAGACGTCACGGCCCGTGCCTTATCGGCGGCCATCTGCGTTATCTGTGGCAAAAAGACCTTTGGTTGCGGCCCGAAGGGTCGCGCTAATCGTTCTCTGCGTCCTCGGCGTCCTCGGCGGTGAGATTAAGAACTTCCTCACCGCCCGGAGCGCGCGGAAAAAGGCGCGCATCACGCGTTCTTTGCGGTGAATTCGTCGATTGCCGGGCTAATCTTGACAGCCGCGACAGATAAGCGTATCAATCAAATTATCAACGATTGTTCGGAGATTTGCCGATGTCGGGTCAGGCGCGGGCAACGGAGGCATCAGTGTGAAACACCGCCATTCGTTTTTATTATTCCTATTGATGATAACGTTGCTCGTGAGCGCGACCGCCTGCGGCAGTTCGGGCGGCAGCGCCGCCGTTCCGCGCCAGGCGGATGACGACAACGACGACGATAACGACGCCTCGCCGGACGACGACGACAACGACAACGACGATTCGGCGCCCGACGACGACGATGACGACAATGACGACGAAATCTGCAGTTCGGACGGCTGGTGCTGGCAAAACCCGCTGCCGCAAGGGAATCTTCTTCTCGGCCTTTGGGGTGCATCCGCGTCGGATGTATTTGCCGTGGGCCAAGTGGGAACGATATTGCACTACAACGCGTCATCCTGGTCGGCGATGACGAACGGGACGTCGGCTTGGTTGGGGTCCGTTTGGGGAAGCGCGGCCTCCGACGTCTTCGCCGCGGGCTGGGAATACGACACGACCGGCGCCGAAATCGGCATCGTCCTGCATTACGACGGCTCCGCCTGGTCGACGATGGCAGACCAAATTACGAATTCTGCGCGCTGGTTCGGCGTTTGGGGAAGTTCGGGGTCGGACGTGTTCGCGGTGGGAGAGTCCGGTGCAATATTGCACTACGACGGCTCGTCTTGGTCGGGGATGACGAGCGGAACGGACGCAGGCTTGAACGGCGTTTGGGGAAGCTCTCCGTCGGACGTGTTCGCGGTGGGCGGTTCCCCATTGCACTACGATGGTTCTTCCTGGTCGGCCATGACGATTCCTACGAACCCCGCCACTACGGCATTGAATGCCGTCTGGGGAAGCTCCGCAACCGATGTTTTCGTTGTGGGTACAGAAACCGCGGCCGACGGCCAGCCGATCGCCGCCGTGATCCTGCACTACGACGGATCGACCTGGTCGACGATGCCGAGCCGGACCAGTTCCGAATTGTCCGGCGTTTGGGGAAATTCCGCAACCGACGTTTTCGCGGTCGGCACGATCTACGGCGCCAATCTAGTGGAAGCCGCAATCGAGCTTGTGATCCTGCACTACGACGGGTCGTCGTGGTCGACGACCGATTGGCCGATGAGTTTTGGCGAGTTGATGGGCGTCTGGGGAAACTCGGCGGCGGACGTATTCGCGGTAGGGAACGCGGGCGTGATTATGCACTACGACGGTTCCGCGTGGACGGCTAATTCGAGCGGAGCGACGGCGGAATTCATCGGCCTCTGGGGCTTTTCGGCCGCCGACGTCTTTGCGGTCGGCGGGGGATACGACGCGAGCAATAATCCGGTCGGCGCGATCGTGCATTACGACGGTTCCTCGTGGACGGCGATGACGAGCCCGGCGGCAGGGTGGTCTTACGGCGTTTGGGGAAGCTCCACGATAGACGTGTTTGCCGTCGGCGACGGCGGCGCGATTCTGCACTACGACGGCTCTGCCTGGTCGCCGGCGACGAGCGGAACAACGGAATCGTTGTACGGCATCTGGGGAACCTCTCCATCGAGCGCGTTCGCCGTCGGCGACAGCGGAACGATTATTCACTACGATGGATCGGCCTGGTCGGCGATGGCAAGCACGACGACGGTGGATTTGCGCGGCATCTGGGGAAGTTCCGCCGCGGACCTCTTCGTCGCGGGCGACGG
The DNA here is from genome assembly GCA_964534375.1 of uncultured bacterium. Lineage (GTDB taxonomy): Bacteria > Lernaellota > Lernaellaia > Lernaellales > Lernaellaceae > CAZHPN01. The sequence goes on along the minus strand of CAZHPN010000323.1, from coordinate 1,528 downwards.
CGGCGTGATTCTGCACGGCGACGGCTCTTCGTGGTCGGCGATGACGACCGGAACGACCATTGCGTTGTACGGTATTTGGGGAAGCTCTCCGGGAGACGTGTTCGCCGTCGGGTCCGGTGACGAAAGCAACACGATTATTCATTACAACGGTTCCTCCTGGTCGACCATGACGAGCGGGACCCCGGATTGGTTGTGGTCCGTTTGGGGAAGCTCCTCTTCAGATGTGTTCGGCGCGGGGGGAGCTTTCGAGGGCGGCGTCATTTTGCACTACGACGGCTTCTCGTGGTCGCCGATGAGGAGCGGGACCGATGGAAATTTGTACGGGATTTGGGGCCGCAACGGCGACGATGTCTTCATCGGGGGCGACGGCGGCACGATCTTGCATTACGCGGGGAAACCCGTGGGGAGGCAGTAGTCAGAAGACAGAAGTCAGAAGTCAGAAGACGGCCGGCAGGAGTTAGGAATAAGGGGTAAGGAGCCGAGTGGCAGAATGCGGAACCGGGGGTGATGCGTTGAAAAAGTGCAGGTGGTTTTGGTTGCTGCTCTTTCCGATTGTGCTGGTTGTTTCTGCGGCCGCCTGCGGCGGCGCGGGCAGCAGCGCCTCCGTACGCGAGGCGGACGACGATGACAACGACGATAACGACGTTTCGCCGGACGACGACGATGATGACGATGACGACAACGACGACGCTTCGCCGGACGACGACGACAACGACAACGACGATTCGGCGCCCGACGACGATGATGACGACAATGACGACGAAATCTGCAGTTCCGACGGCTGGTGCTGGCAGAACCCGCTGCCGCAAGGAAACTCGCTTTACGGCATTTGGGAAGACTCTCCGTCGGACGTATTCGTCGTGGGCGACGTGGGGACGATTTTGCACTACGACGGCTCGTCCTGGACGGCAATGGCGAACGACGCGTTGGGAAAGACAAATTTGTTGGGCGTGTGGGGAAGCTCTTCGTCGGATGTCTTCACGGTGGGTTGGTACGGCATGATTCTCCGTTATGACGGTTTTTCGTGGTCGACGATGACCAGCGGGACTGGGCAGGAAATGAATGGCGTGTGGGGAAGCTCCGCCTCGGATGTCTTCGCGGTGGGCGTGTCCGACGCCATCCTCCACTTCGACGGCTCGTCGTGGTCGACGATGGCAAACGGATCGAACGCGGATTTCTACGGCGCGTGGGGCAGTTCCTCTTCGGATGTGTTTGCTGTCGGCGATGGCGGCACGATTTTGCACTATGACGGTTCCACCTGGTCGCCGCTCGACAGCGGGACGACGGCATGGCTGGGTGGCGTTTGGGGGTCGTCGGCGTCGGACGTGTTCGCCGTGGGCGCCGACAGCACTGCCGATGGGATTCCAATCGCTGGCGTGATCTTGCACTACGATGGTTCGTCATGGTCGGCGATGACCAGCGGGACAACCGCGGGTCTGAACGGCGTTTGGGGAAGTTCGCCGTCGGACGTATTCGCCGTGGGCATGTCGATCGGCGGAGCCCCAATGTACCCTGCGCTCGGAATCGT
>CAZHPN010000322.1:0-3806 GCA_964534375.1 uncultured bacterium | reverse complement strand
GCGTATCGATGACCAGATAACGAATCGCCCACGTCTCGTCATCGATGATAAAATCGTCGAGGTGGCCGAGGGGGCCGTCCGCCGCCTCAATGTGGTGGCCGCTCACATCGTGCGTGCTGCGCAAATGGGGATTCCACGCTTTCTCCGCCTTGCTGTTGGCTTCTCGCCACTTGTCGAGGTCGCGCGCATCGGGATAAGAGCCCGGGTCGTCCCCGACATTCATCGGCCACCCGTAATACCCGTAGTAGGCCTCCTCGAATTGCCGCGAGACGGGCTTGTCGCTGCTCAGGGCCGGACTGTCTTCAATCTGTTTTTTCGTCAAATTGACGGCGAGGTCTTGTTTGTCTTTCATCACGGCGACCAGCGCCCGCGGGGAGATCAACACGTGTCGGCCCGTGAGCCAGTTTCCGGTGTCGGCGACCAGATAGCGAATTGTCCAGTGCTGGTCGTCGAAGTAGAATTCTTTGACCTTCCCGATTTCCCCGTCGAGACTGGCTAATTTGTAGCCGATCAACGTTTTGGCCTTGTTCAGCATAATTGCCGTCCTTCTGTTGTTTGCTTTTCGTTTTTCGCCCGCGGACGAATCCGCATCACGAAGAAACGTGCGGGCGCGCGTCGTGGTCGACGACCGGCAGGCGCGTCTCGCCGGCGCAGGCCCAGCACCGCTGCTCCACAAAGCCGACAACGTGCCTGAGCCGGCCGACCGGGAGTTTGTTCCACGGCGACGCCTCCACTGGCGACAGCCGAATGACGCCCGCGCCTTTGCAGACGGGGCAACTCATCATCTTCGGTCTTTTTTGACCGGTGTGATTCTTTTTCTGTTCTTGGCTCGCAACCATGTGTTCCTCTCTCTTTCGTAAATGATCTCGCGGGTTCAGGCCCGGCTTGGCTGATGATTGCCCCCGTTGTCGGGCTCCCCATAGCGATCGTTACACGCAGTTGTTCCGTCTGCGTCCTTCGGATCGTCGTTTCTGCACGCGCCGTGCCGCTTCCGTGCGTTCGCGTAAGTGCGTGAATTCGTGACCTTTCAAAAAAGAACGGTCCCCCTGCGCCGCGGCCGACCTCCATCAATATGATCCGTCATCGATCAAATCGAGGGGTAGGATGCGCGAGCGTCGCCGGTTTCGCCCTGCGCCCTCAAGCGGTCGGCGCGAACACGCTGACTTCGGTCCCGCGACCTGGCGCGCTCACGATTTCGCAACGGCCGCCGATCCATTGGAGGCGCTCGCAGATGCTGAACAGGCCGAACCCGCCGGTGGTTTTTTCGGGGTGATGGGCGAGACCCGGTTCGAAGCCTTTCCCCTTGTCGCTCACGACGATCGTCAGTTCGCCGGGTTCGTGGCGCCGCAGCAGCAGCTCCGCGCGATCGACTCCGGCGTGCTTCACGACGTTGAACAGCAACTCGCGCACGACTTGGAACACCAGCACGCGGACTTCCAAACGGGTTTCGACGTTTGCCTCGACGTGCAACGCGACGGTCAGGCCGTGTTTTTCCCGCATCCAGCGCGCCGCCCAGTCCAGCACGCCCGCCAAATCGCCTTCGTTGAGAATCGGCGGCGAAATTTCGGAGGTCAGGGTTCGCGATGCCTCGATGGATTGATCCAGCAGCGCCGTGGCGTCTTCCAGCGCCTCGCGCGGCGTTGCTTCCGCGGTGCTCGCCATGGCGGTGGAGACGGAAAGTTTCGCGCAGACGAGCAGTTGCTGCAGGTCGTCGTGGAGAAACTGCGCGAGGCGTTTGCGCTCGCGGATTTCCACCTGCGTCAAGTTGAATGCCAACTCGCTCAATTGCGTTGCGCGTTTTTCCAACTCCAAAGTGCGCTGCAGGACGCGGTCTTCCAATTCATCATTGGCCTTCCTCAATGCCTCGTCGGCCTGCCGCCGCTCCAATTCGCCCGCCGCGCGCCCGGCCGCCAGTTGCACAATCGTTTCGGCGATTTGCAGGTTCTCGCGGGGCTGGCGGCCGATCACGGCGAGCAAACCGCTCGGGTCTCCCTTGGAATCCCAGAGCGTGATTCCGACATAACTTTCGGCCGTCAATTCCCGGAGCAGCACGTCATTGGGGAATAACCGGCTCGCTCCTTTGGCGACGCTGCAGACCGGCTTCTCTCCCGCTTTTCCGCAGGGGGTGTCGTTGAGCGCGTAATCCACGTGCTTCTCGAACGGGACGTCGCTGAAAACAGCCACCGGCCGCGCGACCAAGCCGCTTCCCTCCAGGCGATCGATGCGGACGAAATCCATTTCGAGCGTATCTGCCAGGTAACGCGCCAGCGATTGAAAGAAGTCCTCACCCGACCGCGAAAAGCCGCGACGCAACAGAAACATCTGGGTTTTCTCGATCAACCTTCGCTCGGTGACGTCGAAAACGACCGCGCGGCAAGTGTGCCCGTCTTCGCCGGCGGTGGCCTCGATGCGCAGTACGCGGCGGCTGGTCGTGTAAAATTGCCGGTTGTCCGAGACTCCGGACGACGGCCCGCCGTCGACGCGTTTGAACAGGGCCGCCTCGCAGGTCTCTTTCGCCCGGCCCGCGAAGGTTCTCGTCAGGAAGGCGATGAATTCGGAGCGGTCGGACTCGGAAACAAATTCCGCGAAGCGCCGGCCAACCAGCCGGGCTCTCTCCAATCCAAACAATCTCGCCCCGGCAAGGTTCGCCTGGCGGATCGTCCCGTCCGCGGCGAGCGTGAAATAGCCGATGGGGGCGAAGTCGTACAGGTCGGAGTAGGCCGCGAGCCCGGCCTCGATTTCGGCCCGCGATTGCAGCAACTCCTCGTTCTGCATCTCCAGTTCGATCTGGTGCACCGTCAATTCATGGAGAAGTTTCGCCGTATCCGCCTCGCTGGAAGGCGGCGCCGCACTTACATCTCGCTCTCGCAGTTTGTCTTCGGCCCGGCGGCGCAGATCGACTGCTGGCGCCGGTGTTTTCTTGCTATATGTCACGGCCTGCTCTCCGACTGGCGATCGCAATGCCAGCCATTTGACGCCTTGCAGCATCGTCTTCCCCTTCACTACTCGTCTCCCGTCCCGCTCATCCCCGCCGGCGCCGCCTCGTCGGGCCGCGCGTGCCGCGCGGCGATTACATCCCGTGGAAGATCAAGAGAATCAAAAGCCACATGCTGGCCTCCTTTTCTAGGAATCCCGAGGGATTCGGTTTTCCTTTTTCCCTTCTGATTCTGTCGCAAGCCTCGTGCCAGTTCCTCCGCCGCACGAAAGTGAATGAAATCGCGGCATTCCGACGAATGCAGACCAAGCGTGATTCTTGCCGGCCCCATTAAGATGATTAATGATCGATCAATATGAGTGGATTGATCCGCCTCCGGGGCCGGCGTGTGCCGGTCGCCGCACACACCGCCGCAACGTCAAATCGAGAATTTCTCGGAGATGCAAAGGCGGCAAGCCGAGATTACTCACACCGTTCGTTAGCATGCTGGCGGCCCTTCACTTCCCCGCGTTTTGTTTTTGCTCGTCCTTCGCCAATTCCTCCTGCGGCAAGCATCGCGCCATTTTTGCCCGCGCCCGCAAGCGCCGGAATTCCCGGCCTTCGGGCAAACGCAGTCCAAAAGCTTGCTTGCTTACTCCATCAATATGATTAAACTTCGATCAAAATGAGGGAATTGATATGCAAGTGCGCGACCTGAATAGTCAGGAGTTGGAGGAGTTTGACGCCGAATGCGGTTTGATCCGCTTCGCCGGTCAGCGGGCGCTGATCATCGACGCCACGGCCATGGGCAGCCTGCGCAAGGATCTGATCGATCACTTCGGCGTCGCCGTGGCGCGCGGCATCCTCACTCGCTTCGGCTACGTCCACGGCT
>CAZHPN010000321.1:0-3817 GCA_964534375.1 uncultured bacterium | reverse complement strand
TGCCGATCGGCTTGCAGATCATCGGCCCGGCGTTCGGCGAAGAGCGCGTCTTCCAAACCGCGGCGGCCTACGAAAACGCGCGCGGCTTTGACTGGACGTGGCCGGAGGTGCGGCCATGAGCGGCTATTGGGAGACCGTCATCGGCCTGGAAGTGCACGTGCAGCTTCGCACGCGGACCAAGGCGTTTTGCCGTTGCGCCAACGTGTACGGCGACGAGCCGAACGCGCACATCTGCCCCTGCTGCCTCGGCCTGCCGGGCGCGCTGCCCGTGCCGAATCAGGGCATGATCGACCAGGCGCTCCGCCTCGCGGCGGCGCTGGACGCGACGATCCACGAAATGAGCATCTGGTCGCGCAAGAACTATTTTTACCCGGATTTGCCGAAGGGCTACCAGATCAGCCAATTCGACAAGCCGCTGTCGAGCAGCGGGCGGCTGCCGATCCGCCTTGCCGACGGCAGCATGAAGACGATCGGCATCACGCGGATGCACCTCGAAGAAGACGCGGGCAAAAGCCAGCACGGCGAGGGCCTCGACGCCGCCTACAGCGTGCTCGATTTCAATCGCTGCGGCGTGCCGCTGGCCGAGATCGTCTCCGAGCCGGACCTGCGTTCGCCCGAAGAGGCGGCGCTGTATCTCAAGACCCTGCGGCAACTCGTGGTGCGGCTCGGCGTCTGCGACGGCAACCTCGAAGAGGGTTCGTTCCGCTGCGACGCGAACGTCTCGGTGCGGCCCAGCGGCGATCGGCGCCTGCGCACGCGCACGGAAATCAAGAACCTCAATTCGTTCCGCTACGTGAAGCAGGCGCTCGAATACGAGGTCGAGCGGCACATCGCGGTGTACGAACAGGGCGGCCAGATTTTTCAGGAGACGCTGCTCTTCGATTCGACGCGCGGCCAGACGTTCCCGATGCGCTCGAAGGAAGAGGCGCACGATTATCGCTATTTCCCCGAGCCCGACCTGCCGCCGCTGTTGGTCGCGCCGGCGCTGATCGAGCGCGCCCGCGCGGAACTTCCCGAACTGCCGTGGGCCACGCACGACCGGTTCGTCGCGCAATACGGGTTGTCGCCGTACGACGCGGCGGTGCTGACCGACGACGCGGCGGTCGCGGAATTTTACGAGGAAGCCGCCGGCCTGGCCGATCCGAAGCTCGTCGCGAACTGGGTCATGGGCGATCTGACGGCGCTGTGGAAAGAACGCGGCGTCGCGCCGGCGCACAGTCCCGTGTCGCCGGCGGCGCTGGCCGAGCTGATTCGTTTGATCGCCGACGGCACGATCAGCGGCAAGATCGCCAAAGACGTGCTGCCCGCGGTGGCCGCCGGCGAGGGCGCGCCGCGGGAGATCGTCGAAAAGCGCGGGCTGCTGCAGATCAGCGACGAAGGGGCGCTGCGCGCGATCATCGAAGAAATCCTGAAGGCCAATCCGAAACAACTCGAACAATACCGGAGCGGCAAGACGAACTTGTTCGGCTTTTTCGTCGGCCAGGCGATGAAGCAGACCAAGGGCAAGGCCAATCCGCAAGTCGTGAACGAATTGTTGAAGAAGGCGCTCGACGGCAAGTGAGCCGTCGCCGGCGCCCGGAGGCGACGATGCGCAGAATGATGCCGGCCGCATTGGCGTTGGCGCTGCTGCTCTGTCTGGCGGCGCCGGCGGCGGCGGACAATTGGACGAACAAAGTCGGGTTCTCGTTCGGCGGCGGCGCCATCACCAGCGCGGCCGGAACCGGCGGCGAATTCAACATCGGCGTCACCTATTACCTGAACCAGTGGGTGCAATTCACCTTGTCGCCGGGGTACGGCGCCTACCCGATGTACTACGGCTACAACGTCGGACCGAATTCGTATACCGATCGGGCGAGCGTCAACTACGTGCCGATCGACCTGGCGGTGATCTTCACGCTCTACCGTTGGGGTCCGCTCGGCATCTACATCGGGCCCGGCGCGGGCGTGAATTTCTACTGGTGGCGGCAGAAAGAAGGAACGCCGGTCGAGTACACGACCGTGCGGCAAACGCTGTTCTCGGCGTTCGCCGAAGCCGGCCTGAGCTATCACTTCGGCGGCCCGTTCACGGGCACGATCGGCGTCACCTACACCATTCCGGACGTCCGCGACTTCTCATTCAAGACCGGCGAGCTGACGTACGGCATCGGCGGCGGCGTCGCGTTCTAGATCGGGTTTTTCATTTTCGTTGGGCGAGGAACGTCGTCGCGCCTGCGCTGGTCGTCCAGGCGCGCCACACCGCCGCCGGCGGCGCCGCGACGAGCGTTTCCTTCCGCAGAATCTTGTCAATCATCTTTGGCTTCGCAGCGCGGCGACGGCCCGCCGGCGGCAGGCGCCGGCGCCGCTATTCGTATTTCAACTCCGGCTTGCCCATGTAACGGACCGGCGCGTCGGTGAACACGCCGGCCAGCCACGAACTTTTGAGCGACGAAATCTCTCCGGCCTTGTATACAACGTAAATGCGGCCGGACGCCTTGCCGGCGACCTGGAACATGTCCTCGTTCTCGTCGTACGGCTTCACGTCCCACGCGGTGATCTCGATCGCCCAGGCGTTGTCGGAGTTCCAACTCGTCAGATCTTTCGGGTTGTCGGTCTTTCGCACCTGAAAAAACCCGTCGCCGTATTCCATCGGCCGGATGAGCTTCTTGCCGGCCGCGGGCAGTTCGGGCAATTCGATCGTGAGTTCCTGCGAGCCGCTCAGCAACGCCGTCGGTTCGGGCAACGCGACGTCGGCGACCACCAGCGACCATTTGCCGAATTGGGGTTCGAAGAACACGGTTTTGGCCGCGAACGGCCGGCCGTTGACGACGCCCTGGATTGGCGCGTTCGGAATTTTGTCCAGCGTCGGGGCCTCGGTGTAGCCCGGCCCGCCGGCGGTCGCCGCCGGCGCGCTCGCGGCCGGCGCGGCCGGGGCCGGCGCGGCCGCAGGGGGCGCCGCGGCCGGCGCGGCGGGGGCCGGCGCGGTTTCGTATTTGAATTCCGGCTCGCCCATGTACCGCACGACGGCGTCTTTGAATTCGCCCGCGACCCACGAACTCTTGATGCTGCCGGCGTCGTCGCCGCCTTTGTAGACGACGTACACGCGGCCCGAGGCCGTACCGCATTGCTGGAACATATTGCCGTTTTTGTCGTAGGGCTTCACATCCCATTTGGTGAATTCGACGATCCACGCGTTGCTGGCGTTCCAACTCGTCATTTTTTTCCGATCGGGCTTTTCCTGCATGATTTGGAAATATCCGTCGCCGAAGTCCATCTTCCGCGTGAATTTTTTCCCGGCGGCCGGCGGTTCGGGCATCGTCAAATTGACGAATTGCGCGTCGTTCAAGAAGCCCGTCGGCTTTTCCAAGGGTTGATCGGCGATGACCATCTCCCATTTGCCGAAGCTGGGCTCGAAGTGCACGGACTTGGCCTCGAACGGCCGGCCGTTGGCGATCCCTTTGATCGGCGCGGCGGGAATTTTGTCGAAGGTCGGCGTTTCCGTGTAGCCGGGTCCGGCGACCGGCGCCGCTTCGGCGGAAAAGAGCACGCCATAGCTGACGGCGACCAGGCCCATGACCAGCGCGAGCGACAACAGACGAAGTTTCATGGATAGCTCCCCCGTTAGTGAAAGAAGTGACGAACGATCATATAACAATTCGGGCCGATTGCGTAAAGGCGGTTCACCGGCCGAGGGTCTGCATCAGGAACGTGGTTTCCGTGAATTCCCGGGGGATGGGATTAAGAGCCGCAAAGCTACGAATGGCGCAGAATTGCGCTCATTGTTGGTCGCGCAGACCTCTCCCCGGAAATTTCGGTTCCCGAAATTTCCCGCCCCTCCCCG
>CAZHPN010000320.1:0-3827 GCA_964534375.1 uncultured bacterium | reverse complement strand
GGGTTCCCGTGCGTCAGCTCGGCATAGCGTTCTGCTTGTTCTTGTCGGTCGCCTGGCCCGATTGGTCGAAATTGGCCGGCCTGCTTAATGACCACATGCAACACCGCGCGGCGCTGGTCCAGGCGCTCGACGCCGAACGGCGCCGCCGCCAGGCGAATGACGCGAAAGACATCGTGGTTCCGTACGACGCGAAGAGCGAAATTGTCATCGGCCGCGAATACGGCTGCGTGCGCGCGAAGACCGGCTCCCAGTGAAAGGTGGATCGTGTCGCCGATCGTGAAGAAAATTCTCCGCAGCGCGGCCAGAATCGCGGTCGTTCTGGCGGGCCTTTTCGTCATTTATTGCTTGGTCTGCCTCGTGTTTTATTATTTGCAATTCGTTAAAATGCCCGCGGAGCCTACGTCTGCGCTCGACGCCCGCGTGGCCGAATTTCGCGCCGCCGGCCGAGTCAACAACTCGATGGACGATTACGCCGCTTTGCAGGCGTTAGTGAAAGACATCGCCGCGGCGCCGCCGCCCGACCTGAAAAAGTTGGTGAAAAGTGGTTGCCCGCCTTACGACGTAGCCGAATTGAAAAGGAACGAGGCCGAGTTCCGGCTGTTCGCGCCATTTGCGGAACGCCTTCGACCGATTCTCGCCAGGGGCTTGATGATCGGCCTGGATTTTCAAACGCCAGAGGTAAACGTCAGCAGCCTGCGAGATTCGCTTACATATTCGGAAATGGCGGCGGCAGTGCTCGACGCTGAAGCGGGCCATACTGACACGGCGGCCTCGCGGCTGGTTTTGCTTCTCCAACTAGCGGGCGGCCTGCAAGACTCGACGCAATTGCTTCACGACATGGTGGGCATTTCAGTCGAGGAAAACGCATACATAACGATCGCCTTTCTGACGCCCAAACTCTCCGAAACGGAAATCGATCAACTGCGGCGAGAATTTGAAAAACTGCCCGACACCCGCGGAATGTTGCTTCGAACGCTGAAAATGCAGCTCGTGCGGCAGATTGATTGCGTCGATAACATCCGACAAAATCCCGCGGCGTCGGCGGAAGACCGCCACAAGACAGGCGGCGTCGATTGCTCCGACCGAATGCAGGATTGGTGGTTGCCACTGACTCACAATCGGAGATATTTCGACCGCGAACGCTATATGATGATCAGCATTTCCGCGGGTTTCATTGACGGCTTGCAAAAATGGCTCGACGGCGGTTGTCGCGACCGCGCGCCGGGCATCGACGAGAAGAAGCTCCGGCGCAGCGTCACGGCGTTGGTAGCGATTCCGAATTTTGCCGGGCTGGCCGATCGCTGCAACGAAGCGATGAAAAGTCGCGCAGCAATTTTGCGCGCGCTGGAACTGGAACTGGCGCGACGAAAAACCGGAGATACGAGCGACATTGTGCTGCCGTACAGCGAAGGAGAAGACATCGTCATCGGCCGCGAATACGGCTGCATCCGCGCGAAGGCGGAAGCGGTGAAGAGGTAAAAAGGAAAAAGGAAAAAGGAAAAAATTGCCGAACCCCGCCAGCGGCAACCCTGGGAAGCCTGGGAATTCTGGGAGGCGTGGGAATTCTGGGAGGCCCGGGAATTCTGGGAACCATGGGCTGGCGGCGGGGCGGCCGCCGCAACAGTTTTACCCTCGCGGGTTCTTCATGATGCCCGCCGCCAACCCGCCTTCAGCCGTTGCCGCGGTCATCGCGCTGGCGGTCGCGCGCTTGAAGCCGCGCGCGGGTCATCCGCTCGCGGAGGCCGCCCTCCTTAAGAAAGTCGTGCTCCAGGCGGCTGATCTGCCGGTCGAGCAGAAAGGTGGCTTGGTGAATGAGGCAGATGGCGATGTTGGCGACGATTTCGGCGGGGCGGGTTTCGCAGAATTCTCGATAGGTCTCATAGTTTGCATCAGGGTTGCTGCCCAGCTTTCGCACATACTGCGCCTCTTTCGAATTTTTGCCCCAGAGAATGAGATCGCGCACCCGCAGAAAGTCGCGATAGTCTTCGAGCAGTTCCTCCAGGCTGGCCCGCGCCACATTGGTCAACTTGAGCTCGGTTTCTTTCGATGTGCCCGAGGCCGCGGCGCCTTCGACGATGTTCTGCTTGCCCGAGCGCGCCGCTTGCACCATTTGGTCGATCGTGCGGTCGCCCTTGCGCAGAAACCGCTCGCAGAACCGAAAGGTCAGGTCGTAAACGGTCTCGGCTTTCCGGTAAGAGAGCAGGTTTTTGTAACTTCCGTGAGGCAAAATGATTTTCTTGTCGTCGCTCATTGGCCAACCTGGCGGCAGAGGGTTTTACGGGCGATAGGCCGAATAGGCCGGATAGGCCCAATAGGCCCAATAGTTCTTGCCGGTCTTGGCGGCGTCAACTTCACAGAGGCGATTCGGGCGACCGGTGTTGCGTGGTTTATAGGTCTTATTCGGCCTATCGGGCCTATACGTCTTATTGTGGTCATCTTCACAGCAACCCCCTTTCCCCGCCCTCTGGTTTCTCATCGATTGAGCGATATTAGTAAACCACCCCCTGCCGGCAAGGCAAAGCCCCTCAACCGCGCGGCTCCGCCGGCGGCTGCAACCCACGTCGCGGTTCGCCGCCCGGCGCGCGGACACGGTCAATTACCGGTGGGCCGAGAACGAGGCGGCGAGTTTTTCCCCGCAACGGGTGAGATGGGTCCTGCGGGCCGCATGGGCCCTATGGTGATTACACGATTCGCGGGGCGAGCGGCTTGACCTTTCGCGCCGCAAAGACGCGAAGACCTCGACGTTTCCCAGTCCCCAATCCCCAATCGTCTAAATGGGCGGCGCCCCGCAACCTTGACTGCAAGGACCGGGCGATGTAGCAATGAAAACCGATTTGCGTCGCGTGGCGGGGGTTTGCGCGGCGGGAGTGAGAATTGGTTGCGCTGAAGATTGTTTTCCTGAATGCGTGGAGCGCGCTGCTGCTGGCGTCGCCGTTCATCATGCTCGGCCTGCTGATGGCGGGGTTTTTTCACGTCATCCTCTCGCGCCGGCTGATCGAGCGGCTGATCGGTTCGGCGGGGCTGCTCGCGGTGTGCGTCGCGGCGCTCTTCGGCATGCCGCTGCCGATTTGCAGTTGCGGGATCGTGCCGGTGGCGATCGAGTTGCGGCGCAAGGGCGCCAGCCGGCCGGCCAGCCTTTCCTTCTTGATCACGACGCCGGAGACGAGCATCGACGCGGTGCTGCTCACCTGGGGCATGCTCGGGCCGATCATGATGGTCGGCCGCCTCGTGGCGACCTTCTTCACGGCGCTGGCGGCGGGCGTCATCGCCATCATTTTTCCCGAAGAAGAGGAAGCGCGCGCGGGCCACGACCACGCCGGCCACGACCATGCCGGCCCGATCTGCCCGGATTGCCAAGGCGAAGAAAGCGCGGTCGACGAGACCGACGTCGTCGGCATTCGCGGCTTCGGCCGCTCGTTGTGGGCCTACCTCGGCGAAATCTGGGCCAAGGGCCCGCGCCGGGCCGGCCGCAAAGCCGCGCCGCCCGCCGGCGGCGAGCCGGCGCCGGCCGGCGACGCCGCCATCGAGCCGGCCGCGGTCACGCCGTTCCCCGACATCCTGCGGCGCGTCGCGCGCTACGGCTTCGTCGAGATGCTCGACGACCTCGCCTTCTGGTTCGTCTTCGGGCTGCTGCTGACGGGCGTGATCAGCGCCTTTGTGCCGAACGATCTGGCGAGCCGCGGGCTCGGCTCGGGCCTGCTGCCGATGCTCGTGATGTTCGCGGCCGGCGTGCCGCTGTATATGTGCGCGTCGGCGAGCATTCCAATCGCGGCGGCGCTGGTGCTCAAGGGCGTCAGCCCGGGCGCGGCGATGGTCTTTCTGCTCTC
>CAZHPN010000319.1:0-3864 GCA_964534375.1 uncultured bacterium | reverse complement strand
GGTCAATGCTCTGGCGACACAGCTTGCCGCCTACGAACTCACGAACCATCAGGTCGAAACGCTGATTGCCAAGTACGGCGATGCGGCGCCGGTCATCCTGCGCGAAAACCCCTATCAGATGTTGGGCGACCTCTACGGGTTCGGGTTCAAGCGCCTCGACGAGATCGCCCGCAAAGCCGGCGTGAGTAAAACGTTCGTGCCGCGACTTCGCGCGGGCCTCTCCCACGTCGTCATCGAGCAGACCGACGCCGGCCATACCTGGGTTGAAAGCGACGAGCTGGTAAATCTGGCGAACGCCCTGCTCATTCTCGACACGCTGGACAGCCGCAAGATCATCGAGGGCGTGCTTGACGACATGATTCTCGACGAAAGCCTCGCCGTCGAATCCCACGACGGGCGTTTCCTCGTGGCCGTGCCGCTTTTCCGGCAGCAAGAGCGCGACATTGCGGACTGGCTGCGCCGCGGCTACGACGAAAACCCCCACGCGCTGCGGATGATGGGCGTGTGCAACGCGATTCGTTCGGGCGCGATCGAGCCGACCCTGAACGAACGGCAACGCGAAGCCCTCACCGAGATTGTCGCCAACAAAATTACTTTCATCACTGGCGGCGCGGGCAGCGGCAAGACGTACACGATTGCCGCGGCGGTTCGTGTTTTTGAGGAAAACGGGCGCTCGGTCATCATGTGCGCGCCGACCGGCAAAGCGGCAAAGCGCATGACGGAACTGACAGACCACGACGCCCAAACCATTCACCGGCTGCTCGGTTGGGACGCCTTCAAGTTTCAGCGCGGCCTCGATGAGCATATCCCCGCCGACGTTCTCATTGTCGATGAAACCTCGATGGTTGACATTTCGCTTGCGTGGAACTTGTTGCGCCGGGTGAACTTCGCGCGCACGTCGGTCGTGTTCGTCGGCGATTACAACCAGCTTCCGCCAATCGGCCCGGGCAACCTCTTGCGCGACGCGGTTGAAACGCGCCTCGCGCCGGTCGTCATCCTCACCGACGTTGTGCGGCAAGCGGGAGAACTCAAACGCAATAGCGTCGATATTCTCGCCGGCAGAGTCGCAAAGACCAGCGCGGCCACCCTGCCCGACTCGCCGGTCAAGCCGTGGTACGTCATCGACCACCTTGTTGACCCCGCCCAAGTCGAAAGCGCCCTCGTCGAATTGCTCTCGACCATCCTGCCGATCAAACTCGGCCTCGACGTGTGGCGCGACGTGCAGATTTTGACGCCCAAGCGCCAGGGGCCGCTCTCGGTTACGGACCTCAATATCGCGCTGCAACGCCTCTACCAGCAGACAAAGCACGGCGTCATCACCGAAGCCCCCGCGAAAAATCGCCGCCCTGCCTTCCTGGTCGGCGACAAGGTTATTCAGCGGCGCAACGACTACGGCCGCGACGTGATGAACGGCACGCTCGGCGTCGTCGTCGAGAAAGACGCGGCCGGCAACCTCACGGTCGCCTTTGACGGCGTGCCTGAACCTGTTTTTCTCGACAAGACGACCGACGCGCTTCGCAACCTCGATCTGGCGTATGCGCTCACGATTCACCAGACACAAGGTTCTGAATTCCCCTTCGCCGTCGTCATCGTTCACAAGTCGCACAGCTTCATGCACCACAGAAATCTGCTCTACACCGCGGTAACTCGTGCGCGTAAGTCGGTCATCGTCCTGGGCGACCGATGGGGAATCGAAAACTGCGCGAGGAAACGCGGCTCTGATCTTCGGAACACCTGGCTTGCCCTCGAAAGGCCCGCGTCGAAATACGAAAAAATCGCAAAAGGCGGCACGGCCAGCGTGTCGGCCGCGCTCGGCCTTTAAGGGAACCGATTGAACAGGGCGCAACTACTCCAAACCTTTTTCTTCTCGCGCCGCGACACGGTGGCGGCGCTGAAAACGTGGACCGACCGGCAAACGAAGCTGCGCAAGTCGCACCCTCAGCCGATTGACACGACGCAACCCGGCGCGCTCGAAAATCTGCTCGCCTATCACGTCGGCGGCCCCGCCAGCACGTCGTTCCCGCCGCCGATCAAATACACTACGCGCGCCAAACCACGCGAGCACAGGGCCGCAGCGGTCGTCGTGCGCGAAGCTGACGAACACTTGCGCATCGGCTCGTTTCTCGTCGCCGAGGACGGCACGACGGTCCTGCTCTGCATCGACTTCGACGGCGGCGGCGCGAGCGCGGGGCATTCGGCCAGTACGACGCTCACAAACCCCACGGCCGCGGTCGTCGCGGCTTGGTATCGCGCTGAGGATATGGGCCTGACCGCATACCTCGAAAAATCAGGCGGCGGCGCGGGCTGGCACCTTTGGATTTTCTTTTCGACGCCGATTGCCGCGGCCGACGCGCGCAAAATCGGCCTCGCCATCGTCGCGGGCCTCGACGCCGAACTGCAAAACGGCGAACGCGCGGACGCGCGCTCAAATCGTGGCCTTGAAGTTTTCCCCAAGCAGGACCGCATCAAGGCGGGCGGCTATGGCAACATGGTTTGGTTGCCTTTCTGGCATCACGCCGCGAAACCGGACGGCAACACGTTTTTCCACGTCGTCGGCGCGGAACTCGCGCCATACGAACCCGAAGAATTCAATTTCTGCGACACATCGCCCGATGAAGTCGCGCGGTTGCTCGCGCTCGCGCCAGCGGAAACCGACGCGCCGGCCGACCTTTTCGACCATTACGACGCGACTGACGCGGACGGCGAGCGCGCCCTGATTTCGTCGGCCCTGGCCGCGCTCGACCCCGATATGGGTTATCACGACTGGCTCGCGGTCGGCATGGCGATACATTCGTTTGACATTGGCAGCGCCGGCCTCGAACTCTGGTCGGCATGGTCGGCGCGCGGCGCGAAGTGCAAACCGGGCGAAACGGCTGAAAAATGGGCGGGCTTCTCATCGGCCGGCAGCGTGCATCTTGGTTCGCTGTTCGCAATGGCGAAACGCGCGGGCTGGTCGGCCCCCACGAACGCGCCCCAAATGAGCGACGACGAACTGGCGGCTTTCCTCGACGTACAGCCGGCGGATCTGGAAATTATCGAGCGCGTCGAAGGCGCGGCGCAATTCCGCGAGCAAGTCGGCGGTTTCCTCGCGGACCTCGGCCACGAACCGGCAACTCTCACCGCGGCTCGCCCCCTCGGCCCTCACGCGGTCGAATTGCCAGTGATTCAACTCAACGCGCGCAATCTGCGCGACATGATCGCCGACGCCTGGGCGGCGTATTTCCTGCTCTCGTGCAGAATTCCCGAAGCCGCGCACCTGTACCAGCGAAACGGCGAACTCGTGCGCCTCGTGACGAACCCCGACAATGGCGCGCCGTTCGTCAAAGCGGTCGGCGAGGCCGAACTGTTCAACCTCATGGGAACGTGGGCGACGTGGGCGAAAATCACCGACACCGCAATCATCAATGGTTTTCCCCCTGTTTCGGTTGCCAAGGCCATGCTCGCCATCCCGCACCCCGACCTGCTGCGCGTCGAGGAAATTGTGACGGTCCCATTTTTCGACGAAAACCTCGACCTCGTTGCCGCGCCAGGACATCACGCGGCCTCGCGCGTGTTTTTGCACGGCGACGACGGCGCCCTGCCGGAAATTCTGGAAGTCCCGACTGCGGATGACGTCGCCGCGGCCGTTTCGCTGCTGGTCGATGACCTCTTTATCGACTTCCCTTTCGTGTCCCAGGCCGACCGTTGCCATGCGGTCGCCACGTTCCTGTTGCCCTTTGTACGGCGCGCCATCGACGGCCCTACCCCGATTCACTTGCTCGAAGCGCCCGCGCCCGGATCGGGCAAGTCGCTGCTCGCCGACCTCGTGCCGCTTGTTTTCTCTGGCATCGCCTCGGCGACCACGACCGGCCGCGACGAAGAGGA
>CAZHPN010000318.1:0-3901 GCA_964534375.1 uncultured bacterium | reverse complement strand
CGCGCGGCCGCCGCGCGCCGTTGTTCCATCCCGGCGAAGTCCCGTCGTTGTCGGAGGGGTGTTTTTTCCGGCTTCATGCCGCGGCATGTTACCAGAAGAAGACCGGCTTGTCACTCTATTGTGCGAGAGTCAATAGCTGCGAAACGCCGCCGATTATTGAAAATCCCAACGTCATGGCGATCATGGGCGGCAACGTCGGCATCGGCACGGTGGCGCCCAGCTATGTGCTCGACGTGAGCGGCGAAGCCCGTGCAGACAAATGGGTCACGTCGTCCGACGCGCGGCTGAAGACGAACGTCATGGGCATCGACGGTTTCCTGGCGTTGAACATGCTGCTGACGCTGCGGGGCGTTTCCTACGAGTGGATCGACCCGGCGCGCGGCGACGGCCGGCGCTTCGGCATGCTGGCGCAGGAAGTCGAAGACGTGTTCCCGAGCTGGGTCAGCCGCGGCACGGACGGCTACCTGGCGCTGTCGTACGAAGGCTTCCAGGCGCTGGCGGTCGAGTCGATGCGCGCGATGCGCACGGAATACACCGACATCGGGGCGCGGGTTGACGAAACCGCAGCCCTGTGCCAAGCGCGGTACGAGGAATTGAAGGCCGAGAACGCCGCGATCAACGCGCAGAACGCCGAGTTGCAGTCGCGTGTCAAGCGGCTCGAAAAGCTGTGGCAACGGATGAGCGCGGGCGGGTCGGCAGAATAACGGAATTACGGGCGGCGGCGCTAGGAACCAGTCGCCGCCGGTCCGGCGACAGGATCAACGGGCCTGCCCCGAGCGTCGTCGAGGGCATCAATTTCCCAGAGGCCGTTGTCGCGCCATAGCGCGGCGAGCAAGCGCCATTGTTCACCGATCGCTGTTCGCTGTTCGCTGATCCCGTTGATCCTGTCAAGGAAAATTCCCACTCCGCGGATCGTCCAAGACCAGCCGCGCCGTACGGTCGGCCGCGCCGCGGTGCGCGGCGACGGCTTCTTTCGCGGCGGCGGCCATCGCGGCGCGGCGGACGGGGTCGCGCAGCAGGCCGGACAGCGCCGGCGCGAGATCTTCCGGCCGCGCGATCACGAGCAATCCGCCGGCCGCTTGCAGCGTCGCCGCCTCCAATTGGAAATTCGGAGTGCGCGGCCCGATGACGACCGCGACGCCGGCCGCCGCGGGCTCGAGCATGTTCTGGCCGCCGCGGTCGCCGAACGACCCGCCGACGAACGCCGCCTCGCCGAGCGAGTAGGCCCACGACAACTCGCCGATGACGTCGAGCAACAGCACATCCGCCTGCGCCGCCTGCGCCGGCGCGGCCGTCGAGCGGCGCGCCACCGTCAGCCCGGCCTCGCGCACGACGGCGGCGACCTGCTCAGCACGTTCGACGTGGCGCGGCGCGACGATCAGCGCGGCGTCGGGAAACTCCGCCCGCAGCGCGCGCAGCGCCTCGGCAGCGATTTTTTCTTCGGGGTCGTGCGTCGAACCCGCGACGAGCGGCCGGCGGCCGGCGACGAAGGCGTCGTACACCGCGCGAATCGTCGCCGGCGGCGGCGCGGGCGGCTCGATGTCGAATTTGAAGCTGCCGGCGACCCTCACGCGTTCGGCGAACGCGCCCAGTTCGCGAAAGCGCGCGGCGAACTCGGCGGTCTGCACGGCGACGACGTCGAGCCGGCGCAGCGCCGGCCGCCAAAACCAGCGCAGCCGCCGGTACCGCGGAAAGGCGCGATCCGAGAGGCGGCCGTTCACCAGCGCGACCCGCCCGCCCGACCGGGCCGCGGTGAAAATGAACGCCGGCCAGATTTCCGTCTCGAACAGCAGCGTTGCCCGCGGCCGGACGCGGCGCAGCCAGAGCCAGGTCGCGGGCAGGCTGTCCAGCGGCGCGTGGGTCGCCGCGACTCCGGGGAACAGCTCGCGCGCACGCCGCAGCCCTGCCGGCGTGTACACCGCGAGCAGCACCGGCGCGCGGCCGGCCGCGAGCAGCGCCCGCACGAGCCGCTGGGCGGTGTTCACCTCGCCGACCGACGAGCACCAGACGACGATGGGGCGGTCGGCGCGCCGCGGCGCAAAGCCGAACCGGGCCGGCCAGTCGTTGCGCCAGTCGGGCCGGAAATAGCCGCCGATCCAGACCACGAGCGGCGCGAACGGCAGCAACAGCGCGCCGAGGACGAAATAAACGGCGTAAACGATCAGGCCCATCGCCAAGCGCTCACTTCTCCGCCGGCCCGCGGTCGGCGATTTTTGCGATATGATAACCCACCGGGTCGCGGAAATAGCCGGCGAGCGGCCCGGCGGCGTGGAACGACCGCCCGAGCGTGAGCCGGCCGTCTTCGATCAGCCGGCCGCCGCGCCGCCGATAGTACCACGACACTTCCGTCACGCTGGCGAAATGCGGGCGCAGTTCGCGCGGCATGACCCAATGATCGACGTACAGCACATCGCGCCCTTCAAGTTGGGCGAAGTCTTCCCACAGCGTGAACTGGCTGCCGCGCCGCGGAAAATCGACCGTGTAAACGAGCGGCCGATCGGGCAGCCGCCGCGTCAATTCCGCCGCCATTTGATAGGTGCGGCAGGCGACGGGCAGCCGCGGGTCGCCGGCCGCCTCGCGTTCGTGCTGCACGCGCTCGGCCAACGCGTCCCAACCGAAGATCTGGTCGATGAGCGGAATCTGGAACGGCGCAATGTTGAACAGCGTTTGCAACTGAATCGCGACCGTCGCCGCGGCCGCCAGCCCCGCGCCGGCCCCGAGCCACCGCCGCGCCGCGGCTTTCCCCGCGTCGGCGCGCGCCAGCGCCCACTCGACGCCGAGCGGAATCAGACCGACCCACGCCAGCGCCGTCCAGTTGGCCTCGATCTTCGCGCGCACGGAATTCCACAGAAAGTACGCGAGCGCGACGAGCCCCGGCGTCGCCAGCAGCAAGCGGCCGGAGCCGCCCGCCGCCCGCCGCGTCCGCACGGCCCACACGGCGCCGAGGGCGCCGAGCGCGGCGAGCACGGGCGTCGCCACGAGCAGTTGGCCGCCGAGGAAATCGAGCAGCGAAAGCAGGCGGTCCAGCGGCGTGAACGACGGATCGATCGCCAGCTTGACCACGGCGTAATAGGCGACCCAGCGGTGTTGCGCGTTCCAGGCGATCACGGGGCTGAACAGCGCCAGCGCCACGGCGCCGCCGAGATACGGCCACGGCGTGCGCAAATGCCGGCGGCCCGTCGGGTCGGCGAGCGAGCCGACGAAAAACCCCAGCCCGAGCAGCGCCGCGCTGAATTTCGCGTACAGCGCCGCGGTCAGCGCCAGGCCGATCGCCGGCCACAGCCGCGGCCGATCGTCGAGCAGCGCCATCGCCCACAGCAGCCAGGCCAGCGCGCCGAAGACGAGCAGCACGCTGTCGTGCATGATCAGCGCGGCCCCCGCCGAAAACATCGGCAGCGTCTGCAGCGCTAGCGAGCCCCAGAAGGCGGCGCGTTCGTTGAGAGCGCGGCGAAACAGCGCGTAGGCGAGCAGCGACGACGACAGCGCGCAGCACACGGCGAGCGCGCGCAGGCCGGCCAGGCCGTCGCCGAACAGCGCGCGCCATCCGGCGATCGCCCAGGCGACCCCGGCGGGTTGATCCCAATAGCACCAATCGGGGACCAAACTCCAGGACCAGTAATATGCCTCGTCGGGGATCAAATCGACGTGCAGGCCGAGCGCCCAGCGCGCCACGGAAAGCAGCGCAATAATCGCGAAAAACAGGGCAAACGAGCGCCGCACGCGTCAATCGTCGGTTCGGAACTGCATGTTGTACAAGCGCGCGTACTCGCCGCGGCGCGCCAGCAGTTCGTCGTGGGCGCCGTCTTCGACGATCCGGCCATCGCGCAGGGCGATGATGCGGTCGGCGCGGCGAATGGTCGACAGCCGGTGGGCGATGACAAACGTCGTGCGCCCCTGCATC
>CAZHPN010000317.1:0-3903 GCA_964534375.1 uncultured bacterium | reverse complement strand
ACCGACGACGACGACAACGACGATAATGACAACGACGACGACGACAACGACGATAACGACGACAACGACGACAACGACGATTCCACGGGGATCGTCTGGGTTCCGGCGCCGGGCGGCACGGTGTACATGGGTTGCATTCCCGGCGACGCGAACTGCAACGCCGACGAAAATCCGCGGCACGTCGTGTCGATCACGGCTTTCAATATCACCGAGACCGACATCACCCAGGGCCAATACAAGAGCGTGACCGGCCAAAACCCGAGCAGCTTCTCCACCTGCGGCGCCAACTGCCCCGTCGAGACCGTGACCTGGGCCGAGGCCCTGGCGTTCTGCCAGGCGGTCGGCGGCCGGTTGCCGACCGAGGCCGAGTGGGAGTACGCGGCGCGGGCCTGGACGAACGACATCTATTACGACGGCTGCGAAGACGCGTCCTGCCTCGGCGGACTCGCGTGGTATTCGGCCAACTCCGGCGGTTCGACCCAGCCGGTTTGCGGGAAAACGGCCAACGCGTGGGGCCTGTGCGATCCGCTGGGCGACGTCGATCAATGGGTGAACGATTGGTACGATTCGACGTACTACGCTTCGTCGCCGCAAAACGACCCGCAGGGTCCGGACAGCGGCACGTATCGCGTCGTGCGCGGCGGCAGCTTCGGCGACGGCGCGGTGACGTTGCGCACTTCGGCGCGCGGCTGGCTCACGCCGGACTCGGCGTTCAGCTCAGTCGGCTTCCGGTGCGCCAGCGGCGGCGCGGACGACGACGACGACAATGACGACAACGACGACAACGACGACAATGACAATGACGACAATGACGACAATGACAATGACGACAATGACGACAACGACAATGACGACACGACGGTCGATCCGGGCTTCGTCTTCGTCGGCGCCGGCACGTTTATGATGGGCAGCCCGGCCGGCGAAGCGGGCCGGAATTCCGACGAAGTCCAGCACTCGGTCACGCTCACGCACAATTTCGAAGCGCTGATCGTTTTGATCCAGCAAGGCGATTTCCAACGCGTGATGGGTTACAACCCGAGCACGTTCTCGAGCTGCGGTTCGAGTTGCCCGGTCGAGACCGTCAGTTGGTACGACGCCCTGGCGTACGCCAACGCGAGTTCCACCGCCGGCAGCCTGACCCCGTGCTACGTCTTCGCCAACGTGCAATGCGCCGACGGCGCGTCCGAGGGCGCGGATTACATGGCCTGCATGAACGCCACGCAAGGCGGCATCGCGACGGCGACGATCACGCTCAACGGCGTGACCTCGGTTTACGATTGCACCGGCTTCCGTCTGGCGACCGAGGCAGAGAACGAATACGCCGAACGCGCCGGCACGACGACGGCGTTTTATGACGGCGGCATCACGTATCCCACCGGCTGCTCGCCGGTCGATCCCAACCTCAATACGATCGGCTGGTATTGCGGCAACGACGATGTCGAGCCGCGGGCGGTCGCCGGACTGGCCCCAAACACGCTGGGCCTTTACGACATGAGCAGCGATGTCTGGCAATGGGACTGGGACCAATATGGCAACTATGCCACCGGTCCGGTCACCAATCCGGAAGGCCCGGCCAGCGGCGCGCTGGCGCGGCGGACCGGCCGCGGCTGCAGTTTCAACAACCCGGCCGAGTACTGCCGTTCGGCGTACCGCTTCAACTGGGCGCCAAGCGAGCCCAACAACAGCGTCGGCTTCCGCTTGGTGAAGTCGTTGGACTAACGCCAACCAGTCACTGATCGAACGCAAAGCGCCCCGCTCCTCGGGGCGCTTTTTCGCAACCTGCTGGAGGCGGCGACAGACGAGCCTCTCGCGAGAATCACTTTTTGCATCCGCGAAAGCGAAATCGCGGGTCATGCGAAATTATGGGCTGACCCGACACCGATAGTGCGTCCTCCCCGTATGCCACCACCGACTTAACCACGGGCCGGGCGCTGCTATGAGTTCCATTAAGGAGATCCTCGCCCGTCCCGTGTTCAAATCGGTGGTGGCATAAGGTCTGCGCGACCCCCAAAAAGCGCAATTGTGCGCCGCTCGTAGCTTCGCGGCTCTTTATCATAAAGCCTATGCCGCGTCGAAACCTCGGGACAGCCACCGGTTTTCGTCCTTCTTCCGCGGCCGGCCTTCGGGAAGCGGGCGCAGCCGCCGATTCAACGCGGCCTCCAACCTGGCTGCGAAACCGTCGCTGCCCAACGGCCGGCCGCGGTTCGTGTGAAACCGAAGTTTGCTCGCCGCTTTTCGCTTTTCGTCGGGCAGCACCCTTAAGTAAAGGCGCCGGTCGTCGTCCGTGAAAAACACGTCTTGGCGATTGTTTCCGCGCTGAGTGATATGGCGCCGACAACCCGGGACGACCATGCGCGCAACACGTGGCATGCCCAGCAAATAACAAAAACCAGAAAGCTGTCAAGAAAACGGGTGGCTGTCCCGAGTTTCCGGCTGTTTCCGTCGATCACGGCGCTCGTCAGGTCGTCCGGGCAATCGGCCGGCGTCGGCGGCGCGTCGCCGCCGAAGGCCACAATGTTGAGCGGGCTCCGGCCCGCGTAAACGAACGTCGTCACGGATTTGGTCACGCCGGCGACGCTTGCCGTCAACGTCGTCGGGCCGAGGTCGGGGCTGAACATCAAAGTCGCAACCGTGCCGCGAAGCGTTTCCAATGTCCCGATTGCACTCGTCATTGTTGAATGCCCGCCGGCCACTCGCCACCCAATTTCGGCAATGCCTCGTCGGGCCGGGCTGACCACTGGCCACCGGCCACAGCTCACGGTTCCCTGTTCGCCCGAGACCCACGCAATTTCGCCGCCCAGTACGCCTGCCGAACCGCGCCGGCCTAATACCCGTAATGGAGAATCCGGCCGTCGGCAGAGACGGCGAACACATCCGTCGGCGAGGCGCCCCAGATGGAAGTCACATCCGCTTTTTCCGTGCATGGCATCGGCGACCACGTGGAACCGTCAAAATGGAGAATCGCGCAGGCGCCGGGCGCCCCGCTCAGTCCTCCGACGACAAAAACATCCGACGGCGAACTCTCCCAAACCGCTCTAAATAAAATGCCCGGTCCGCCGCCCGTGGCGCACGACCACGACGCGCCGTCGTAGTGCATGATCGCCCCGTCGTCGGGCGACCACCAATGACCCAAGGCGAATACATTCGAAGCGGAGGTTCCGCCAACTCCATAGTAATCCCCCCCGAATGGCATGTCCGTCACGCTCGACCAAGACGACCCGTCGTAATGAACAAGTTGTTCGGAAACCGCATACACGTCGGTCGCCGAGGCGCCCCAAACGCTGGTAAACGCGCTGTTTGCCGAGAACCCGGCGTGCATCGCGGCCCATGTCGAACCGTCGTAATGCAAAATCGTTGATTGTTGGCCGGCCGCGAATACGTCCGCTGACGAACTTCCCCATACCGCCGACAAAATCCCGGCGTCGGGGCACGGCATCGGCGACCACGTCGCGCCGTCGTAATGAAAAATCGTCGACAGCGGCGGATCGCTTTCGTTTCCCACAACAAAAACATCCGTGGACGAAAGGCCCCACACTCCGCACAGCGCCGCGCCCACGTTCGACACGATGGACCACGCCGAGCCGTCGTAATGCAGAATTGGGCCGTTCGAACTAACGGCGAACACATCCGTCGCCGAGGCGCCCCAAACGCCTTCCAGGCCGACAACCGCCGGCACGTTCATTGCCGTCCACATCGGGGTGGCGTCGTCATCGTCGTCGTCGGGCGTGGCGTCGTCGTTATCGTCGTCGTTATCGTCGTCGGCCGCGGCGTCATTGTCGTCGTCCGCCGTCGCCGAATCATCGTCGTCGACGCCCAGCCGCGCGGCGGCCCCGTCGCCGGAACCGCCACAGGTCACGAAGGCCAGAAAAACAAATGCCGCCAGCAGAAGAAACCATACGATTT
>CAZHPN010000316.1:0-3916 GCA_964534375.1 uncultured bacterium | reverse complement strand
AATTCTTCGCGCCGAGCGAAGAAATTCGCGGATAGTAGTACAGAGAATGCGGAATGCGGAATGAACGGCCGCGGTGTGAGTGTGTCCGTTCTGGCCCAGCCGATCATCAACGGCCCGCCTTTATGGGCGAACACACCGTGCTCCGCCGTGGCCGAGAAGCGGGCCGTCGCCGAAGCGGCGGTCGCTGAAGAGGCCCCACGTAATATAGGCGAAGTCGAATTCGACGTACCACGCGGCGACGTCCCAGTCCGCGACCGTCGAGGACGACCAATACCCGCCGCCGTCGTTGCCGGTGATTTCCGGCGGCCAGAATGAGCCGCCCTGCGGCGGGAGGACGCAACCGTTGCATACATCGCTCCAACAAGTCGAATCCGCACAACTGTCCGTCACGCCGCACGGGCCGCCCGTAACCGTCGCCGCGCAGTCCCGGATCAAGCTGCGAAGCTGGTCGATTTCCGGCAACTTCCAGTCGTTGTAGCCGGCCAACGTCAGGCCGTTGCAGTAAGTCTGCGCCTCCGCAAAGAGAAAAGGCGTTGACCCTACCGTGGCGCCATTCTGCCAAGTGTAACCGGTCGCCGGATCGGTCCAGCAAACGGAGACGGGCTGGCAGTCGCCGCCGGCGTCGCAGCAGCCGGGGCAGTTGTTCACATCGCACGTAGCGTCGTCGTCCGGCGAGGCGTCGTCGTTGTCGTCGTCATCGTCGTCGCCCGGCGTGGCGTCGTCATCGTCGTCATCGTCGTCATCCACGACCGCCGTGTCGTCGTCACCGACCATACTTTTGCTGCTGGACGAACGCCCGCCGCAGGAAATCAACAAGCCGACCGCCACGAACGCCAGGACGAACGCCGCCCAGAACGGATTTTTCATCGCGAACCTCCATCGCGCGCCGCCGCCGCCATGATTGAAAACAACACGCGCCGCTTACGCATCGTTCGCTCCGGCAACGACCGCGCGGCGGTCATTGCGGCGGGCCGAAGTGGAGGATCACGCCCGCGCCGGAATTGTAGTCATACCCTACCGCGAACACGTCTGACGGCGCGGATCCCCAGACCGAATAAAGATCTGCAATCGATCGGGTGTCCATGGGCGTCCACGACGAACCGTCATAGTGGAAAATGACGCCGCCATCGTTGCCGCCGACGGCGAACACGTCGCTGGACGAGGAGCCCCATACTCCAGAGAGACCTGCAATCAGTGCGCCGCCCATGCCGGACCAAGAAGAACCGTCATAGTGGAAAATGACGCCGCCATCGTTGCCGCCTCCGACGGCAAACACGTCTGACGGCGACGTGCCCCAGATCGATGCGAAAGAATTCTCATTGCCATTCACGATTGGCATCAACGACCAGTTCGACCCGTCGAAATGCGAAATCCCGCCATTGCCGCCAACAAACACATCGGACGGCGAAGTTCCCCACACGGTCAACAAGAAATCCGGGAATTCGCCATTTACGACTGACCAACGGACGCGGTCGAAGTGTCCGACTGCTCCGTCGAGGTCAAGGCCGTAACCGGCCACGTAGACGTCAGACGCGGACCACGCCCAAACCGCTTGCAGAAAACCGAGATTGACCGACGCCTGTATGACCGACCACGATGCCCCGTCATAATTAAGAATCGCGTTCCCGCCGACAGCAAATACCTCCGACGGCGAGGTTCCTGCGACAGCCCAGAGTGCGGATAATTGGTCATTACCACTCTTCATCTGTGACCACGAGTTCCCGTCAAAATGAAGAATCGCCGGCGTTCCGGCCGGCGCCCCATAATTCGGCCCCACGGCAAACACGTCACCATGCGAGGTTCCCCATACGGATCTCATCCCGGGAAATTGGCCGTTCGCTTCGGACCAGACCAAATCGTCATTGTCGTCGTCGTCCCCCGGCGACACGTCGTCGTTGTCGTTGTCGTCATCGTTCGGAGTCGTACCGTCGTCGTCGCCCGCCTGGTGCTGCGGCGCGCAGGCGCCGGCGGCGACCGCCACCGCCAGAATCGCCAGAAAAAACAACGCCAACCTCTTGTTGAATTTCATGGCGTCAACCCCGCCTTCTCATTCCGCATTCCGCATTCCGCATTCCGCATTCGCCGTTCCCCATTTGCGCTGCGCCGTGGTCATTGCGGCGGGCCGTAGTGGTAAATGACGCCGGCGTCGCTGAAAAAGTCGAAGCCTACGGCGAAAACGTCGGAGGGCGATGCGCCCCACACGTTGAAAAGGACGGGGAGCCCGCTCTCCATTACCGACCAGGAGGAACCATCGTAGTGCAATATCGCGCCATAATTATTTGAGTCCCCGGCGACCGCAAACACGTCCGAATGCGACGCGCCCCAAACGGCGTTCCCCCCACATGCCGGCGCGTCGCATTGCATCGCGGACCATGAAGAACCGTCGTAATGTATGATTGCGCCGTTTTGGCTGTTGCCGCCGATGGCGAAGACGTCCGAATGCGACATTCCCCAGAAGCCGACAACGTTGCCCAAGAACGTCCCGGCCCTCATCGGCCTCCAGAATAACCCGTTGTAATGAAGAATCGGGCCTTCGCCGTTATCTAAAACAACCCCGCCGGCGAATATGTCGGAACCGGATGTTCCCCAAACCGCCGAGAGGTAAGGCGGAACAGCGGGCATCAGCGACCAAGCATTTCCATCGTAATGCATTATCGCGCCGAAGGGCAGATTCGCGTGCGGTCCGCCCACGGCGTAAACATCGGTGGGCGATGCGCCCCACACCGAATACCAGTCATAATTCCGGAGATTCGCCATCGCTGACCACGATGAGCCGTCGTAATGCACAACCGTGGAGAGGTATCCGACGGCGAACACGTCCGAAGAAGACGAACCCCAAACGGAATAAAGCGTCTGTCGGACGTCGCCGCAAGGCATCGCCGACCAATTCGACCCATCATAGTGCATGATTGCCTCGACGTCCCCGGGATAGGTACGACCCACCGCAAATACGTCGTCGTGCGAGGTTCCCCACACGCCCCAAAGGTCGGGGAAATCGCCGCTCATCGGCGACCAAACGAAATCGTCATCGTTATCGTCATCGTCGTCCGCCGGAGATGCATCGTCGTTGTCGTCATCGTTGTCGTTGTCGTCATCGTATCCCCCCGGCGAAGCGTCGTTGTCGTCATCCTCCGCGGCAGGCGCCGCGTCGTCGTCGCCCGCCTGGTGCTGCGGCGCGCAGGCGCCGGCGGCGACCGCCACCGCTAGAATCGCCAGATAAAGCAACGCCAACCTTATACGGAGATTCATGGCGTCAACCCCGTTATCTCATTCCGCATTCCGCATTCCGCATTCGTGATTCCGCATTCCGCATTCGTCATTCCGCATTTGCGCTGCGGCGCGCAACTCCTGGCGACCAAAGCGAGAACGATCATCGCCGACAGGAACGCCAGCGCCGTAAAATCCGGCGAGGCATCGCGCAGCGTCGGGTGTTTGGCGGCTTCGGGCCGGGCAAAGAGCGGGCGAAGTCCGAGGCGGACGAACAAGGCGATCGTCTTGTCACGGCGGCGGTTCATCCAGTCCCCCTCATCCGGCAATTCGGCGCACGTCCGAACGTTCGCGGAAAGCGCGCAAAAGACCGTTCCAGCGGCCGAAGCATAGCGAAGCCCGCGGAAAGAAGCAAGAAAAACGAATGGGGATTGCGGACTCAACCACAAAGGCTTAGCGCGGCCCTTCGGGGGGATATAAAAGGGAGTTGCACAAACAACCCTTTTGATCCCGGGAGGATCCCATGAACGCTTTTGTACAGAAACACAGCGCGGTTGTCACGGGCGTATTGTCGGGCTTTGATCGGTTGGTGTTTCGCGGCACGTTGCGCGGCTTGCACGGGATTCCGGTGATGGAGCAGTACCGGCGGACGGTCAAGGACGACCTGCAATGGCGCGTCTTGCGCCGCGGCGTCGCCGACCTCCATCGC
>CAZHPN010000315.1:0-3927 GCA_964534375.1 uncultured bacterium | reverse complement strand
CCTTGCCGCCGGGTTCGTGCATCGTGTCGCCGGCGTTGCCGCAATACCAGGCGATCTTCGTCAAATTCGGATCGACCGGGGTGCATGGCGTTTCGGTGAGGTCGCCGTTGTACAAGGCGGTCGTGGAACCGGCGCGCGCCGCGTACTCCCATTCCGCCTCGGTCGGCAGCCGGTAGCCGGCGCAGTCATAAATCGTCGCGGCGTTCAACGCGACGGTCGCGCTTGCGATGCCGTTGTCGTTGCGGCAATACGCGGTTGAATCGCCCGGCGAGCCGTCGACGCAGACGATGTTGGTCAACGTGAAGCAGGGGTCGTAGTTGTTGAGCGTCGACAACCTGTTGGCGAAGGCCAGCGCGTCGTACCAACTGACGGTTTCGACCGGCAGCTTCAGGTCCTGGCCGATCCAGCCCGGATACCAGCTCGGGTTGAAGCCGACCGCGCCGAGGAATTTTGCCTGCGTCGTTTCAATCGCGCCGATTTCGAAATCGCGCGTAATCGTCACCGTGTGCTGCGTTTCGTCGGGCCGGCGGCCTGGCTCGGTCGTGGGGCTGCCCATGACAAACGAGCCGTGCGGGATGGGAACGAAGACGTCGAGCGGCGAGGCGTCGTCATCATCGTCGGGGGAGGCGTCGTCGTCGGGCGAGGCGTCGTCATCCGGCGAAGCATCGTCGTCGTCGGGCGACGCGTCGTCGTCCGGCGCGACATCGTCGTCCACCGGGACGGTGTCGTCGTCTGCGTTTGCCGATTTCGAACTGCTCGAATTGCTGCTGCAGCCGACCCAAAAGACCGCGGCGACCAGCACGAGCAACATGGCCAGATAAATGTTTCGCGGCATGTGAATCTCCCCCACTCTTGGTTGCCGGGGAATGCTACCGCGTATAGCATACGGGCGCAAGTTGCGACGAGAATTGGGCAGGAATTTCCGCGGACGAGGTCCTAAATGACCAAACTAGCGTGCGAATCCTGCGGCGCGCCGCTGGACGTCAAGCCAGAGGACGCGGCGGCTGGCACGTGCACCTGTAGTTTCTGCGGCACGGTCATGCAATTGCCGCGCGACGAGCCCGCGGCGCCGGGCGCGTGGAGCGCCGCGCTCCGCACCCGCTTCCAGGATGCGTTGGACGCCGGCGTCGGCGCCTCCGCGAAAAAGCCCGCCGGCTGCGGCATCCAGCTCACGCAAACGCCAGGCATCGAATTTCACGCCGAAATTCGCGGCAACCGCGCCGACGTCGGCACGGTCGTCGGGGTGCTGGTCGGCGGCCTGGTCGGCGGCGTCGGCGGCGGCGTCTGGCCGACGCTCGGCCTCGCCGCGGCCTCGACGCACGGCGTTTTGTCCCTGGTTCTTTGGGCGCTGGCGATCGGCATCACGGTCATCGCCGTCGTCGCCGCGGCAATTTGGCTCGCTTATCGCATCGCCGGCGTCGAGATCATCGACGCGCGCGACGGCGCCCTCACCGTCCGAAAACGCGCGCTGGCGCTGAGCCGCCGCAAGGTCTACCCGTGGGAGAAAATCCTCGCGGTCGCCCACGAATCCACGGGCTGGTCGGTCAACAACGTCCCAACGACGGGCGTTTATCTGAAGCTCGCCAATCAACGCCGCGCGCGCATCGCGAGCCGTTCCGAGCCGGACGAGCAACCCTGGCTTGTCCACGAACTGTCGACTTTCTTCGCGCCGATCGTCGCCAAGCGGGGCGGCCAGTGATCTGTTCTGCCGTTCGCGAAATTCTTCGCGTGAAAAAATGATTTCCACTCAAACCGCCGAGGTCGCCGAGGACGCGGAGGTTTGGATTTGATTTGATCAACAGAACCTTAATGCTTATTACCCGGCGACTCGCCGCGGTTCGCGCGCCTTCTCCGCTGGGGCGCGCGGTCCCCGCGGTTTTCGCTTGCCGTCGGCCGCACACGGTCCAAAGAGCACGTTGACGGTATGTTCGCGCTGGTCGTTGATCAGCTTAAGGGTTCCGTCCGGCAACGCTTGATCGTCGAGCGTCAGCCGGATGGGCCCTTGGCGCAATGGATCTTGCGTAAATATGAGATGATAGAAGGTCTGATAATAGCGGTAATGCAGTTTGAAATGGGTCCACGTGGCCGGCGCCCGCGGGCGGAACCGCAACGTATCCACCTGCCGTTCGATGCCGAAGACGACTTCGTGCAACAGGCGGTAGAGCCAGGCCGCCGAACCGGTGTACCAGGTCCAGCCGCCGCGGCCGACGTGCGGGGCTTGGCTGTAGACATCGGCCGCAATCACATACGGCTCGACCTTGTAGCGTTCGACCGCCGCCGGGTCGAGCGCGTGATTGATCGGGTTCAGCAGCGACACCAGCGCCGCGGCCTGATCGACGCGTCCGGCCAACGCCAGGGCCGTGGCCGCCCAGACCGCGCCCTGGGTGTACTGCCCGCCGTTTTCGCGCACGCCCGGCGCGTACCCCTTGATGTAACCCGGGTCGACGGCGGAATGATCGAAGGGCGGCGTGAGCAACTCGACGATTTGCCGATCCGGGCGCACCAACTGATTCCACATCGAATCCAGCGCCATCCCGCGGCGCGCCGGGTCGCCGACGCCGGCGATCGTGGCCCAGCTTTGCGGCAGCAAATCGATCCGGCATTCTTCATTTTGCGCCGAACCCAGTGGCTCGCCGTTGTCGAACCAGGCGCGGCGATACCACCGGCCGTCCCACGCGTGCTCCTCGATGTGGCGGGCGTACTCGGCGGCAGTCGCCAGGCAACGCGCGGCAAAGGCCTCGTCCCCGCGCTGCCGCGCCACGACGGTGAACTGCGACAGCACCACGTGCTGGAAGAACCCCAGCCACACGCTTTCGCCCCGCCCCAAATGGCCGACGCGGTCCATCGCGTCGTTCCAGTCGCCTCCGCCCATCAGCGGCAGATTGTGCACGCCGAACTTCAGGCCGTTGAGGATGGCGCGCGTGCAGTGTTCGTAGAGCGTTCCCGTCTGGCCGGAACGGCCCGGCAGGTCGTAGTAGCTTTCCTCGCCCTCGTTGAGCGCCCGGCCCGTCAGGAATGAAACCTGCTCGTCGAGGACGCCGGTGTCGCCGGTAAACGCGACGTACCGCGAAACGGCGTAGGGCAGCCACAGGAAGTCATCCGAGCACCGGGTGCGGACGCCTCGCCCGCCCGGCGGATGCCACCAATGCTGCACGTCGCCCTCGACGAACTGCCGTTCGGCGCAGCGCAGGAGATGCTGCCGCGCCAGGTCGGGCGCTTCGTGCAGCAGGGCCACGCAATCTTGAAGCTGATCGCGGAAGCCGTAGGCGCCGCCGGATTGGTGGAAGCCGCTGCGGCCCCACAGGCGGCAGGACAGCACCTGGTACGGCAGCCAGCCGTTCATCAGCACGTTCATGGCGGCGTCCGGCGTCTCGGCGTAGAGCACACCGAGTTTTTCGTTCCAGAATTTCCAGACCTCTTCGAGCGCGACGCGCGCCGCGCCGACGCCGCGGTAGCGCTGGATCAGCGCGACGGCTTCCCCGGTGTTGTCGCCTGCGCCCAGGATAAACACGATTTCCCGCTCTTCGCCCGCGTCGAGGCGCACTCGCGCCTGCATGGCGGCGCACGGGTCGAGGCCCGGCCCCAAGCGCCCGCTCAGTTGCCGCAAACGCATGGCCGCCGGGCTCGACGGGTCGCCGTTGCGGCCCAGAAACTCGGCGCGGTCGCCGCTGACGCTGCGCACGTCTTCGCTGCACTCGAAGAACGCCACGGTTTCCGAAAACTCGCTGTTGTAGCGGTTATGCGCGAGAATCGCGCCGGTCAACGGTTCGAGTTCGGTGACGACGTGCATCGCCTGCCGCGGCCGCAGGTCGCCCAGCGCCAGATCGACGGATGCGAAAACGCTGACGCTGCGGCTGCGCGCCGTGCGATTTTTGATCGTCAACGCCAGGAACTTCACCGGCGCGGCGACCGCCACGTAGGTCGTCA
>CAZHPN010000314.1:0-3942 GCA_964534375.1 uncultured bacterium | reverse complement strand
GCGCAATTCTGCGCCATTTGAAGCATCGCCGCTCTTAATCCTAAAGCCTATGCCCTGTGTCGGGGAGGGGCAGGTCGTGCACGCGACCGCGTGATCGACCGGGGAGAGGTCCGCGTGGAAAGCACGGCTTGGCAATGCGACCCGCACTCACCGTGTAATCAACGAATTGGGAGCGCCTGCAGTTTATTCGCGCAATTGCCGGCGCCATCGCAGACGCGGAGGCTGAGAACGTGGTCGCCGGGAGAAAGGCGGTCGGACGCATGCCACTCGATCTGACTTTTCAACGGGAGATAGTCGAACGGCTGGACGACACCGTCCAGTTTGAGCGCGATGCCGCCGTTGTAGAGGCCGCTGCCGCGATCCCACGCGATGAATTTCACGGTCGGCGCGTCGCCCGGGCCGACGAGCGTTGCGCCGAACTGCGGCGGCTCGGTGTCGCGCAGCAAAGCGAACGTCCCGAACAACGGTGTATTCGCGGCGCCGCCCGCGCCGAGCGGCCACCACTTGCCGCGATCATAGAGATAAACACCCATGTGGTCCGTCGGCGCCCCTTTGGGCGGCTTGATCTCGATGTGCAGCTTCTGGCGCAGCGGCTCGTACCCGGGGCCGAAGCGGTAGGCGCGGCCGACCATTTCCAGACCCTCCGGCGTGGGCGGCGCACACGTTTCGACCGACAACGGGACATCGCGGAACAAAGCGCCGGCCGGGATCTCCAACTTCGCCTGTTCGTCGGGGCTGACGACCGCCTTGCCCGCCACGGCCATGCGATATGGAAAGACAAGCGTCTGGCGATTCGTCACGTCGCCTGGCGTCGCCCAAACCAACGAAACGCGCACCTCGCCCGCCGGTTCCTTCGGCAAGGGCAGGGCGAGCTCGAACTCGCCGTCGATAAGGCGCGCGCGCCACTTGCTTGCCGGGATGGGTCGCCCGCTGGGTCCGACCGCGACGCCGACCTGCGGCGGTTGGCCGTTGAGCAAGCCGCCTTCGCCCGTGATGCGCGCGAAGCCCGGCGTCCATTCGATGCGCGGGTCGAGGACGGCCGTGATTTTCGCGGCCGTTGCGGCGCGGCGAACCCGCGCGGTCGGCGCCTGCGCGGCGTCGGCCGGCGCGACGTTCAGCACGATCTCGGCGCGCGCGGCGTTGCCGGCCTCGTCGGTCGCCGTGATCGCGGCGAGGTGGGCGCCCGGCGGCAGGCGCAGGACGCCGTCGCCGTCGGCCGCGTGAAAAATCGTGCGTTCGTGGAGGCGGTACAGCCGAATGAACGCGCCTTGCCCGTCGCCGAGCAGCCGCTGGTCGTAGATGAGCGCGGCGGTGAAACGCTTGCCGTAATCGGCCGTGTCGAAGCGGTTGAGAAACGTTTCGCGGCCGTCGATCGCCAGCCGCAGTTCGTAGGGCGCGAGCCGGCGCGGGTTGTCGTCCATCAGATCGTAGGCCAGCGCCGACAAGCCGATCTCGCCGGCGACCGTCACCGGCCCGCCGCGGTACACGCCGTCGTCGCCCTTGCGCAACGGCACGATGACATCGCGCGAGCGGCCGGCCGCCTGCGCCAGGGCGGTCAGCGGCTCCAAATGAATCGCCTCGAACACGGGCGGCAGCGTATCGCGCACGACCAACCCGGCCTTCAGCGGATTGATGGGTCGCCCGTTGGCGTCGCGCAATTCGAAATGCAGATGCGGCACGTCGGTGCCGGCGTCGCCCGAATAGCCGATGACCTCGCCGCGCGCCACCGGAATCGCCCGGGGGCCGAGCCACATCCGCGCGAAACGGCCGCGTTCGCTCGTCAATTTCGGCGCGAACGCCGACAGGTGGGCGTAGACGGCGATGCGGCCGTCGGCGAGGCGCTGATAGATCACGCGGCCGTAGCCGGCCTCCGACGATTTGACCTCGAAAACCGAGCCGTCGGCGACCGCGAGGACGGGAACGTCAAGCTGCAAATAGGTCCAGCAGTCCACGCCGGCGTGCGGATGGTCGTGCCGCGCTTCGCCGAACTTGCTCGAAATTGCGGGCGGCAGCGGCAGTGGATACAGCAACTCGTCGGCCCGGCCGGCCGCCGCGAACAGCAAAATGGGAATCAAGAGGGCGGCGACGCCGCTAGCTTTCGTTGTCACCGGCGTTCGGTTTGGTCTTGGGGACGTAAACCGTCAACGGCTGCCCGACGTGCAGCCGGGCCTTCGACGACATGCCGTTCCAGGCGCGGATCTGGTTCACCGTGACGCCGTGTTCGCGTGCGATCGACCACAGCGAATCGCCGTCTTGCACGATGTAGACGTTGCGTCGGCCCGACGCCCCGTAGTACGACGCGGCCCGCGGCTGTCCGGGCGCGGCGGCGAACTGCCGGTTCTCGGACACGGCTGTTTCGCGCTCGATCGCCAGGTTCTGCAACTCCGCCATCTCCGGGTTGTCGAAGGTGTTGGTGCGGGCGTTGGCGACCGCGATCGAGCTGTGAAAACGCAGGTGCATGTGCGCCCGGTGGCCGCGGGCGTGCCGCAGAATGCCCGAGTTGTGCCCGATCCCGTTCGGATACTGGAACACGCGATCCAGATACTCGGCGGGGTAGTGCAACTCGTTTTTCACGTAATCGTAAAAAACGGCCTGCAGCGCATAATCGAGGAAGATGCATTGCACCAGGTTCGCCTCGACGACGGCTTCGATGTAGGCCCACGTGCGTCGGACGTCGATGTTTTTCTCTTCGCCCTCCGGGAACAGATCGGGCGTCGGGCCGCGATAAAAAAAGCCGACGTCCGCGTCGCGGCCGGCCTGGTGCGACGCGTGGCTCGTCAGATGGCCGCCGCCGCGCGCGCTGATGTCGCCCAGCACGAGCTTGGGCGACGCGCCGAACCGCTCGTGCACCGTGCGCGCCGCGTAAAACAAGCCGTCCACCGTTTCCGGCGTCGCCCACTGATGGTCGCCGCGGCCGGTCTTGTAGTAAGGCGAATCCTGTGGGAACTGCACGCCGCCCCACAACGCACCGCGGTTGGGCAGGCCGACGGAAAGGCAGTGGGCATAAACTTCCGGCCCGTACTGCGCAATGGAGGTCAGCTTCGGCAGATGGCGGGGCGAGACGATCGGATGATCCGTTTGGAACCCCGGGGGTAAAAGCGAACCCGGCTCCTGTTCGATCGCCGGCGGGATGTCGTCTTCCTCGGTCGGCCCGGGAACCATCGCGACTGCCAGCGGGGCAAGCCAGATCAACGCCAGAAAGCCCAGCGTCAACAACAGGAATTGGCCGACCATTCTAGCTCGCATCATGCCCCAACGAGAATCCGGCTTCCGCCCGCGCGGAAGCAGAATTGCCGAACTGTCTTATTCACAAACAATTGGGCCGTGTTTGGACACGGGCCGCTTGGACTCAACAAAGACCGCGTTCGTTCACGAGAAACCCTGCCAAACCGCGGCGGGCGTGTCAAGCGAGAAAGAATCTCAACAAAAGCGGGGGGAGGACGCCACACTCGCTTGCGTAAGCGCATTCGGCCACGCTTTGGCCCCATCGACGCGGGGCTTGTCGCACACAATTTTTTCGGTCGTCGGCGGAGAATGAAGAACAGGGTGCAGAAAAAGGTGCTGCAGAAAAAGGAGAAAAAGGTGCAAGGAGAAAAAGGTGCAAGGAGAAAAAGGTGCAGGAGAAAAAGGTGCTGCTGAAACAGGTGCTGCTGAAACAGGTGCCAGCCACTTCGGAGAAGACCTCCAACGCCCGCAAAGTGGGGCGTCAGCGTACAACGGACTCGGGTTCCCAAAACTGCGCAGCGCGGCAATGGCAGTCGGCGAAGGACCCGAAACGAACGTATTTGGACCGTTAGTCGTAGCAAAAAATGACCTCGCGGACCTCGAGAAGTGTTCGATGGTGTTCGAAAATCGAACACGCGTGTTCGAAAATCGAACACGAGCGTTTTTTCACGAATTGTAAGTGCTTGATATTACGTGAACGGGCTGTTGGCACAGAAC
>CAZHPN010000313.1:0-3947 GCA_964534375.1 uncultured bacterium | reverse complement strand
AGTCGATGAATTGGGACGTTCACGGGCCGGTCGACGGCGAAAACGTCGCGGCGATCGCCGACGCCATCGTCGCGGCCCGCGGCGTCGCCGAGCATCCGTCGATCGTCATCGTCAAGTCGTCCATCGGCTACGGCAGCCCGCTCGCCGATTGCCCCGCCTGCCACGGCGCGCCGCTCGGCGCCGAGAATGTCGCCAAGACGAAAGAAAAACTCGGGCAGCCCGCGACGGCGGCGTTCTTCACGCCCGAGGAAGCCGCGGCGCACCTGCGCGGCGCGGTCGAACGCGGCGCGAAGGAACAGGCGCGCTGGCAGACGCGGCTCGACTACTACGGCAAGGTTTTCCCCGACATGGCCAAGCGGCTCCTGGCGCAATTGCGGGGCGAATTGCCGGCCGGCTGGGAGGCCGCGCTGAGCGGCGGCGACGGCGACGGCAAGCCGGTGGCGACCCGCGTCGCCTCGGGCCGCGCGCTCAATGCCCTGGCGAAAAAAATCGACTTTCTGATCGGCGGCAGCGCCGACCTCGCGCCGAGCAACAATACCGAGATCAAGAACGAGGATTTCTTCGCCGACGACAAACCCTGGGGCCGCAACATCCACTTCGGCGTGCGCGAACACGCGATGGGCGCGATCGCCAACGGTCTGGCGCTGCACGGCGGCGTCGTGCCGTACGTCGGCACCTTCCTCACCTTCGCCGATTACATGCGCGAACCGATCCGCCTCGCGGCGATGTCCGGCCTGCGCGTGATCTATGTCTTCACGCACGACAGCATCGGCCTGGGCGAGGACGGCCCGACGCACCAACCGATCGAGCAACTGCTGTCGTTGCGAGCCATCCCGGGCCTGTGCGTGATCCGCCCCGCCGACGCCGGCGAAACGGCGGTTGCGTGGCGGACCGCCCTGGCGCGCGAAAATGGCCCGACCGCTTTGATCCTGACGCGCCAGGCGACCCCGGCGCTCGACCGCCGCAAGCTGGCGTCCGCCGAGCAAGCGGCGCGCGGCGGCTACGTGCTGTGGCAATCCGGCGAAGGCCGGCCGGACCTCATTCTGCTCGCCTCGGGTTCCGAGTTGGCCCCGGCGCTGGCCGCGGGCGAGCGACTGGCGGCCGAGGCGAACGTGCGCGTGGTGTCGCTGCCCAGTTGGGATTTGTTCGACGCCCAGCCGGCCGACTACCGCGAAAGCGTGCTGCCCGAGGCGGTGCGCGCGCGCGTCGCCGTCGAGGCGGGCCGCTCACTCGGGTGGGAGCGTTACGTCGGCCTCGACGGCGCGGTCGCGGGCATCGACCGTTTCGGCGCGAGCGCGCCGGCGGCGCGGCTGTTCGAGGAATTCCACGTCGGCGCGGCCCAGGCGGCGGCGCTCGGCGCGGACCTGCTGAAACGGCGCGCCCGGAAACGGGCGGCGGCGCCGCGGCCGCCGGCCCAACTCGACGCCGCCGCGGGCAAACCGGCCGGCGAGGGTTAGCTCCGCAAAAAAACAGTCCGGTAAATAACCCTTTGACAAATGGCCGCATTTTGGCTAGGCATAGGTTATTGTTTCGTCTTGAAGCCAGAACGCAGTTCCCGGACGTCGGTCCGCCGACGCAGCCGGTCGTTTATTGCCCCGTAATCCGGAGGAACTCATGATGAAACGTCTCGCCTTCGCCCTGGCTCTCCTGTTGTTGCTCGCAGCCGCGGCGGTCGCCGTCGCCGCCGAGCCGACCCCGGCCACGCCGAATCCGGCCCCGCCAACCCCGGCCGCGCCGGCCCCGCCCGCGCCGCCGGAAGCCGCGCCGCCGGCCGCGCCGTCGCCGCCGCCGGAGGCCGCGCCGCCGGCGAAATCGTCGTGGACCGAGAGCATCACGGTCGGCGGTTACGTCGACGCGCGCCCGCAGTTTTATTGGTTCTTCCCGAACGGGGGCAGCGGCCTTCACGAATTGCACTCCAGCGCCGTGTCGTTGTATGAAGCGGCCCTGCGCGTGACGGCCAAACCGGCGGAAAACATCGTCAAGGTGGTCGCGACCGCGGCGTACCGCGACGACGGCCGGATCGAGCACGTCACCAATTACTATCTCGACTCGGACCGCAAAGCGCACCAGTATTCGCAGAGCGACTTGGGCGGCACCCTTGGGAAGTATCTGTTCTTCGACGAAGGCTACGTGCAAGTCGGCGAAGATTTCTTCCTGCGCGTCGGCAAATATTATCTGCCGATCACCGTGCACGACCCGAAAGAAACGTTCAGCATGCACTACAATTTGCTGGAACGTAACTTGATCACGAATTCGCTGGCCGTCGGCGTCGGCTACAACTACAAGTACTTGGCCGTCAGCGGGCACGCCTTCAACGGCGAGAACGCCATCGCCGACGCGGCCGGCCACGTGAAAAACGACGTCCTCGTCATCGACACGTTCGCCGCCGCCCTAAACCTCTATCCGCTGGCGATGTTCGAACACAAATATTCGCTGAACCTCGGCGGCTATTGGCTGAGCGACGCGACGCAAACGCAGGGCAATTTCGCCAAGCTCTTCAACGGCTCCGACATCAACTACGAACACCATATCCCGTTGGGCGGCGGCTACGTGACCGGCAAGTTCTTCTTCACCGACACCGACGCCAGTTGGCTCGGCCTCGGCTTTCGCGCCGAGTACGCGACCACCGGCAAATTCGACCGACAGGACTACGTGATCATCGATGAGATAACCCATAAGCAATCCCGCACGACGATCACGTTCATGGACGCCGAAGTCGCGTTGCTCTTCTTCGAAGGCATGGCCACCCTCGGCGGCACGTACGAGACGGTCAACGGCATGAATTACTTCGGCATGCTGGATCCGGACCTGGTCGCGAAACTCGGGCCGGATGCCCATAATACCGGGAATCTCAAGCACTATGCGCCGAGCGCCTACGCCCGCTACGGCGGCTTCCTCCGCACCAACTTGATGGATCAACTGTCCGTCGGCCTCGAACTGCTCCAGGGCGCCGACAACGTGCACAACGCGGATCGCGAATTGCAGTGTCAGGCCCGCGTCGACTTCTAACGCGCGAACGCGAATGACGAAAAGGACGGCCGAAAGGCCGTCCTTTTTTTTGCTGCGACGCCGCCGGCCGCTTACGCGGGCAACCGTTTGTCCTTGACCGTTTGGCTGACGTAATCCGGCAGCAGGATCGGGCTCGCCGTCTTGCCTTCGACGCCGGCGTCGCGGCGCTCGGCGACGAAACGGCGGACGTGATCGAGCGTCGGCTCGCCGGGCGCGTATTTTTCGCGCGCGAACGCGGCGGCGGATTCGCCGGCGATGCGGCCGAATACGCAGACGTCGAGCAGCGAGTTGCCCATCAGCCGATTCTCGCCGTGCACGCCGCCGGTCACCTCGCCCGCGGCGAAAAAGCCGGGGATGTTGGTCTCGCCGCGTTGGTTGTAATTCACGCCGCCGTTTTGATAGTGCAGCGTGGGATACACAAGCATCGGCTGCTTGCCGATGTCGATCCCGTAGCGTTTGAACAGGATGAACTTGCCGGGGAACTCGCGTTCCACTGTGCCCGCGCCGCACATGGCGTCGATCATCGGGCTGTCGAGCCAGATGCCCCACTTGCCCGCCGGCGTCGGCACGCCTTTTTTCACTTCGAGGCACTCGCGGATGAAGCACGCCGACTCCACGTCGCGCGGCTCGCGCTCGAACACGAACTGCTCGCCGTCGACGTTCAGCGCATGCGCGCCGTAGCCGCGGATCTTTTCGGTGATAAGCAACCCCTCGGCCTGCTCGGGGTACACCGCGCCGGTCGGGTGATACTGCACCGCGTGCAGGAAGCAGACCGGCACGCCCGCGCGGTAGGCGATCACCAGGCCGTCGGCCGTCGCGCCGTAGTGGTTGGTCGTCATGAAGCCCTGGATGTGCAGCCGGCCCGAGCCGCCGGTGGCGAGCACGGTGGCCTTGGCGCGCACGACGTAAAGCTGCTTCGTTTCCAGGTTGAGCAGCAC
>CAZHPN010000312.1:0-3972 GCA_964534375.1 uncultured bacterium | reverse complement strand
CCATGCTGCGATGATGCAAGCAAGGTCGACGGATGGTCGGCTTTGTGGCGCGGTGGCCGTTGATTGCCTGCGGGCGATTGCTCAATGGCTGATTGCCGCGACGGGCCGGACTGTTTCAAGACGAGGGGCTTTTTGCGCCTCATCTGCCGAGGCGGTCCGCACTCCTGCCCCCCCAGTCGGCCCAGAACGACCGCAGCGGGCTTTTCTCGCGATTCGAGCAGGCATCCCGTCGTGAAAATGCCATGTCTTGGCCAAGTCCCCCCTGTTTGGTAAGATGCGGCCTGTTGATCTTATACGTTCACGGAGGCCCCCATGCCGGCGAAGATCGTCGAATGTGTCCCGAATTTCTCCGAAGGCCGCGATCGGGCCAAGATCAAGGCCATCACCGACGCGATTGAGGCCGTCTCGGGCGTCAGACTGCTCGACGTGGATCCCGGGCCGGATACGAATCGCACGGTCGTCACCTTCGTCGGCTCGCCGGAAGCCGTGGCCGAGGGCGCGTTTCAGGCCATCGCCAAGGCGGCCCAGGTGATCGACATGCGGCAGCACCACGGTTCGCATCCGCGGATGGGCGCGACCGACGTTTGCCCGTTCGTGCCCGTCGAGGGCGTCACGCTGGACGATTGCGCCGCGATTGCCCATCGCGTCGGCCGCCGGGTGGGCGACGAACTGGGCATCAGCGTCTATTTCTATGAAGCGGCCGCCCGCGATCCCCGCCGCAGGAACCTGGCCGACGTCCGCCGCGGCGAATATGAGGGCCTGGCCGTCAAGCTGAAAGACCCGGCCTGGAAGCCCGATTGCGGCCCGGCGACGTTCAATCCCCAGAGCGGGGCCACGATCATGGGCGCCCGCGAGTTCTTGATCGCCTATAACGTCACACTGAACACGAAAGACGCGACGGCGGCCACCGACATTGCCTTCGAGCTGCGCGAGAAAGGCCGCGTCGCCCGAGCGCCCACGCCGTCGCCCTATTACAGCAAGGGCGAGATTCTCTTCTACCAGGAAAACCACTTTCCCTGCGGCAATTGCCCGTTCGTCGGCAAGACGTTGGAAGAAACCCAGCGGCATTGCCGGACGGTCCACGGTTACGATCTTCGCGCGCTCACGGCTGACGACATTCCCGATTATCCCAACGTGGTCGGTCAAAAAGTCCGCCGGGCGGGCGAGTTCAAGTTCTGCAAGGCCATCGGCTGGTACGCCGACGCCTACGGCCGGGCGCAAATCTCGATCAACCTGACCAACTTCCACGTCACCCCGCCGCACTTGGTCCTGGAACGGGCCCGGCAACTCGCCGCCCAGCGCGGGCTGGTCGTCACCGGCAGCGAAGTGGTCGGCGTGATCCCCTATGCGGCCCTGTTGGAGGCCGGCAAGTTCTATCTGGGCCGCCAAGGCCGCTCGCCGCACGTTCCCGTCGCCGACATTCTCGAAACGGCCGTTCATTCAATGGGGCTCGGCGACGTGCAGCCGTTCGACGTTCGGAAGAAAGTGATCGGTCTGCCCGAGTGCGAGGCGAAATCGCTGGTCGGGATGCGGCTGTCCGATTTCGTCGACGAGGTGTCGCGCGACACGCCCGCCCCCGGCGGCGGTTCGATCGCCGCGCTGGCCGGATCGCTCGGCGCCGCGCTGGCGTCGATGGTGGCCAACATCACGCACAACAAAACACATGACCCGGAAAAAGCGAAACGCATTTTGGCCCTTGCCGAGAAGGCCCAGGCGGTCAAGGACGAATTGCTGCGGGCGGTCGATGACGACACGGCGGCGTTCAACGTCTATCTCGAGGCCGTGCGATTGCCCAAGGCCACGCCCGACGAGCAGCGCGTGCGCGAGCAGAAGATGCAGGAGGGCTTGAAGCAGGCGATCGCGGTCCCCTATCAAACGGCCCTGGCCGCCGCCGAGGCGATGCGGGTGGCCCACGATGCCTCGGTGTACGGCCACACCGCCTCGGTGACCGACGCGGCCGTCGGCTGCGCGATGGCCTTTGCCGGCGTCCGCGGCGGCGTATGGAACGTGCTGGTGAATCTCAAAGGGATCAAAGACCCGGCCTATGTGTCGGACATGCGTGCCAAATGCGCCGCCGTCCTCGAAGCCTCCCAGAAACTCCTGCACGAGAACCAGCGCCACGTGGACGGTCTGCTATAGCCTCCCCTCTCCTTTTGGGAGAGGGGCCGGGGGTGGCCTGATGAAACGCTTAAGTTGCTGTGATTATTTCTGTTGCGCTTCGGAACTCGGTGTACAGGGCTTGGCGTTTTGAGGTCAGGGTGGTTCCCAGGTTTGTTTTCGTCCACTCTCGGACGCGCTTCACCGAGACCTTCGAGAAGGCGCAACGGACGCTTTCTTCGGTGGCCGGTGTGAGCAACGCGGCGAGGCAGGCCAACAAACCGGTGAAGCCGCCTTTGGAATGTTGACCTTCCAATTGTTTGTACAGCCCAAACGTGGATTCAAGAATCTCTGTACTCATTGGCAGACGCTCGCCCGGTCGAAGTTCCGCCTCGGCCGTCGCCACGAAGCTGACGAGTCGGTCGGCCAACAGTTGACTCACCTCGCCCTTCGCGGTTGCGGCCAGGACCGCGCGCAGCCGCTCGGCAGCGCCGCAAAACAATCCTTGTTGATTGATGAACTGCAAGCCTGCATCGATCACTTGTTGGCACGCACGCCAGGCCGCCAGTTCGGAGGCAAACGACCGCAGCCAGCCGAGTTTCTCCTCCAGGCGTTCGGGAGCGATTCCACGACGCGATTCCGCTTCGGGGTGGTCGAACAGCCAGGAAACGGCCGACGCCCATTCGAGCG
This sequence comes from uncultured bacterium, assembly GCA_964534375.1. Lineage (GTDB taxonomy): Bacteria > Lernaellota > Lernaellaia > Lernaellales > Lernaellaceae > CAZHPN01. The sequence continues at coordinate 1,185 of CAZHPN010000312.1, read as the reverse complement.
TCGGGCCCAGATTCATAAAACGCGCCTTCGGCCTTTGACTCGGCGGCGTCAAGTGCGACAGTTCCGTTTGCTGGATCGCCGACCGCGTTTTGCCGACTGCGGCGTTGAACGCGGCGAATCGCGGACACGTTTCCAACTGCGACTTCAGAAAAGTAGCCGCTTTGTGCTTGAAGTCTTGCACCACGATCGTGTCGTTACGCCTTTTTTTCAGGCTTTCCACGCCCTCTCGCAATTCCACCGCGCCGTCGCACAACACGGCACGCGGCGGCCCGCAACGCTTGGCCAGTTGATCGTAAACGGCGGCCATATCCTCTCGTTTCCAATGCGTTCCCGGCTGGACCATCAAGACGCGCACGTCCTCGTGTTCGAGGGTCTCTCCCGGCGGCGGCAGTTGCGAAGCACGCACGCCCAACACCACCAACACCTTTTCCGGCCCGATCTGGTTGGAATGATCGACCATCCAAACCCGATCGTCAGCCTCCTCCGAAGGCTCCTCCAGGAGGGCTACGCCAAGACGCATCAGCCACATGCGAATGGTCGTCCAATCGGGAACGGGCTGCTCGACTCCAAGCCACCCCCAAAAAATCTTCAAGGCGCGCTCCGACGGACGCAAACCGACAACCCTTGCCAGATTGACCGCCAAACAAATCATCCGCAAACCATACTTGTGCGATTCCAGCGGCGGATCGTCCGGCAAGCGACACGGGACCGCGGCCAGCCGTCGGTTTTCGGCATCCAGCTTTCGCAAGCGATTCTGCAATTCGCCGAGTTGCTCTTGCCGCCGTGCAAGCTCGACATCCTGCCGGGCGACCTCCCGCCGCGCTTCGTCCCGCTGCCGCTTGAAATGTTGGCATTTCCGCACCCGCCGCTGCAAACTCCGCCATAAACACCACCCCACCACCCGCGAGGGCACCTTGAACTCAGCCCGAACTTTCGTCCATGATAACGGCATCTGTTGCGCTCCTTCGCGTGGGAAACGTTTTCCACCGGACACAAAGGATGCGCAACAGATTTTTCAATACCTATCAAGCCCATTTTGCCAAAATTGTCGGGTTTTCATCAGGCCACCCTCACCCTGGCCCTCTCCCGGAGGGCCAGGGCCAGCGCACACTAAGTTGTTTTTCCAGTAAGGACTTGCATCAGGAAATCGACGCTCCAACCGGCGAGGCGGCGTTTCATAGCGAT
>CAZHPN010000311.1:0-3973 GCA_964534375.1 uncultured bacterium | reverse complement strand
GCCGCACCCGCCCAAAAAGTTCAAGGTGCGTCGAACCCCGTTCACGGCTGAAATATAGCACAGCGCCGGCCCGAGAGCGAGTACGGGACGGAAACGTCGGCGCCGCGTCAGTGGGCGAGCGCGACGGCGGCCGGGGTTTTCCCACGGCGGACGAGCGTGGCAGGTGCGCCGCCAACCTATTGATTTCGCTTGCGGATGGCCGGCCGCGGGGTTGGCAGGGCATTCCCGCCCGAGCGAAAAACGGCTTCCGGCTCGTCGGTCGCGAACGTGCCGGGCGGTTCGACACCGGCCCTTGCATTTCGCTCCAGTTTGGATAAATTATGTGTTCAGGAATCGCCGCTGAGCCGGCGAGGACGAATTTTCAACTGTTGAGAGTGTTTCGGTCGTCTACCGAATGAGGGAGCGGCTAAAATGGCGCGACGCGTGCTTGCGGCGACGGTTGTGATTTTTTCGTTTATGCTCTTTGGCGCGGCGATCGCCGGCGCTGACGATCTGCAACAGGTTCAGCAGGCCATTCAGGAGAAGGGCGCGAAGTGGACCGCCGGGCCGCCGATGTTCACCGAGCAGGAATTCCGGGCGCGCCTCGGCATGCACCTGCCGCCGCACACAGACAGGGTTTGCACCCCGCCGCTTCTCGCCCACAAGGCGGTTCCGTCGAGCTGGGATTGGCGCGATCAGAACGTTGTCACCGACGTTCGCGACCAGGGGAGTTGCGGCGATTGCTGGGCGTTTGCGACCGTCGAGTGCTTGGAAACCGCCGCGATTCGGCAAGGCGGTTACCCGCTGTCGATCTATCTCTCCGAGCAAGCGCTGACCTCGTGCGACGCCGCCCAGAGCGGCTGCGAAGGCGCGAGCGATCTCGATCAGCCAGTGGCTTTTCTGGCGCAATACGGCACGGTCACCAACGCCTGCGTGCCGTTCTCCGGCGGCGACGAAGCATGCACCGCGAGCTTGTTTTGCTCGGACGCGGAGAATCTAATCTACAAGGTCGGCACGCACGGGACGGCGGCGCAGGACGCCGATGATCTGAAAACCGCGATTTACACCTACGGCCCGGTGGCGACGACTTTCCAGGTGTACCAGGACTTCGAATATTATACGGGCGGCGTTTATTCCTATTCGTGGGGCGGCTTCGAAGGCGGCCACGCCGTGTTGATCGTCGGCTGGAACGACGATGGCAACTATTTCATCGTCCGCAACTCCTGGGGCTCGTCCTGGGGCATGAACGGCTACTTCGAAATCGCCTACAGCGAACTCACCGGGACGACGGACTTCGGCTACGACTCGCAATGGGAAGCTTTCGGTTCCGGGCCGGACGACGACGCTTCCCCGGACGACGACGACAACGACAACGACGACTCGGCGGCCGACGACGACGACGACTCGGCGGCCGACGACGACGACGACAACGATGACAATGATGATAACGACGACAACGACGATAACGACGACAACGACGACTCCGCCGGCTTCACTTGCCAGTCCGTCGCCGCGAGCTTGTACGACACCTGCCACGAGACCCTGCCCGATATGACCGGGAAAAAAGTCGACCAGAATGGCCTGACCCAATGGTGCACCGACTCCGAAGGGCTCTTCGGCAACGACGCGACGTCGCCGTTCTGGAGTTGCATGGGCCTGTGCGCTGCGGATCAATCCTGCAGCCAGACCTGCTTCAACGATTGCTTGAATCCGGCGGATCCGGGCGGCCAGGGCTGCGGCCACCTCGTGTACAAGCTTTACGGCTGCGGCATCGTCTCGCCGTTCTACGGCACGAATTACTGGATTCCGGAAATGGACGCGATCGCCATCTGCCAGGCCGACACGGACACCAATTGGGCGTGCGTGAAGACCTGCGTCGACGAACATCCGTGTTCGAATTCGCCGACGAAAGCGCAGACCCAGGCGCTGGCCCAATGCCTCGCCAATTGCGGCTCCTCGCCGGACGATGACGACAACGACGACAATGACGACAACGACGACAATGACGACAACGACAACGACAACGACACGACGACCGACGACGACTCCGCGACGGACGACGACGCGTCGCCGGCGCCGCCCCACACCAACAACAGCAGCAGCAATGGCGGCGGCTGCGGCGCGTAGTTTTTCCGCTTGACCAAACAGGGGCAGGCCGCGACGGCCTGCCCTTCTTGTTTCATCGGCGGCTCAGCGTCTTTGGCGGACCCATGGGGGCAGCAGCGCGCGGCTCGCGGCAAACGGGGCGCGGTTGAACGCCGTCTCGCCGTGAAAATAGCGTGAAACTAGGGACAGTTGCCGGTTTTCTTGACAGTCCTTCTGGTTTTTGTTATTTGTCGGGCATGCCACGTGTTGCGCGCATCGTCGTCCCGGGTTGTCGGCGCCATGTCACGCAGAGCGGAAACAATCGCCAAGACGTGTTTTTCACGGACGACGACCGGCGCCTCTGCTTGAAAGCGTTGGCCGAGGAAGAAGGACGAAAACTGGTGACTGTCCCTAGTTTTGAAAAGGGGACTTACGATGAACTTCTTCAGATTAGTTCGCCTCTTTCTAGTTTCGATAGCTCTCCTCGCCGGCGCCAATTGCTCCGGCGCCTCGCATTCGAACGGCGCCGGCGGCGCGCCCGACGACGACCTATCGCCGGCAGACGACGATTCGTCGCCGGATGATGACGACGACGATGATTTCGTTTGGTCCCAAATGCCCGGCTCATTCGCCGCGCTTTTCGCCGTTTGGGGCTCGGCCTCGTCAGACGTTTACGCCGTGGGCGGGGCAACGAACAATGGGAATGAGCAATCAGCGATTGTGCATTTTGACGGGTCAAGGTGGATTCCCATCAAAAGCGGCGAAGGTCCTTTCTACTTGACGGCGATCTCTGGGACGTCGGCGGCCAACGTCATCGCCGTCGGCAAGGGCGGACAGTCGGCGATCCTGAGGTTTGACGGGGCGGCGTGGGTCAACGTCTCCGTGGCGGATGGACTCGGTTTTTTGCAGGGCGTGTGGGCTGCGTCGGAAGCCGAGTTCTTCGTTGTCAGTTACGAGAAAACGGACGGCATCGCCGGCCGCTTTGACGGCGCGAATTGGACGATATTCGAGGACAATTTGCCCCCGTTGTTATTTGCCGTCTGGGGCGCTTCTCCGTCCGACGTGTTTATCGGCGGATACGGCATTTCCCATTTTGACGGGAACGTCTGGACGTCGGCGCCCGGCATCGACGACACGGAAATGTATTGTTCGTTTTGGGGTTCGTCGGCGACAGATGTCTTCGCCGTCGGAAACCCCGGATCGCCCGATGCGGGACCTTTCACGGCCCCGGCCTACCCTAGCGTGATTGTGCATTATGATGGGCAGTCGTGGTCGGAGATGCGCCGTAACGCAACCGACGTGCTAAGCGGGATTTGGGGTACGTCGCCCACCGACGTGTTCGCGGTAGGCGGAAGCGAAGCTGCGGAAAATATTTGGCAAGACACAATCTTGCATTATGACGGGTCTTCGTGGTCCGTCATGGACCGCGGATCATTCCCGGTATATCTCCGTAACGCGTGGGGCTCGTCGCCCGGCGACGTTTTTGCCGTCGGATACGACGCAAATTTCGCCGCCGGTGTCATCCTCCATTACGGCCCGCCGGAGTAACCGCGGCGCGGGCAGGATTGAAAAAAGCCGATTTGTGCGGCCGGCGGCCGCATGCGGGGTTTAAAAGCGGAGGCGACGCGGTGAAACTCAGCAAATGGTTGTTTTTGTTTTCGATGACGGTGCTCTTGCTTGCCTGCACCGCCGCTTGCGCGCCGCATCACCGCGTCGGCGCCAACATGGCGGACGATGACTCCGACGACGACGACTACGATTCGTCGCCAAACATCGACGACGACAACGATTCGTCGCCAAACATCGACGACGACAACGATGATGGCGCCTCTCCTACGGACGACGACGATAATGACGACGATGACTTCGTTTGGTCTCCAATGGCCGGCAACTTTCCATTCCTCGATTC
>CAZHPN010000310.1:0-3977 GCA_964534375.1 uncultured bacterium | reverse complement strand
TTTCGGCGGGAGCCGAAATTTCCGGGGAGAGGTCTGCGCGACCAACAAAGAGCGCCGAAATCCAGGCGCCTGCCACTTCGGTCAGCCACTGCGGTCAGTCGCACATCATGAACATGGGGGACAAATCCAGGCGCCAGCCACTTCGGTCAAGCCCGTTTCACGGGCGCAGGTTATTAGCCCAGGAATTTATTCCTGGGTACGCGAGCGGCACGATGCCGCACGCATTCGCAACCCGTGAAACGGGTGCAGGCGCCAACGCAGGAATTCATTCCTGCTGCCATTTTGTTGCCCCTCTTGCGGGATGAAGTCCCGCGGCGACCACCTGCACCCGTTCCACGGGTTGTGGTCCGGCCATGTGTATTGGTGGACGCGCGAATCCCCACGATGAATCGCGGGGCTAATTACCTGCGCCCCTCCGGGGCTTCAAGCGCGAGAAAATCTTGGCAAAGAAACAAGAAACGGTGGGTTGGCAATACCGCCCCGGCATCCCGTCGCGGGCGACGGCCGCGCGTCACCACTCCGCCCAGGAGGAACCGTCGTAGTGCAACAGCATATCCTCCGAACGGTAGGACAAATCGTCGCTGACGACGAACACGTTGGCGGCGCCGCTTCCCCAAATGCGGCCCAACGGCGCATCCCACGTGGCCACGCCCGCCACCGGCGACCAGTCGGCGCCGTCGTAGTGCAAAATCAGCGATTGGGAAAAGCCATGGTTATTAAGGCGGTAGCCGGAGGCGAACACATCCGAGGGGGACGATCCCCAAACGCCGTTCAGCGCTTGGCCGGTCGCCACCGGCGCCGGCGCCGGCGACCATACGGAGCCGTCGTAGTGCGCAATCGCCAGGGCCGAGCCCACGGCGTATACATCCGACGGTGAGCTTCCCCAAATGGCGTTCCAGCTTGCGGGCGCGGCGACTGGAGTGGTCATCGCCGCCCATGCAGCGCCATCGTAATGATATATGACATCGCCCACGGCGAACACATCGGAGGCCGAGCTTCCCCAACCGCCGGCGCAGCCGAAGGACGACGGGGGGCTCGGCAGCGCTGCCCAGGCCGCGCCGTCGTAGTGCAGCAGCGCCGGCCAGTCGGCGCCGGCGGCGAACACGTCGGCCGCGGATGTTCCCCAAATGGCGGTCAGCGGGAGAGCGTCCGCGCCCGAGGGCAGCGACGCGATCGTCAGCGTCAACGTCGACCACGAGGCCCCGTCATAGTGCAGGATCGCCGGGGCCGTCGCCGAAGAACCGCCTGGGGGGACGGACGCGCCCACGGCGAATACATCGGAGGACGAGCTGCCCCAGATGCCGTTGATCTCGACGGGCGCCGTTGCGGCCGGGTCCATCATTCGCGACCAGATGACGCCGTCGTAGTGCAAAACCAAACCGGCCCGCGGAACCGTACTATCTTCCCCCGGGTAATATCCCACGACAAAGGCGTCGGAGGCAGACGTGCCCCAGATGGCGTTCAATATTTCCTCGGGCGGGGCCCACCCGGCGGGGCCGCCGCCGCGGCCGGCGGGTATGCCTTCGCCCAGAAAGTCGCAGGCGAGGGCGGCGAGCGTGGTCAACGCCAAAAAAAGAAATAGGCGAAAATAGGAATGTCTCAACATTGCGATGCCTCCATTGCGCGCCGCCTGGGCCGAACTCGGCAAATCCCTGCAAGGCGGTTATTCGCTCCCTTGATACGCCTGCGGCGGCGAAGCGTCAAGGCGCGGCAGAGGGAAGGAAAAAGGAAAAAGGAGTAAGGAACAAGGAACAAGGAAAAAGGAAAAATGGGCGGGGCGGACGCTGGGAGGCGGCAGAGAGAAGGAAAAAGGAAAAAGGAAAAAGGAAAAATGGGCGGGGCGGACGCTGGGAGGCGGGGCGGCAGAGAGAAGGAAAAAGGAACAAGGAAAAATGGGCGGGGCGGACGCTGGGAGGCGGGGCGAGCGCCGGCGCGTGCGCGGCGCCAGAGGGGCATTCAGACCGTCATTCGTCATTCGTAATTCGTAATTCGTAATTCGTCATTCGGTTCAGCCTCTCTTTCACACGCTTTTCCGCACGCTGACGGCCGCCAGCGCGAGCGTGGCCACGACGAAGCCGGCGAGCGCCGCGAGGTCGGGGCCGACCTGGGCGAACGAATAGCCGCGGATGGCCGCGTCGCGCACGGCGTCAACGGCGTAGGTCAGCGGCAGCGCGTACGCCAGCGGCTTGAGCCAGGGCGGCATGCCGGCGACCGGCCAGATCAAGCCGCACAGCAGCAGTTGCGGCAGCACGACCAGCGGGATGAATTGGATGACCTGAAATTCCGTGCGGGCGAAGGCCGAAACGAATACGCCCAGGCACTCGGCGACGATCGTCAGCAGGAAGATCGCCGCGACCGCCGGCCAGCCGCCCCACGGGCCGCCGAGCGCGTAGCGGCCGAACAAGATCACCACCGACGCCTGCACGAACGCGGCGGGCAAAAAGCCGAGCGCGTAGCCGGCGACCAGTTCCGCGCGCTGCAAGGGGCTCGCCAGAAGGCGCTCGGCCGTGCCGCTGACGCGCTCGCGCAGGAACGTCAGCCCGGAGAGCAGGAAGACGAAAAAGAGCGCGAAAAAGGGCGGCAGCGCGGGCGTGAAGAAGTCCATCGTTTTGGTCAGGCCGCGGCCGGAGAGCTTGACGACCTCGATCGCCGGCGGCCCCTTGGGAATCGCGGCGGCGCAACTCGCGTCGCAGTTTTCCGGCAGCAGCGTGGGCAGGCCGGCGAGCGAATCGGGAACCGCCGTGCGAAACGCCGAAAAAATCTCGGCGGTGCGGAGCGGATCCGCGCCGTCGACATAAAGAAGCAGGCGCGAATTTTCGCCGGACGCGCGGTCTTCGACGAACGTTCGCGGGAAGACCAGCGCCGCGTCGACGAGGCCGCGCCGGACCGCGTCCGCCGGCGCCGCGTCGTCGGGGAGGGCCACGACCGTCAGCCCGGTCGGCTGCGCGGGCGTCGCATTCAGGCGCCGTTCGATGCCGTCGATGAACAGCGACGCGACGCCGGTCGCCGCAACGCTCACGCGCGCCGGCCGGGCCGTCGTGTTCAGCAGCACCGTCAGCAGGCTCATGATCAGCATCGGCACGAGCAGAATCAGCGCCGCGGCGCGGCGGTCGCGGGCGAGTTGCCGCAGCAGGCGGCCGGCGAGGGCGAAAACGCGCGCGCGCTTCATGTTGTGCGCCCCGCAAAAACGAGAAACGCCTGTTCCAGCGTCGCGGCGCCGGTCTGCGCCAGCAACGCCGCCGGCGCGCCCTGGGCGATCAGCCGGCCCTCGCGCAAGAGCAGGATCGTATCGCAGTGAATGGCCTCGTCGAGGTGGTGCGTGGCGACCAGCAACGTTCGCCCGGCGGCGGCCCAGGCGCGGAAGGCGTCCCAGAATTGCGCGCGCAACTCGGGGTCGACGCCGGCGGTCGGCTCGTCCAGCAGCAGCAGCCGCGGGCGGTGCACGATCGCGCAGGCGAGCGACGCGCGGCGCCGCATGCCGCCCGACAACGCGTGGACCTTGCCGGCGGCGCGGTCCGTCAACTGCACCAGCGCGATCGCTTCCGCGGCCGCCGTGCGCAAGGCGGCGCCGGCGAGGCCGTAGAGCCGCCCGAAAAAGCGCACGTTCTCGGCCACGGTGAGGTCGTCGTAGAGCGCCTCGGCCTGCGTCATGTAGCCGACGCCGGCGCGCACGGCGGGGCTGGCCGGCTCGCCGCCCAGCAGCCGCACGCTGCCGGCGGAGGGCGGCAGGAGGCCGGCGAGAATGCGGAAGAGGGTCGTCTTGCCCGAGCCGTTGGGTCCGACGAGGCCGAAGACCGAACCGGCCGCGACGTCGAGATCCAACCCGCGCAGCGCTTCGCGCTCGCGGAAGGATTTGCGCAAGCCGCGAATGACGACGGCCGCCGGCAAAAGTTCTCTGTGCTCTCCGTGTTCCGTCGCTGCGCCCTCTGTACTACTATCCGCGAATTTCTTCGCTCGGCGCGAAGAATTTGGAAAGT
>CAZHPN010000309.1:0-4001 GCA_964534375.1 uncultured bacterium | reverse complement strand
CCGGGCTGATGTGGTCGGTCGTCACGCTGTCGCCGACCTTCACCAGCACGCGCGCTTTTTCGATCGGCTTGATCGGCTCGGCCGCGGGCTTCAGGCCGACGAAGAACGGCGGCTCTTGAATGTACGTGCTGTCGGCGCGCCAGTTATAGACGGCCTCGTCAGTCGAGGGGATCGCGTTCCACGTCGGGTTCGTATCGTAGATTTCGCCGTAGACGCGGCGGAAGATTTCCGGGTCGCGCGCCTTGCCCAGGTTGGCGCGGATTTCGTCGGCGGCCGGCCAGATGTCGCGCAGAAACACCGGGCCGTTCGCGCCCCGGCCGAGCGGCTCGGTTTCGAGGTCGATGTTCACCGTGCCGGCGAGGGCATAGGCGACGACGAGGATCGGCGACGCCAGATAATTGGCGCGGGTCAGCGGGTTGATGCGGCCCTCGAAGTTGCGGTTGCCGGACAGCACGGCGGCGGCGACGAGGTCGGCCTTTTCGATGGCCGCGGCGATGTGGTCGTCGAGCGGGCCGCTGTTGCCGATGCAGGTCGTGCAGCCGTAGCCGACGGTGTGGAAGCCGAGCTTTTCGAGATACGGCGTCAGGCCGGCGTCGCGCAGATAATCGGTGACGGCTTTCGAACCGGGCGCGAGGCTGGTTTTGACGTGCCGCGGCACGCGCAGGCCCTTGGCGACGGCGTTCTTGGCCAGCAAGCCGGCGCCGAGCAGCACCCACGGATTGCTCGTGTTCGTGCAACTGGTGATCGAAGCGATAACGACGTCGCCGTGCTTCAATTCGCCTTTGGTTCCGTCGGGATAATTGACCGTCGCCGTGCCGGCCGCTTGCTCGGCGGTCAGGCCGTAGCCGCGGTCGGCGACCGGCTTGCGCAGGCCGGCCGTCCAATCGGCTTTCATGCCGCCGAGCGCCACGCGATCCTGCGGGCGTTTCGGACCGGCGAGGCAGGTCGTCACCGTCGCGAGGTCGAGCGCGGCGGTGTCGAGGTACGTCGCCTCGGGCGTCTGGTCGGTGTAGAAAAGCCCTTGTTCCTTGAGATAGCGTTCGACGAGATCGAGCTGCTCGGCCGGGCGGCCGGTCTGGCGCAGGTAGTTCAGCGTTTCGCCGTCGACCGGGAACAGGCACGCGCGGGCGCCCATCTCGGGCGACATGTTCGCGATGGTCGCGCGGTCGGGCAGAGTGAGGTTTTTCAGGCCCGGGCCGTAGAACTCGATGATCTTCCCGACCACGCCCTTTTTCCGCATCATGTTGGTTACGGTGAGCACCAGGTCGGTCGCGGTCACGTTCGGCGCCAGCGCGCCGCTCAGCTTGAAGCCGATGATTTCCGGCATAACCATGTAGAACGGCTGCCCGAGCATAACCGCTTCGGCCTCGATGCCGCCGACGCCCCAGCCGAGCACGCCCAGGCCGTTGATCATCGTCGTGTGGCTGTCCGTGCCGACGAGCGTGTCCGGGAAGACCAGCGGGAAGTCGAGCCCGGGTTCGGTCTTGCGATATACGACCTGGCCGAGCGATTCGAGGTTGACCTGGTGGCAGATGCCCATCGCCGGCGGCACGCATTTGAAATTGTGAAACGCTTTTTGGCCCCAGTGCAGAAACTCGTACCGCTCGCGGTTGCGTTGGAATTCGATGTCGGCGTTGATCTGCAGCGCCTCGGGCCGGCCCCAGGCGTCGACCTGGAAGCTGTGGTCGATAATCAAGTCTACCGCGAGCACGGGGTTGATCTTCTGCGGGTCGCGCCCCAGCCGGTGCATCGCGCTGCGCAACGCCGCGAGGTCGACCAGGGCCGGTACGCCGGTGAAATCCTGCATCAGCACGCGCGCCGGGTTGAAGGGGAAGGTTTCCTCGCCGGGTTTTTTCGGATCGTATTTCGCCAGGCGCAGGATGTCCGCGCGCACGACCTCGAGGCCATTTTCGGACCGCAGCGCCGACTCAAGGAAAATCTTCATCGAAAACGGCAGGCGCTCGAGATTGACCAGCCCATCCTCGGCCAACTTGCGCAACCGGTGGTAAAAAAACGAGCCCGCGCTGGTCTTGAGCACCGCCTGCGTTCCGAATGAATTCAACGCCGCCATGGAAACACCTCGCTTCGCCGTGGTTTTGTCGATCGTCGCGCCGCGCCGCCCGCGTGCGACAGGCCGGCGCTCGTCATTGTTGTTCGCCCGAATTTTTTCGTATTGTTTTGGCAAGTCCCTCGGCCAAAAACCTCTTGAGAAGATAATAATTTGACCGGGCTTGTCCAGTTCGCGCGCGGCGTTTTTCGCGGGGTGAAAGTTCACGGCATCGTTTTGCCAGGATTCACAGGATTTTCGGGATGGACCGGATCGACAGCAGCGATCTGAAAGGGCTTCCGCGGCGCCATGTCGACAATTCCAGCCCATCCGGTAAAAAGAACCGAATCTCTTCGCCGAGGATTGGGGGCCGGCGCGGCAATCTTGACGGCGCGGGCGGCTGGGCGTAGCTATTAACCCGACAGCCGACTTACCGTGCGTACGAAACCCGAGTTCGCGGCGGCGCGGAATTTGCGCCGCACGCAGGGGGCGTTTGATGACGAGACGAATTGTTTTGCTTTCCGTGCTAATTGCCGTTTTGACGATCGGCGGCGCGATTTTCGCCGCCGGCTGCAGCCGCAACGCCCCGCCGGCCCCGGGTCTGGAGACGCCGCCGGAAGCGAGTTCGGGCAGCCCGTCCGGCGTGGTCGGGATTCCCGGCGGTTCGTTCCTGATGGGTTGCTCGCCGGACGACAAGGAGTGCGACTACAACGAAAAGCCGGCGCATCAGGTGACGGTGAAGCATTTCTCGATGGATGTGACGCAGGTGACGCAGGCGCAGTTCAAGGCCGTCATGGGCAAGAATCCCAGCAAGTTCCAGCCCTGTCCCACTTGCCCGGTCGACGCGATTTCGTGGAGCGACGCCCACGACTACTGCGCGAAAGTGGGCAAACGTTTGCCGACGGAGGCCGAGTGGGAGTTCGCGGCGCGGGGCGGTACGGCCGGCGCGCGGTATGCCGATGTGGATTCCATCGCGTGGTATGCGAACAACGCCGACGAAAAGACGCATCCCGTGGCGACAAAAAAGCCGAACGACTACGGGCTGTACGACATGCTCGGCAACGTCTTGGAATGGTGCGCGGATTGGTACGACGGCGAGTATTATGCGAAAGCGCCGTCGGACAACCCGCAAGGGCCGGCGGCCGGCGGCACGCACGTGCTGCGCGGCGGCTCCTGGGTCGATCCCGCGAAAAACGTCCGCGCATCGACCCGCGGCTGGTTCAGCCCGACGAGCCGGTACTTCGTGTTCACCGCCGGATTTCGCTGCGCCCGCGACGAGAAATGACCAGGGGGCGCGTATCGCCTCCGGCGTAATCGGTTGTCTACCGTAGAAACACGACTAATCGCGCAATCGGCCGGTCTCGTCCATCGTTGTCAGTCGTTCGGTCGCGTTCACCGGGGCACAAGGCGACCAATTCGATTCTTGACCAACCGCCGCCGTATTTGTAATCTGAAACGCGATCCATTTCTTGAATGACCGTTCGAATTCGCGCGGCGGATCGGCGCCCTCACGCCGAAGAAAAAGATGAGGTTCGGCCATGCGCCAACGGCTTTTTTCCCCGCAATTTCCTTGTTTCCAGCGTCCGATGATTTTTCTTTTCACTTCGTTGGCGGTCGTGGCGGCGTTCTCGGCCGCGCCGGCGGGGGCGCTGGACGTGATCGGCACGTTGCCGGCGACGCTCGAGTTCCAGGCGAACGGCGGCATCTACGTGCCGGTGCAATGGCAGAGCCCGCTGCCGGATTTCGAGCCGCAGGAGCACGACGTGCTGACGCTGGCCGGCCCGTGGAAGAAGCTGCGGGTGCGGCTCGATCACAACTATTCGTTCGACGCGCGCGACGCCGCGAACATCGCCAATATCGAAACCGGCAGCGGCGGCGCCTACCTGCCGAACTTCGACGATTCGGCGTGGGAAACGAAGACGCTGCCGGGCGTCGAGCCGAAAATGCCCGGCGA
>CAZHPN010000308.1:0-4012 GCA_964534375.1 uncultured bacterium | reverse complement strand
CTTTTCCAAGCGTCGCCGCTCTTTATCCTAAAGCCTATGCGCCCTTTGGGAGAGGGTAGCGCGAGGGCCAACATCAACGCGGCCGCGGTCGACCGACCGCGGAAATAGCGTGGGAGCGCGGGTGTCCCCACCCGCCCCGGGACCGCCGGCGCCCCGCCGGCGGCCGAGCTCGCGCGCAAAAAACGGGACGATTCCGCGGGCCAGTTCCGAAATTGGGCCAAACCATTTCGCCGTTGCCGTCGACAGAGTAATGAAAAAATCGGTCTTCTGCGTTGTTTCCGAAGCCGCTTCATCACGTAAATCTGCCGACCCTCTCGGTTCGGGTCGAGCTCGTCGCAGAATGGACGGCAGCGAGGCGACAGCCTTCGTTACGCAGGCGTGGCGCAGGCGCCCACGCCTGCGCCGGATCGCGCCTGGAAAAGCCTGCCCCCGCGAAGGAGGCTGTCGATTTTCTCGGATTGACGGTTTTTAAGCGCCTCATCCCCCCGGCGCCCTTCTCCAACGTTGTGGAGAAGGGGGTGCGCGCCGCGAAATCCCGTGCAAAACACGGCAACGTGTGCGCCGGCTAGCCCCCTCGCCACGAAGCTGGAGAGGGGGTTGGGGGTGAGGTCGAATTTGTCGACAGTCTCGAAGGCGGGGGGCGCTTTTGCAGATGATGGGGCGCGGCGGGCGGCGGCCCTATTCGCGTGCATTCGCTCGCATTCGCGGTTTCCCGCCCGAATCTTGCCGAACCTCATTCGCGGTTGACGTTCGCCGCGCCGCTGTTCACGATACGGCAAATCGGCGGGGAGGGCGCATGTTCCGTTTTGCGGAAATCGGTCGGCAGATCGCCAAGAAAGACTACGAAGCGCGGCTGCCGGAGTTGCGGGCCAACCTGCTCGATTTGCAGCAGGAGTTGCGGCAGGCCAATTTCCCGGTGATCCTCGTGCTGTCGGGCGACGATCGCGTGGGCATCGGCGAAACATTATCGATTCTGCACGAATGGATGGATCCGCGGTACCTGATCACCAGCGTCCTGGAAGACATCGAGGACGGTGAAAACCCGGAATATTGGGCCTTCTGGCGCAATTTGCCGCCCAAGGGCCGCATCGGAATCATCTTCGGCTCGTGGTACCGCCAGACGATCCGGCGGGGCGTGAAGAATCCGGAGCAGGCGGCGGCGCTCGACCAGGCCATGGCGCGCATCAACTTTTTCGAGAAGGAACTGATCGAGGACGGCGCGCTGATTCTCAAATTCTGGCTGCACCTGAAAAAGTCGGAACTCGAAAAACGGATGGCGTCGTACGCGAACCAGGAGCACGCGCCGTGGCTGTCGCTGCAGGACGAGCGCAAGATCCTGCGCCTCTACGACAAGGGCCGCACCGTCATCGAACGCGTGCTGCGCGGCACGAGCACCCGGGAGGCCCCGTGGCGGCTGGTGGAAGGCGCCGACCCGCGCTATCGCAATTTGAGCGTCGGCGAATTTCTTCGCGACGAACTGGCGGCGCGGCTGAAGGCCGCGGCGGCGCCGCCCGAGCCGCCCGCGCCGCGACCGCAAAAGCTGCGCGAGAAATACATGATTCTCGGCACGCTGGATTTGGCCAAGCGCCTGACCCGCCCGAAATACGAGCGGCAGTTGCACGAATATCAAACGCGGTTGAACGTCCTGCTGCGCAAGGCGATGGAGCGCCGGCAGGCGAGCGTGCTGCTCTTCGAAGGCTGGGACGCGGCGGGCAAGGGCGGCATCATCCGCCGCATCGCCGCGGCGATGGATGCGCGGCAATACCGCGTCATCCCGATCGCCGCGCCGACCGAAGAAGAGAAAAAATATCATTATCTATGGCGGTTCTGGAAACATTTGCCGCGGGGCGGCCGCGTGACGATCTTCGACCGCTCGTGGTACGGCCGCGTGCTGGTCGAGCGCGTCGAGGGCTTCGCCCGCCGCGACGAATGGGATCGCGCCTATCGCGAGCTCAACGATTTCGAGGAGCAACTGACCGAACACGGGATACTGCTGCTCAAATTCTGGCTGCACATCGACAAAGACGAGCAGCACCGGCGGTTCCGCGAACGCGAAAAGACGCCGTACAAGCAGTACAAGATCACCGACGAAGATTGGCGCAATCGCAAGAAATGGGACGAGTACGAAGCGGCGGTCAACGAGATGGTCGAGCGGACGAGCACCGAGATCGCGCCGTGGACGCTCGTCGAGGCGAACGACAAATATTACGCGCGCGTCAAAGTGCTGCGGAAATTCTGCGACGAACTCGCCGAGAAGCTGAAGGTCAAGTGACGATCGCGAGCGAGATGAAGTGTTTTTGACAGGATCGTTTCCCGGTTGTCGATCCTGTCGAAAACATCGTCGGAGAATGCCGCTGAATCGAACCTTTCCCGGCGGGCGCTGAAGCCGGCGGTTTACGCGGTCGCCGCCCGCTGCTAGGCTCGGCCAAACGTTGCCGGAGTCGCCGATGCCTCGCCGTTGGTTCCTGTTGCCGATCGTTGTTCTGGTCCTGGCCGCAGCCGCGGCGCCGCCGCCGGCGGCCGGCGAGGGCGGCCGCACGTTGCGGCGCACGGAAGACCCGGTCGTCGTGCCAGGCGCGAAGCTGACCGGCGCGCTCGGCTGGGAGATCGCGCAGACGCGCCTCTTCGCCTTCCGCGACGGCCGGGCGGCGCCGATCCCGTTTCAGATCGACGAACGCGACAAGAACGGCGCCTACTTTCTGCCGTTCGGCCCCGGCAGAAAGTCCGGCGACGGGCGAATCAAACCGAGAGACGAACTCGTGTTCATGGTCGCCGACGCCGGCGAGCGCGGCGCGCGGGCGCAACTGCCGGGCGAATTCGACGGCGCCGTCGAACTGGAGATCGCCGACCCGCTCGACGGCGGCACGGCCTGGGTCAGCCTGGTGCATTACGCGAACGCGGCGCCGCCGCGCAGCCCGGTTTCGTACGTGCGGTACGACGACCCGACGACGACGATCGACGCCGCCCGTTATCTGATGGCGTTTCACCCGAAAGCCAGGCTGTCGATCGGCAAATTGTCGCTCAAGCCGGCCGGCGGCGGCGCGAACCAAAATCTCGTCGACCGGCTCAAGATTCGTTTCACCGCGACCATCGCCGGCCTGAAATTGGAACGAAACGAAGAGAACTTTCTCAGCCGCACGGTCGGGTGGATCAACGGCCCCGTGCGCGTCGTGCGGCACACGGTCAATCAGGTCGAGCTGTGGAAGATCAAATCGCCCAAAGCCTATATGGACAACGTCTACTACGGCAATTCGTTCGAGTTCCCCACCGTGATCGAGATGCCGTTCGGCGCCGACCTGCTCATGAAAGACCCGCGCTTTCGCGTCTCGACCGACGGCCTGTGCAACGTGCCCGGCCGCGTCTTTTACAACAGCAACAACCGCAACGGCGTGAAGATCGACGGTGTGCCGACCGAAGAGAAAAAGCACCTGGACCGCGGGCCGTACGCGTGGTCGGTCGTCACCGATCCGACCGGGAAGGGCGCCTGGATGAACCGCCTGCTCTACGACGCCAGCGCGACGCCCGTGCGGCCGAATCTGTATTTCAACGACGATCGCGCGGCCCGCGACGGGCCGGAAGACGACCCGGGCGAGTGCGGCGACCTCGGCTACACGCTGGAGAACGTGGGCGAGCTAAAAAGGGATAAGTTATATCTCAAATCGATCATGTACAACATGAACGATTTTCGCCTCGACCGCGTGCCGGAATATCTCAATATCATCGACCGGCCGCTGACGGTGCGGGCGACGGCGCTGTAGCGTCGGGCGCAATGTTCGAAAAGCGGAGGTCGGTTGCGGCGCCGACCCTTAAAACGTCATTCCCGCGGCGGCGGGAATCCAGGATCATCGCCGCGGCCCCCACGATTACGCGGCCCCGCCCCTTGAAACGTCATTCCCGCGGCGGCGGGAATCCAGGATCATCGCCGCGGCCCCCACGATTACGCGGCCCCGCCCCTTGAAACGTCATTCCCGCGGCGGCGGGAATCCAGGATCATCGCCGCGGCCCCCACGAT
>CAZHPN010000307.1:0-4052 GCA_964534375.1 uncultured bacterium | reverse complement strand
CGACCACCGAGATCTACACTCTTTCCCTACACGACGCTCTTCCGATCTTCGAGCCGGCCGGCGATCTCCTGCTTGAACGGCGAGGTGACGTTGAAGCCGGCGAGGCCCAGATCGGCCGCCAGCGCGAGCGCGTCGTCCAGGTTGTCGACCGCCAGGCGCGTATAGGCGCCCGGCATCAGCTTCTGCGAGAAACCGCCGAAAAAAAGGGCCGGGCTGCGGCTGTGCAAAATGGGATTGCCGATCACCGCGTAGATTTTGCCATCGTTCATGGGCGGCCCTTTTCAGCGCGGCGGCGAGTCGTCCCACAGCGCCGCCAATTCTTCCAGGCGCAAGGGAACCACGACGCCGCGGCCGATTTTCTCCAGCAAAACAAAATGCAGCGTTTCGTGCAAGCGTTTTTTGTCTTTGGCGACCGCGTCGAGCAACGGCTCGCGCGGCAGCGCCGTCTCCGTCGGCAGGCCGAAGCGGGCCAGCAGCGCCGCCAGCCGTTGCGCGTCCGCCGCCGGCAGCAGGCCGCGGCGCGTCGAGAGGCGCGCGGCGGCGAGCATGCCCAGCGCCACCGCTTCGCCGTGCGGCAGCGACCGCGTTTTTTCGAGGGCGTGGCCGATCGTGTGGCCGAAATTGAGCAGGCGGCGTTCGCCGGCCTCGCGCGCGTCGCGATTGACGATCGCGGTCTTGACGGCAAGCGAGTCGCCGACGAGGCGCGCGAGCGCGCCGGCGTCGAGCGCGAGAATGCGGTCCGCGGCGTTCTCGAGAAAATCGAAGCAGCCGGCGTCCGCAATCGCCGCGTGCTTGACCGCCTCGGCCAGGCCGTTGCGGAATTCGGCGGGCGGCAGGGTCCGGAGAAACGCGGGGTCGCAAACGACAAACCGCGGCTGCTGGAAGGTTCCAATCAGGTTTTTGTAGCCGTGAAAGTTGACGCCGGTCTTGCCGCCGATCGCGGCGTCGACCTGCGCCAGCAACGTCGTGGGGATATAGCCGCAGGGCACGCCGCGCAGCCAGGTGGACGCGGCGAAGCCCGCCACGTCGCAGACCACGCCGCCGCCGATCGCCAGAATCGGCGAGCCGCGGTCGCAGTTGTGCTCCAGGAATTTCTCATACAGCGCGCGCACCGTGTCGAGCGATTTCGCGGCTTCGCCCGGCGGCAGTTCGACGACCGGCGCGGCGGGAAACGCGCCGGCGTGCAAGGCGTGCGCCGCGGCGTCGGCGACAATCAGCGCCGGCTTTTCGGGGCAGCAACGCGGCAGCAATTCGGAAAGGGGGCCGAGAAAAATCAGGCTGTCGCCGGCGGGGCCGGTGATGCGCCAATTCATCCGCGGCGCCGGCTCAGACGGGCGCGCCGCGCGCGGTCCGGGCGACGATCTTCGCCCGGCGCGCGAGGTCGCGGAAAGCGTCGTACGGCAGGCATTGGCGGCCGTCGCACCAGGCGTCGGCGGGGTCGCCGGCGACCTCGACCAGCAGGCCGTCGGCCCCCGCGGCGACGGAGGCCAGGGCCAACGGCGCGACGAATTCGCGCGCGCCGGCGGGGTGGCTCGGATCGGCGATGACCGGCAACCGCGTGCGCGCGTGCAGCACGGGGAAAGCGGCGATGTCCAGCGAAAAGCGCAGCAGATCGTCAAACAGGCGCAGGCCGCGTTCGCAGAGGACGACGCCGGGGGCGGCGTGGCCGGCGGCGAAGCGCCCGAGCAAGACGTATTCCGCGGCTTCGAGGAATTCGTCGAGCGAGGCGCTGAACCCGCGTTTGAGCAGCACCGGCTTGCCCAGCGGGTGGGCGCCGGCGCGGAAGAGCAGGGTGGAGTTGTGCATGTTGCGCGAGCCGAGCTGGATCATATCGGCGACCTCGGCGACGGCGTCCAGGTGCGACGAATCGAGCGCCTCGGTGACGATCGGCAGGCCCGATTTCTCATGCGCGCGAACGAGATATTCCAGGCCCGAGGCGCCCAGGCCGCCGAACTCGTACGGCGAGGTCCGCGGCTTGAACGCGCCGCCGCGCAACGCCGACGCGCCGGCTTCTTTGACCTGCATGGCGATTTCGCAGACCTGCTGCTCGCTCTCGACGCTGCACGGGCCGGCGATGAAAGTCGGCTCGTCGCCGCCGATTTCGACGCCGTCCGCGAGGCGCACGACGTCGCGCGGCAGGCCGTGCGTGCGATGGTGAAAACGGCGGCCGTGCGGCAAATGCAACGCGCGTCGGACGCCCGGCACGGCGCCGATCGCCGCGACGGTTTCCTCGTGCAGCGCGCGTTCCGCCTGCACCGTAAGCAGCGTGCCGTCGAACCAGCGGCAGTGCCGGTCGGGGCAATGCGGCAGGCCCAACAACGCCACGACTTTGGCGGAGGCTTCGGCGACAGCTTCGGGCGCGAAGACGACGGCGATGACCGAGGCGGCGGTTGTCATATTGGGCGCGATGCTCCGATTCCTTTGTTGCTCGAAGAGTATAGCGAACCTTTCAGACAATCGCCACCGCCTCGATTTCCACCAGCCATTCGTCGCGGCAGACGTCGGCGACGACGGTGACCGTCGGGAACCGCGGCACGTGCAGCAGGCGGACGACATCGCGATACGCGGCGAGCGCGGCGGCGTTTTTCACGTAACAGGTCGCTTGCACGATGTTCGGCAGACCGCCGCCCTGGTCTTCGAGCAGCGCGGCGATGCACATCAGCGTCTCCCACGCTTGCGCGCCCGGGTCGCCGAGATGCGCGGCCTGGCCGGCGCAGTTCACGCTGGCCGTGCCGGAAATATAGATTGTCGAGAGGCCGCCGCGGCGCACGGCCATCGCCCGCGAGAAGGCCGAGCCGTATTGGAACGGGCTGTTCTGCCGCGAGGTCGCGAGCACGGGCTCGATCGTCACGCCGGCCGCCGGGTCGGCCTGCAGGGCCAGCAGGTCCATCACGCAGGCCTCGTCGCCGGCGCGGCCCTGAATGCCGGTGCTGGCCGGAAAATCGGGCCGCGTCGGGTCGGCGCCGAGGCCCTCGCGGCCGAAGAACGCGGTGCGCACGCGGTTGAAGTCGCCATACCAGTCGAGGATGCGCGCCAGGTAAATCCACGTGCGGATGACGTCGCGGTACGTGAAGCCGGCGGCGAGCGCGGCGTCGCGCGCGCGGTCGAACATCGTCGCCGCCTGCGCCGTCGGCGACGCGCCGTCGCTCGCGTTCAGCCCGTGAATCGCCGGCGCGTACAGCAGCCGGCTGCCGGCGACTTCGAACAGCCGCCCCACGGCGCCGGCCGGCAGCGTTTCGCTGCGGACCAGCGACGTCGCGGCATTGCTCGGCGCGACGCCCCAGATTTGCAGGCCGGCGAAGGGGCCGTCGTGCACCGGCGCGCCTTCGAGAAACGCGTAGGGGAGATCGGGCGGCAAGCCGGCCGCGGCGAACGCGGCGCGCCGCACTTCCGTGATTTCCGCGCGGCGGCTGACGCGGCCAAAGGCTTTCTCGATGACCGGCTGGATGCGTTTTTCCGCGAGAAACGCCGCGGCCTTGGCGTAGATTTCCTGCGCGACGGTCAGATCGTCGCGGCCGGACCGCGCCGCCGCGGTGAGATAAAAATCCGTGTATTCCGGGCGTTCGATGGAGCGAATTTCAATCACGTCGGAGCCTCCGGACGAGCAAGATACATGGCCGGGCCCGAGCGCGCAAGAAGCCGGCGGGAAGCGGGATGAATGACGAATGACGAATTGCGAGTGACGAGTCGAGCGCGTAACTCGTAACCGATGGCCAGCATCGCCCCTGCACGGCCGGCCGGCACGAACAAGAACGACAGTCTCTACAGAGATTGTCGATTTTCTCGGTTTGATCGATTTCACGAACTCATCCCTCGCACAATGGCGAATGGCGAATGGAGAATGCAGAATCGCCGACGCCGCCCGAAATTCGCCATTCGCCTTTCGCCATTCCACATTCCGGTTTGCAGTCCCCTCCCAATTCAATTTCGCAGCTATCGGCGGTCGGCGGGGCGTGATTTGTCGACGGTGTCGATAGGATCTATGAGTCCGATACTGCCTATAGAGACTGTCTATAAAGTGAATTTTATCGTCGTGACGGCGATTCAGCCGA
>CAZHPN010000306.1:0-4099 GCA_964534375.1 uncultured bacterium | reverse complement strand
TCCCTGTGGCGGGGAGGGGCGCGGCCACGCCGGGCGTGGCCGGGGGAGAGGTCCGCGCGTCCATGAAAACGACGAATATTCGCCAATTTTGAAGGCTCGCACGGCTTGAGTTAGCGCTTATGAGTTGGGAAGGGGTCGTGCCCGACGATAAATAAACGCACTTTCTTGACGCAGGCGAACCGGCCGTTATCTTGGCCGCGCGCGCTAGCTGATTTCGCCGGAGATGTACGCCCGGGTGCGCGGGTCTTTCGGGTCGGCGAAAAACTCGGCGGCGGGGCCGTGCTCGATCAACTCGCCGAGGTACAAAAAGACGACGTAATCGGCGATGCGGCGCGCCTGCCGCAAGATGTGCGTGACGACGATGATGGAGTAGTTCTTCTTCAGCGCCTGAAACTGAGTTTCGATCAGTTTCGCCGAAATCGGGTCGAGCGCCGAGGTCGGCTCGTCGGCCAGAATCGCCTCCGGTTCCACCGCCAGCGTACGGGCCAGCGCCAGCCGCTGCTGCTGGCCGATCGACAAGCGCGACGCCGGCGTGTGCAGGCGATCGCGCACTTCGTCCCACAAGCTGGCCAGCCGCAGATAGAACTCGACCAGCAGATCGCGCGCGCCGTGCTTTTGCCCCGCGGCCGCGCGCAACGCCGCGTCGACGTCGAAGCCGGGAACCTCGTGCTGCTTGATGAAATCGCCCAGGCGCGTCAGCGACGTCAGGCGTTTCATCGCGTGGATGCGCGGGCCGTACGTGATGTTGTCGTAGATCGACATCGGCAGCGGGAACGGCCGCTGCGAGAGGTAGCCCAATTTCTTGCGCAGGGCGAGCACGTCGGCGGCCGGGTCGAAGATGTTCTCGCCGTCGATCAGCACCGCGCCGTCGGCCGAGACCTCTTCGTTGAGGTCGGTGAGGCGGTTGAGGCTCTTGAGCAGCGTCGTTTTGCCGCAGCCCGACGGCCCGATGATTGCGGTGATGCGGCCGTCGGGGATGTCGAGCGTGACATGCCGCAACGCCTCGCGTGCGCCGTAGCGCAGGGTCAGATTTTGCACGCTGATGTGCGGCATGGCGGCGTCCTACCGAATCGTGTTGCGCGAAAAGCGCAGGCTAAGCAGGCGGGACAGCAGGTTCACCGCCAGCACGATCAGCAGCAGAATCAACGCCGAGGCGTACGCGCGTTCCTGCACCTCGGGGATCGGCGTGCCGATCTGGAAAAACACGGCCAGCGGCAGCGAGGCCGCCGGATCGAACAGCGACCGCGGCACGTAATCCGTGTAGCCGGCCGTGAACAGGATCGACGCCGCGTCGCCGATGCCGCGGCCGAAGGCGAGCATCGCGGCGGTGACGACGCCCGGCAGCGCCTGCCGCAGCACCACCGCCAGCGTCGTTTCGAGCCGGGTGGCGCCGAGCGAATAGGAAATTTCCTTCAGTTCGCGCGGGATCATATCGATGATCTCCTCCATTGCCCGGGTCATGATCGGCAGCATCAAGAGCGACAAGGCGATGATGCCGCCCAGCAGCGACGCGCGCAATCCGAGCCAGACCATGATCACGAAGCCGAAGGCGCCGTAAACGATCGACGGCATGCCCCACAGCACGTCCAGCGCCAGCCGCGTGAACCGCGCGAACGAGCGCGAGGCGTACTCCCGCTGCAAGGCGAAGGCGATCGGCAGCGCCAGCAAAAGCGAGACGACCGAGGCGCCGCCGGTCAAATAGAGCGAGCCGACGATCGCGTTGGCGACGCCGCCGCCCTGGCCGAGGTAGTAGCCGCCGTGCGGGGTCTGGAAGATCATCTGCCACGTCAGCGCGCGCGCCCCGCGCAGCACGATGACGAAGATGATCCCCGCGAGAAAGAGCACGATCAGGCCGAGCGAGGCGATCATCAGCCCTTTGACGACGGTTTCTTCGAGTTTGCGACGCTGCACGGCCTACGCCCTTTTTTCGATGCGGTAAAGGGTGAGATGCGCGGCCAGGTGGAAGCCGCCGACCACCACCAGCAAAATCAGCGCCGCCAGCATCAACGCCGAATCGTACAGCGGCACCGACATCACCTCGCCGTAATTGTTGGCGATCAGCGCCGGCAGCGAATAGGCGGCGTCGAACACCGAATGCGGAACCTTCGCGACGTTGCCCATCACCATCAGCACGGCGATCGTCTCGCCGAAGGCCCGCGCGAAACCGAGCACGACGGCCGAGACCACGCCGTGCAGCGAGTGGCGCAGCAGCACGTGCTTCACCGTTTCCCAGCGCGTCGAGCCCAGCGCCAGCGAGGTTTCGCGCGCCTCAGCCGGCACGGCGCGCAGCACCTCGAGCGTCACCGAGACGATGATCGGCGCGACCATCGCCGCGAGAATGACGCCGCCGGCCAGCAGGCTGTAGCCCGTCGTCGAGCGCCCGAGCGCGCGGCCGATGTCGCGCACGGCGGGCACAACGACGATCACGCCGAAGAGGCCGTAGATCACCGACGGGATGCCGGCCATCAAGTCGATGACGAGCCGCAGCCCCTCGCGCAGGCGGCGCGGCGCGTATTCCGACAGGTAGATCGCGGCGAGCAGGCAGGTCGGCACGGCGAAGACCATGGCGATCAGCGTCACTTCGACCGTGCCGACGATGAACGGATAAAACCCGAACTTGCCCGACAGCGGCTGCCAAACTTCGGACGTCAACAAGTGGCGCAGGCTCTTGAGCGCGAGCAGCGGCCGCGATTTCCAGTACAACCCAAGGATCATCAGAAAGGCGATGGAATTGGCGCCGATCGCCGCCGCCCGCATCGACCGCGACGCCAGAAAATCTTTCAAGTAGCGCGCGCGCATGAACTTCGCTCACCCCGGATTATTCACGGTTACCATTGGGGGCGGGGTGACCTGTGGTAAGTTGCCGATATCGCAAGACATTCAGTGACTGCGCCACAAGACGCCCCGTAACCGACTGTACCATAAAGTTTGACAGTTCAACAGGGAGACTGCGGGCGACGAGTCGCGACCGTGGGGGCAGGAATCTCGCACCGGCTGGACGATAGCGATCGGCGGTTTCACGCTGGGTCGAATTGAAAGCGCGAGGTGTCGGCATTGCCATTCGATTCGTGTTATAGCGATTTAGTGTCACTACCGGAATTTATTGGCGGAGCAACCGAAATCACAACTCAGTAGCCGATCATGGCGTCGATCCAACCAGCGACGGCCCGCGCGCCTGTTCCTGGCGACCCCCTCACACTTGAGAGCGGCTTGCGGCGCGACCGGTCGGGCGCCTTGCCGATGTCCCTTCGAAGAGAGAGTCGGAGCGGGGGGCGTGCTCCGGGATGGCCCGTTTTGGGCGGCATTCGTCCCATTCGTCCTGTTCGTCCCATTCGTCCCATTCGTCCCATAAACCTTACGTAACGGTTTGAGAAGCTCCTGACTCGACTTCATCCGGCCACCTGTAGTACCTTGCAAGCGACTTACGAAATGGTTTCGCGGCGCAGCGGCGTTTTTTTCCAGTTGATTCGTCTCCACGGCGCGTGGTACACATGAAATATCTGGAACGAGACGGTTTCGCGGCGAAAGCAGTGTGGGCGGGCTAACGCAGGATTGATCTTTTGCGAATCGACGGTCGGGGTGAGCATGAGCAAGAATCTCCTGGTGGCATTCCTGGTGTTAATTTGCTTGACCGCGGTTGCGTCCTGCGGCGGCGACGATTCGCGCAGAGCGATTTTGACCAACGCCGACGTTGACGACGACAACGACGACAACGACGACAACGACGACGACAACGACGCGTCACCCGTCGCCGACGACGACGATGACGACAACGATAACGACAACGATAACAACGACGACGACGATTCCTCGCCGCCGGACGATGACGACGACAACGATAACGATAACGATGACGACAACGACGATGATGACGATGCCTGCACGGCAACGTCGTGTCCCAACGGCTGCTGCGACGCGACTGGAACCTGTCAGCCCGGCACGGCCAACGGGGCGTGCGGCACGAACGGCGCGGCCTGCGTCGCGTGCAGCGCGGGCAATGAATGCACGGGGCAAAGTTGCGTCGCCTATTGCGATTCCACGGACTGCGCGAGCGGCTGCTGCGCCGGCACGTCATGCGTCGCGGGAACGACAACCGCGC
>CAZHPN010000305.1:0-4124 GCA_964534375.1 uncultured bacterium | reverse complement strand
CGAGGACGACGCGAAGTGGCAGCGCATATACGACGGCATGCGCGCGGGCGTCGCCGCGGCAGAGGAGCCGATCCGCACAACGAATTTTCAAAAGCTGCTGCACGAGTCGCTTTTGCCGCTCGGCGATTGTCACTTCGGGCTTGCCGGCACGGACGAGAACGGAAAACTTAACGGAAGCCTTATGTGCGAACGGCAATTCGCCTTCATTTCCGAATTCGCGTTTCGCAACGACGAAGATCGGCGGATCGTCCTAAAAAGCCCGAAAGTCGAGGTTCGGCCGGGGGATGAGTTTCTCGATTGCGATATTGCGGGCGGCCGGGCGTTCGTGGCGCCGTTTGGCCGGGCGGACGAGGACGATCTGGTCGTCGAACGCCGCTTGCTCGCACTGGCGCCGTCGACCGAGCCGACGCCATGGCAATGCCGTTTCCGTACGTCCGCCGGCGTAGTCGCCACGGCGGTCGCGTTCCGCAGGTTTTGGCCGCCGGCGCTGCCCGGCCCGATTTTCGCCGGCCGGACGCCGACGAAGAATTGGCCGCTGGTCGCCGTGTCTTCGTTTGGGATTCGTTCCGGCGAGCGGTTCGACGCGACGTTGGCGGCGGCGCGCGCCGCGGCGGCCGAGCCGTCGCCGGCGTTTTTCGACGTGCGCGGCAATGAAGGAGGCGACGGAAAGCGTGCGACCAGATTGGCGGCGGCGGCGGCGCCCGGGCTCGCGCAGACCGACGAATTTCACGGCGTGCTCAGCGATGTCGCGCTGCAAGGCCTGCTGAACGCGCGCCGTGACGAATTTCGGACGAAACGGTTGCCGCTTTGGAAAACGGCCGCGAGCCTCGCCCGCGACAGCGTGCTCGAAGGCCTGCGCCTCCTGTTCCGCGCGCGCCATCGCGGCGGCTCGTTTCGCGATACGGGCGACGCCCGGGCGACGATCGTCGCGCGCGGATCGCGGCGGCTGACGTTGCTGATTCAGAACAACGAGTGCCTGTCGGCGTGCGAGCTCTTTGTGCGACATGCGCGCACGGCGCCGGACGCGATCGCGGTCGGCGAAAACACCGGGGGCATGATGCGCACCGGCGGCAATTTTTCTTATCGCCTGCCGGCCAGCGGCCTCGCCGTCTCCGTCTCTATGGCGGAATTCGCGCAGCCCGGCGAGCCGCCGTTCCCCGAAGGCACGGGTTTGCTGCCCGACCTTTGGATGGAAGTGCACGCGCGCGAGATGGATTTTCCGATCTTTGAAAAATGCATTGACGATGCGCAATGCCGCGCGGCGTTGCTGGCGCTGCGGCGGGAACGCGGCGGCGGCGCCCGGGCCGGTGACGATCCATTCGGCAGTCCTTCGAACATTTCTTTCCAATCCGACAGGTATTTCATAAACGAAGCGGCGAGCGAATAGCCCGACGCGAGGTCGTTTTTTTTTGAGGACGAATCGCGGCGCTGCCGGCAGGTCTGCGGGCCGCCGGAAGGGCGCGAAGAATGGCGCTGGGCGGTCGCGGCGGGCGGGAAAACGCGCGGGGCGGCGGAAAAGATTTCCTGGCAAAAAGACAACTCGTGCTTGACACCGCGAAACATCTACGTTTACAATGCGGACGTTGAGATCGTTACGCAAGACGGTCTTGGCGGGGGAATCGAAGAGATTTCGGGGGGTTAGAGGCTTCCCGACGGGTAGAAAAACGGCAGTTACGTGAGGATCCGGCGCGCGAGTCCGTTTGGGATTCGTGTGCCGTGTTTCGTTTGTTGACGCTCGCGGCGCCCGGCGCCAGCTCTGAATGGCGCGGACCGCGGGTTGTTTTTCGGGGATGACGCGGCATTGTAAACGATGTCGATGAGACGAAGGGCGGCGCGCCAAAACGCCGCCAGTTGGCGGAAAAGAGGGACTGGATGGCATACCGGTCAAGCAAGCGGAGAGACCCCGTTCTGTGGCTGGCGCTCGGCGCCTTGATCGCCGCGACGTTGTTCGTCGCCGCCTGGGCGGTTCCGCAGCAAACGCCCGGCGGCCCCGCGTCGCCGCCCGCGCCCGCGGCGCCCGCCGCGGCCCCCGCGCCCGGCGGCCCGGCGCCGACGGCCCCGGCGGCGGGCACGACGCAAACCGAGGTCAAGGTCGAGAAGCTGAACGCCGAGCAGATGTCGCAGTTCGACAATCAGTTGAACGAACTGCGCGAACGCATCATGAAGAGCAAGGCCCGCCTGATGCAGTTGCACGAGCAACTGATGCTCGGGTCGGTGTCGATCATCAGCCTGTCGATCACGCACAAGCACGACGTCAGCGGAACTTTCAAGCTGGAATCGTTGTCGTATACGCTGGACGGCTTCGAGATTTACTCCGGGCTGAACACCCCGGAAAACAATTTGGAGAAGCTGGGTGAGTTTCCCGTGTACGAGGGCAGCCTCCTGCCGGGAGATCATTTATTGGTGGTCGACATGATTTTCCGGGGCCGCGGCTACGGCATTTTCAGCTACCTCAATCAATACTTGTTCAAAGTGAAGGCGCGATATACTTTTGCAGTCAACGAGGGCGACGTGGCGAATCTGAAGGTCACGGCCTACGACGAAGGAAGCTTTCTGACGAGCCTCAAAGACCGGTTGAAGTGCAAATTCGAGATGAAGTAGGGAGTTGACGGCGTGCGACGACTCGGGATTATCGCGGTTCTTTTGCTGGCGGGTCTGACGCTCACGATCGGGCCGGCCGCGGCCAAAGACGACGCCCAGTCGTTGCGCGCGCGGGCGGCGCAATTCGCGACCAAAGTCGCGGCGCTCAAAGCCGGCGTCGACGACCTGGATGCGAATTTCGCCAAGGAAATCGACGAACGCGATCGGCTCATGCTGCGCCGGCGGTTCGTCGAGGGCCGCGAGTTCTTCTACGAACTGCACGATTACCGCGGCGCCGTCGAAGTGTTTTACGGCATCGTCAATCATCCGCTCGCCGCGACCCTGCCCAACGCGACCGAAGCCGTGTTCTACCTCGCGGAATCGCTGTTTCACGAACACGATTACCGGGAGGCGAAAAAGTATTTCGATCAAGTCGTCGCCGGCGGGCGCACCGATTACTATCCGCTCAGCCTCATGCGGTTGATCGAAATCGCGGCGGTCCGCAAGGATTACGCCGAGGCCGAGCGCCTCTACGCCGTCATTCTTTCCGAATTCAAAGAGGGCGAAGACGGCAGCCTCGGCCGATACATCATCGGCAAGTCGTACGCGGTGCGGGGCGAGACGGCCAAGGCGATCGAAATTTTCGATTCGATTCCGGAGACAGGCTCCTATTACGCCACCGCCCAGTATTACGCCGCAATCCTCTTCGTCAAACAAAACAACTACCGGGAAGCGGTCAACCGCCTGCGTCAACTGCGCAAGGCTCTCAAGGGCGACGTCGCCAACAAAAAAGAAATCTTCGCGCTGACCAACATGTCGTTGGCGCGGATCTACTACGAACTCAACGATTTTCCGCAGGCGATGGCCAATTATTCGGCCGTTCCCGAAGGCTCGGACGATTACGCCGACGCGTTGTACGAAGCGATGTGGGTTTTCGTAACGCGCAACGACTACCTGTTGAAGGCCATCGACGACGAACGCGGCAACTACGAATCGGTCCGGGGCGAATACGCCGAGTTCCGCGACGCGGTGGACGCGCAACAGGATCAAGACAGCCTGAAAACCGTGGTCGAGCAATCCGACCAGATGGAAGAAGACCTCGATAAGATGAAGTCGATGTTCGACGACATCGACAAGAGCCTCGTGCGCCTGCAACAGGACGCGGTCAACGGCTTCAAGAAACTCATTCAGGCCGCGCCGAACAGCCCGCTGCTGCCGGACGCCGAACTGCTGGCCGGCAACATCTATTCGCAAGCCGAGGACTTTCAGTCGGCCGAGCAGTGGTTCGTGCAACTGAAAAAGAAATACGAAGACTTTCACGCGCGCGTCGTCGCCGCCCGGCCGAATTTCGACTCGGCCGATTACGTCAACGTCGTCCATGCGGCCGCGACCGCCGGGCCCCAGGGCGCGCCGCTCGCGACGAGTGCGCTCAAAGGCTTGCCGTCCGAGGTGGCGTACTGGCTGGCGGCGGACGCCCAGGTGCGGCGGATCTTCGTGATGTATGAGGCCGTCTCGAAGGAACGCGCGTCGGTGTCCGAAATGCG
>CAZHPN010000304.1:0-4134 GCA_964534375.1 uncultured bacterium | reverse complement strand
TAAGCCCTCCAGCGCCGATGGTACTGCCTTGGTAACTAGGTGGGAGAGTAGGTCGCCGCCGGATTCCATTTTTGAGGCCGCATCGCAAGATGCGGCCTTTTGTTTTAAGTGAGCAGTGAACAATGACCAGTGAGCAGTAGTCGGCCACATCCCGAGTCCCGAGTCCCCAGTCCCGAGTCCCGAATCCCGAGTTCATCGTTCACTCCACTTGACTGTCCGCCGCAAAAAGGCGCATAGGAATACCTGAAATTGCGGATCGAACTCTGAAACGGCTCGAACTTGGAAAGCACGAGGCCCGTGATGAAAAACGTCGTTTTCTTTGCGTTTCTCGCGACTGCGCTTTGTTTCTCGCTCGCGGCGGCCCCCGGCCCGAAACCAACAGTCAACGGCGATCGCGCGGACGGCGCGTTTTGCTGGTCGTCGACGACAGCGGACCGGGCGTTGACTTTTTTTGGCGCGTGGGGAAGCTCCGGGTCCGACGTCTTTGCCGTCGGGTATGACACGGTGATCGGGGGCACAGGCGCGATCTGGCGCTACGACGGCTCGTCGTGGTCGACGATGCAAACCAAGATCGAGCCCTACCCAGCCGCCGTCTGGGGAACCTCAGCCTCGAATGTGCTGGTTGCGGCCTGGGAAGACTCGCCGGCGTCGGACGTAGTTCTCCAATATGATGGCGCGACCTGGTCGTCGGTCGAAACCCTGACCGACCCCGTGCCGGCGGGCCAGGCGGGCCTCTGGGGCAGCTCGGCGTCGGATGTCTTCCTGGCCGGCGGCGGCGGCGCGATGACGCATTACGACGGCGCTTCATGGTCGCCGATGACCAGCGGCACGAACGCCAATTTGTGCGGCGTCTGGGGCAGCTCCGCGTCGGACGTCTTCGCCGTGGGCGGGTTATGGGGCGGGAACGGCTATTCGACGGCCGGGGTGATCTTGCATTATGACGGCTCTTCGTGGTCGCCGATGTCCAGCGGCACGACAACCGGTTTGAACGCCGTTTGGGGCGCCTCGGGCTCCGACGTTTTCGCCGTGGGCGGCGATTGGTATAACGAGCCGGACGTGATTTTGCACTACGACGGCGCCTCGTGGACGACGATGGACAACGGCGCCTGGCCCGCGCTCTACGGCCTTTGGGGGACTTCCGGCTCCGATGTGTTTGCCGCGGGCGGCAGCGTCGTCCTGCATTACGACGGCGCCGCGTGGTCGCCGTCTTTGACTTCACCCTCGTCGCGCCTGTTTTCCATTTGGGGAGATTCCGATTCGGACATTTTCGCGGTCGGTTCGGGCGGCGAAGTGCAGCGCTACGGCCCGTGCACGGATGATGATGATGATAATGATAACGACGATAACGATGATAACGACGATGCGGCCGACGACGATGCGACGCCGCTTCGAAGCACCAGCGAAAACACAAACAGCGGCTGCGG
Source organism: uncultured bacterium (assembly GCA_964534375.1). GTDB lineage: Bacteria > Lernaellota > Lernaellaia > Lernaellales > Lernaellaceae > CAZHPN01. Next base: position 2,710 of record CAZHPN010000304.1, on the reverse strand, counting down.
TTGCTGAAACCGATCCAATTCCGCGTGAACTCCGCCCGCCTACCGATTCTTCGGCTTCGGCGCCGGTTGACGAACGCTGTTGCCGTGTTTGGCAAGCCGCTTTCCCGCCCGGTTCCGAACGCCTTGTCCGACAACCGGGCGGGCGCGGGCTATTTCACATCTCCATGCCCGGTTCGGGCCGGAGGATGCCGATGACTCCCCCGTAGGGGTCGGCGAGCACGGCAAAGCGGCCGACTTTCGGCGCATCCGTCGCTTCCATGAGGATGCGGCCGCCCAGTTCTTTCGCTTTCGCCAGAATCGCGTCCGGATCGGATACCGAAACGTACGGCGTCCACATCGGCGCCGGCGGGCCGCCCTCGGCCGCGGGCTTCATTTTCCAAATGCCGGCGAAGCCTTGGCCTTCGGATTTGGCGATCCAGTATTCGTCGTTGCCCATGCTTTCGAAGCGGTCGAAGGTCCACCCGCCGATCGCGCCGTAAAACTTCTTTGCGGCCGCGGGATTGTTGGTGGACAACTCGGTCCAGACAAAGGTGTTTTCATTCTCCGCGCACGTCGGCATTTCCGGCGCGCCGGCCTTCGCCGAATGGATCGAAAACACGGCGCCCTGCGCGTCGGCCAGCACCGCGTAGCGGCCGTTCTCGCCGAGATCCATCGGGCCCATCAGCGTCTTCGCGCCCTGTTTTTTGGCGGTCTTGATCGTGGCGTCGACGTCCTTCACGTTGACGCAGGAGACCCAGTGCGCGGGCGAGTTCGCTGGCGACTGGTTGTCCTCGACGTAGCCGCCCAACTGGCACTCGCCGTTGACGATCGTGTGGTAGGTGTAGCCCTCTCCCATTTTTTCTTCTTTCACGCCCCAACCGAACAGCTTCGCGTAAAATTCGCGGGCCTTCGCGGGTTCGTGGGTCATCAGTTCGTACCAACCAAAGCGTCCTGTACTCATTTTTTCCTCCTGTCCAATAAGTACGGCACAGCTTAAGAACGACGGTTCGCGGCGGCAATTGCGGTTTTTCGCGGCGGCCGGCAGGAAAATCGAAACCGGTCGGCAAGCCAAATCGTTACGGTCCCGGCACGCGGAGGCGGATGGGAATTCGTCGGGCCGAAATTTGAAGGGAAAAACTACGCCAACAACGCACAACCCGCAAAATGGAGCAGGCGGTTCAGAAATGCCTTTAACTGCGGGCACTTATCGGCGTTTATCGTCAGGTCTTTGTCCTTGAGAATTGCCTTGGCGTCGCGGGGCTTCGGGTATTCCCGTTTGGCCACTTGACCTTGCGCATGCGCCGGTTGCCCCTACTTCACGTGCACCGTGACATCCGCCGACAGGCCGGCTTCCGGCGTAACGCCGTCGGGCGTTTTGTCCCAGACGATTTTCACGGGCACGCGTTGGACGACCTTGACGAAGTTGCCGGAGGCGTTGTCCGGCGGCATCAACGAGAAACGGGCGCCGGTGGCCGGCGAGATGCTTTCGATGCGGCCCTTGAAATGCCGGCCGGGAAAGGCGTCGACCGTGATGTTGGCGCGCTGGCCAGGCTTCATGCGGCCGGTTTGCGTTTCCTTGAAGTTGGCGACGACGTAGGTCGTCACCGGCGCGAGTTCGACGACCATCATATTGGCCTGCACCAGTTGGCCCTCGCGTACGGCGAGCTTCGAGAGCGTGCCGTCGAACGGCGCAACGACCCGCGTGCGGCCCAGTTGCAGCCGCGCCCCTTCGAGCAGGCCTTGTTGTTCCTTGAGCTTGGCGCGGGCGAGTTCGGCGGCGGCGCGCGCTGCGGCGACCTGCGCGTTGACCGGCTCGCTTTGCTCGACGCGGCCCTGCGCCTCGGCCACGCGGCTCTGGGCGCCCCGTTTTTGCTGTTCGGCGGCGGCGAGTTGCGCCTCGCTCTGCGCTTCGGAGGCGCGGGCGGCGTCATAGTTGGTCTGCGCCCGGTCGTAATCGGCCTGCGCGGCGGAACCCTCTTTGAGCAACGCGACCTCGCGTTTGTAGTCATCCTCGGCGCGATGCAATTCCGCGCGGGCCTTGGCGACGGCGGCCTGCGCCGCGTTGACCTGCGCATTGGCGGCGGCGACCGACATGTTCGACCCCGATAGCATGGCCTTCGCCGCGTCGTAGCCGCCGCGCGAGGACGCCTCGACAATCTCCTCCTGCGCCTCGGCGGCCTTGGCCTGCGCCTCGGCGGCCTCGACTGCGCCTTCGTACTGCTTGACGCGCGCGAGATAGTCGGCCGGGTCGATCTCGACGAGCACGTCGCCCTTCTTCACGCGCTGGTTGTCCGCGACAGGAATGCGCAGGGCCGTGCCGCCGACGAGCGCGGAAATCGGCGCGACGTCGGCTTCGACCTGCGCGTCGTCGGTGTTTTCCATGTTGCGGGTGACGAACGCGTAAATCGCGATGATGAGCACCAGCGCGGCGATCACCGCGCCCAGGATGGCAAACGGCCGTTTGCCGTTCGTCTTGCGGTTCGGTTCCGCGGCGGTCGGTTCGACGACGCGCGGCGCGCCGGTCCGTTGATCGCTCGCGATCTCTCGATGTTGCGTCATGATTACTCCACGCTTTCGCCGGTTGCCAGACCATCGACGCTGCGGGCGCTCCACAAGAACCACAGCAGCGGCAAGATGGCTAGAAAGCAAACGCCTTGCAGCAAGAACGATTTTTCAAAGGCCAGGACGATGCCTTGCACCGCCACGCGGCCGTTCATGAACATCATCGCCG
>CAZHPN010000303.1:0-4181 GCA_964534375.1 uncultured bacterium | reverse complement strand
GTTGCGCGAGGATCGCCGTCTGATAGCCCGAGCCGGTGCCGATTTCGAGCACCTTTTCGCCGCCCTTGAGATCGAGCGCCTCGGTCATCAGGGCGACGATCAGCGGCTGGCTGATGGTCTGGCCGGCGCCGATCGGCAGCGCGCGGTCGGCGTACGCCTCGTTCTGGCTCTTGGGCGGCACGAACCATTCGCGCGGCAGGCTGCCCATGGCCTGCAGCACGCGCTCGTCCTTGATGCCGCGGCGGCGCAGTTGCCGTTCGACCATGTCGGCGCGGGCCGTCGCCTGGCGTTCGTCGTCTACTTGCACGTCCATGCGCGCCCCGCCATTTCCCGCAAAAAGCGGTGATCGGTCATGTCGCAGGTGATCGGCGTCAGCGACGCGTAGCCCTCGCGAACGGCCACCATGTCGCTGCCGTCGATCGGCTCGAAACCCAGTTCCTGCCCGGCGATCCAGTAATATTTTTTGCCGCGCGGATCGACGCACTCGACGATCTCGTCGCCGTAGAGCCGCCGGCCTTCGCGCGTCGCCTTGAGCCCCTTGAGCTGCTCGGGCGGCAGGTTCGGCACGTTCAGATTGAGCAGCGTGCCCGGCGGCAGGCCGCGCGCCAGAATCTCGCGCGCCACTGCGACCGCTGTCGCCGCCGCGCCCGAGAAGACGAAATCCTGCCGCGCGTCGACGCTCACCGCCAGGGCCGGCACGCCGATCAGCGTCGCCTCGAACGCCGCCATCACCGTGCCGGAATACGTGACATCCTGCCCGAGGTTGCCGCCGTGGTTGATGCCGCTCACGGCCAGCGCCGGCCGGCGCCCGCGCAGCAGGCCGTTGAGCGCAAGGTGCACGGCGTCCGTGGGCGTGCCGTCGCAGGCGAACCAGTTCGGCCGCACCTCGACCAGCCGCAACGGACGCTCGAGCGTGACGCTGTGCGAATTGGCGCTGCGGTTGCCGTCGGGCGCGACGACGAACACCTCGCCCAGCGCGGCCATCGCCTCCGCCAGCGCGGCCAGCCCGGCCGCCTCGATGCCGTCGTCGTTCGTCACCAGAATCAGCACGTGTTCCCCTATCCGGTCGCCCGCGCACCCGCGAAATCCGGGCGGTTCACGAACCGCCCCCACCCGTCCTCGTTCTCGCCGACGCGGGAACCCGGCGCCGCCGCGCGGCCAATGCCCACTGAACACTAACCACTGCGTCCCGCTCACCGTTCACTGTTCACTGCTCACTGTTCACTCCTTCGCGCCCGGCGCGATGGTACTAAATCCGGCGGCGCGTCACAAGGCAAAACTCATTCCCTGGCGGACAAGGCGCGAAATGCATCAATACCTGGGGTTGGGGAATGCGGAATGGCGAATGGCGAATGCCGGCCAGCGCCGACCCGGCCGGGCTGCGCGCGGAGCTCGTGGACGAGTGCGAACGGTCAGACCGGTCAGACTTGTCGGACTTGCCGAACTTGTCGGACGCCTTCAGTCGGCGAGGAACATTAGCTCGCCGCTTTCTGACTTCCGACTTCTGCGTTCCGGCCGCCCTTCCCTTGCCGCCCTCCCCCTCCCGGCGTATCATTAGTCAACGACTCGAAAATCGCGTTTTGGAGAAACAGCGAATGGCGTCTGAACGCGAGTATAGCTCTTCGTCTCAACCCGGCGCGACCGCCGGCCCACGCCGTCAGCGTTGGCCGTTTGTTGTCGCCGGCGTGGTTCTTGCCGCCGGCCTTGTCGCCGCCGATTTGTTTTTCCGGCCGAACCCGCCGGCACCCAGAACACTCGTGATTTCCCCGAAAACCACCACGTTCGAAGAAAGCGGCGCCACGATGCAGTTGACCGCCACGATCACCGGCGGCAGCGCCGCGATGTCGGAGCCGCGCGCCGCAATTAACTGGCAATCATCGGACAAGGGCGTGGCCACTGTCGGCGCGGACGGCCGCGTGACCGCGCAGGGGTCCGGCGACGCGACAATCACGGCATTTGCCGGCGGGCGGGTCGCGTCGGCGCGGGTTTCAGTCCAGATTCCGGCCGCGGTGATCATAACACCGGACGAATTACGGTTGTCCTGGAAGGAAAAAACAAGAATTTCCGCAATCGTCGTAGACGCCCTAGGCCGGCCATTGCCGGCCAAGCCAATCGAATGGCGCATCACCGACTCCCACGTTGCCTCCGTGCACCCCGACACCGCGCAAAGAAGCTCCCGCCCTTGGGACGAGACATCCGCCATCGTAATGAGCGGCGCCCCCGGTTCCGCCGTAATAGCCGCATCCTGGGGCGGGGTCTCCGGCGCCATCCCCGTCACCCAGGGTGGATCAATGCCTCGCGGTTCCGAAACGCGGCGACAGGGAACCGCAAGATTAACTACAGGCGGCGAGGAAGTCATATGGAACATCGACAAGGAAAAAGTCCACAAATACGTCCGTACGCAGTTGGACGGCATTCTCCTTTGCTTTGCCGTCCCTTTGAAAACCGACCCGACGTTAAAAGGCAGAGTCGAGGTTGTAATGATGACTCACAGCAACGGCGCAGTGTCGCGCTGTGCGATTGTCGAAGACACAATGCAAAATCCAGCCGTCGGCAATTGCATTTGCCGCCGCGTCGAAAGGTGGCGCTTGCCGCGGCCGGACGAAGGCACGGGCAAAGTGTCATACGTATTCATATTCACGCAGGAGCTGGAGCGTTAATATCGAACGAGGATGACGAAACAGTGTTATTTTTCTACAAACGTCCGTTCACCATGGAACAAGACGGGATGTGCGATGTCTCATCTGGAGAGAGGTTCTTCGGTTCGGGTCGGGTCGTTGCATCGCGATTGGCGGAAGGAGGTCCCTGATGCCCGGCCGCGTGGATACGGACTCACACCAACGACGTCGTTTCTTGTCGGTCCCCGCATCGATTCTCGCGCTCGCGCTGATCGTTGCGTCCGCTTACGCGGCCTGTGACAATCGTGCTGCCCGTTCGCTCGAAATCTCGCCGAAAACAATGACGTTCGAACAAAGCGGCGCGACGGCGACGTTGACCGCCACGATTACGGGCGGCAGCGCCGCAATGTCGGAGACGCGTCCCGCTATCATTTGGCAATCGTCGGACCAAGGCGCCGCCACTGTGGGCCCGGACGGCATCGTGACGGCACAGGAGTCTGGCGACGCGACGATCACGGCGTTCGGCGGCGGTTTGGCCGGTTCGGCGCAGGTTTCCGTGCGGATTCAGGCCGGAGATCCGGCGCGGATCGTGATCACGCCAACTGAATTACAGCTACAGGAGGGCGACAAGAGATTCGTCTATGCGAAAGTCGTTGACGTCGCCGGCAACACGATTCCAGGCAAACAAATCGAATGGCTCAGCACCAACTGTTCCGTCGCCGAAGTGGCGTGGGGGCGAGTCACCACGTGGCGCTATGGCGAAGCTGTGCTAGTAGCTAGATGGGGTGAGATGTTCGACACGGTCCCCGTCGTCGTTGAAAAAAGCCGGGAGCGCGAGTATGAGGAACGTCAGGCAGCGCGCTCAGGCCAAGAAAAGAATCTGATGAAGCCGCCGCGGGGCGTGGTGAGACCCTACATGAGCACGCTGCAAGGAATTTTCGACAGGACGCGGGTGCAAGATTACATTCGCACGCACACTGCGGGCATTTCTAAATGTTACGAACAACAGTTAAAAGCCGATCGAGAGCTGCAAGGCTTCGTTGAAGTCAAGTTCTCGGTCGATCCCAACGGCTCGGTAACCTCCTGTACGGCGACAAGAGATTTACTGACAACAGACACTGACAAAAAGAAAGCAATCCGCGAATGCGTTTGCGGCAGTATCGAAAAACTGCATCTGCCGTGGCCGCGGAAAAGACCGGCGGTGCTTTCGTATTCGTTCACGTTCACCCCTGAGCCGGCGAATGAGCCGCTGGGAAGAGGAGTCATCGAATGCAACGAATCGAATCAACGGTGACCCAAAAAACCCGTACGTTTCTTGACACACTCGGCGAGGCGCCGCCGGCCGCCGCCTCCGCGCGCGAGGTCGAGGCGTGGCTGATTTCACGCGTTCGCAAGCGGGGCGACGACCCAGAAGTTCGGCGGCTCTTGCGCGAACTGCTCGGCGAACTCGCCGACCAAGACCTTTCACGCCTGCCCGCGCCGCAATGCGAAACGTTAAGCGGCGAGTCTCTCGCCGACGAACTGGCCTCTCTGCTCGCCGCCCGCGTGCCATCGTTATTGAAC
>CAZHPN010000302.1:0-4184 GCA_964534375.1 uncultured bacterium | reverse complement strand
TGGCCGGTGCAGTTGATGCTCGTGCCGCCGCACGCGCCGTTCCTGCGCGGCGCCGATTTGCTGCTCTGCGCCGATTGCGTGCCGTTCGCGCTGCCGGATTTCCACGCGCGCTATCTGGCCGGGCGGGCGCTGCTCGTCGGCTGTCCGAAGCTCGACGATCTCGATTTCTACCGCGAAAAATTGGCGGCGATCTTCACGACGGCGCAGCCCAAGTCGGTGACGGTGCTGCGGATGGAAGTGCCTTGCTGCGGCGGCCTCGCGCACGCCGCGGTGGAAGCCCGCGATGCGGCCGGCTTGCCGTTGACCGTCGACGTACACACGATCGGCATCGACGGCCGCGCGCAGCGCACGGAACATTTCGACCGCCCGGCGAGTTGAGGAACACGATGCCGTCGCCCAGCCCCGAGTTGGATCTGCGCATCCTGACGCGCTTCGTCGAGGTTTACTGCCGCGCGCATCACGGCAAACGGCGCGCCGAGTTGTGCGACGAATGCCGGGATTTGCTGAATTACGGCAGCGAGCGGCTGCGGCGCTGCCCGCTCGATCCGAAGCCGAAATGCCAGGCCTGCCCGGTTCATTGCTATCGCCCGGAATACCGCGAACGCATTCGCGAGGTCATGAAATTCTCGGGCATGCACTTCGTGAAACACGGCCGGCTGGATTGGCTGGTTCGCTATTTCTGGAGTCACCGCAAGAAAACCACGGAGGAGAAACAATGACGAACATGTTTTGTTGGCAGTGCGAACAGACGGCGAAGGGAACGGGCTGCACGGTCGCGGGCGTTTGCGGCAAAGATGCGGAAACGGCCGCGCTGCAGGACCTGCTAGTCCACGCGGCGAAGGGCATCGCGGCCTACGCGCACCGCAGCCGGCAGGCCGGCCGCAAGAACGCGGACCTCGACCATTTCATTACGAAGGCGCTGTTCACCACGGTGACCAACGTCAATTTTGACCCGGCGCGCTTGCGCGACATCCTCGCCGAGGCCGGGCGCTGTCTGGCGCAGGCGAAGGCCGATTACGTCGCCGCGTGCGCCGCCGCCGGGCGCGCGCCCGAGTCTTTCAACGGCGCGGCGTTGCTGCAACTCGCGGCCGATCCGCACGCGTGGGCCGCGCAAGGCGCCAAAGTCGGCGTCCTGAGCCGCAAGCCGGGGCTCGGCGACGATCTCGCCGGCCTCCAAGAGTTGCTCGTTTACGGTCTGAAGGGGACGGCCGCGTACGCGCATCACGCCGCGGTGTTGGGCCAGGAGGACGACGCGGTGTACGCCTTCTTCCACGAAGCGCTGGCGTTCCTCAACAACGAGCGGCCGACAGTCGCCGAATTGCTGGCGTGGAACCTCAAATGCGGCGAGGTGAACCTGCGCGTGATGGAATTGCTCGACGCCGCCAACACGGGCGCGTACGGCGACCCTGTCCCGACGCCGGTGCGCATCGCGCCGCTCAAGGGCAAGGCGATTCTCGCCAGCGGGCACGACCTGAAAGACCTCGAAGAGCTGCTCAAGCAGACGGCGGGGACGGGCATCAACGTTTACACGCACGGCGAAATGCTGCCGGCGCACGGCTACCCGGGCCTGAAACGGTATCCCCATTTGGCCGGCAACTACGGCGGGGCGTGGCAGGACCAGCGGCGCGAGTTCGACGAATTTCCCGGCGCGATTTTGATGACCACCAACTGCATCCAGCAGCCGCGGTCGAGCTATCTGGACCGCATCTTCACCTGCGGCCTCGTGGCCTGGCCGGGCGCGACGCACATCGCCGATCGCGATTTCCGACCGGTGATCGACGCGGCGCTCGCGGCGCCCGGGTTCGCCGCCGACGGGCCCGCCCAGTCGATTCTGGTCGGCTTCGGCCATGCCGCCGTGCTGGGCGTCGCCGCCCAAGTGATCGCCGCCGTGAAGAGCGGCGCGATCAAGCATTTCTACCTGATCGGCGGCTGCGACGGCGCGAAGAGCGGCCGCAACTACTACACGGAATTCGCGCAAGCCGTGCCCGCGGATGCAGTGATCCTGACGCTCGCCTGCGGCAAATACCGCTTCAACAAACTGGACTTCGGCGACATCGGCGGCATCCCCCGCCTGCTCGACGTCGGCCAGTGCAACGACGCCTACTCGGCGATCAAAATCGCCGGGGCGCTCGCGGAGGCCTTCGGCGTCGACGTCAACGGCCTGCCGCTGTCGATGGTGCTGTCGTGGTACGAGCAAAAAGCGGTTTGCATTTTGCTCACCTTGCTGCACCTCGGCATCAAAAACATTCGCCTCGGGCCGAGCCTGCCGGCGTTCGTCACGCCCGCCGTGCTGAACGTGCTGGTCGAGAAATTCGGGATCCGGCCGATCGGCGACGCGGCCGACGATTTGCGGGCGATCGGCGCCTGATCGCCGACCCGTGTTGCATCGATAAATGACAACGGCGCCGCAGCGGCGCCGTTGTCATAATCATGAACTGTGTAATCTGTGGATAGTCCTAAAATCATCCCCTTTTCCGTAAAACCCGTTTATCCCCGACTCGCAGCGTGATGCGTTTCGCGTCGAAATATTCGGACAACGGGATCGCCCATTTGCGCGATAGATGGAACAACGTCTTCATGCCCTGGGCGTCGATTTCGCCGTGCGCCGCGAGGTAATCCATGATTGTTCGCTCGGCCTCGGCGAGCGCGGGGGCGTCGCAGAACAACGATTCGCCCAGGCGCGTCAACCGCTTTTCCTGCACGAGCATATCGAGCGCCGTCTTCAACAATTTCGCGTCGCCGATGCGATCGTGCAGGTCTTTCATCGTCGGCGCGGCCAGACCGGCGCCGCGGGCGATTTCGGCGACGGTTTCGACGACCTTTTGCAGCTCGTCGCCGGCGTGCGCCGCATGGTCCGACAACCGCGCGAGACCGCCCTCCAGCGCGGCCCGGCCCTCGGCGACCAACACGGCCAGCGCCTTGCTCATCGCTTTCGGGTCGGCCCCTTTCGCCGGCTGCGTCAGCAATTCGGCGCGATTGACGCCCGCCTCGGCGGGTCGTTCGCGGTGAAAGGCGGTCAGAAAGGCGACGATGTCGTCTTTCAATTCGGCGAATATCTCCGCGGTTACGAGCCGTTCGCTTTCGGCGTCGACCTGCACCAGCCGTTTGGCGCCGAGCAATTTCTGGCATTCGGCGCGCAAGGTTTTCTCGCCGACGCCGAGCAGCGCCGGCAACCGGGCGAACGGCAGCCCGCTGCGCCCCGCCTGCCGGCAAAAGACCACCAACCGCGCGGTCAGGTCGCCCGTGCGCAGCGTCGCCAGATCGGCGAGCGTTTCGTCGTAAGGCGCGCGATGCTTGCGCGGGCGCGGGTGCAGCACGACGCCGCCGCCGATCGTCGCGGCCGGCGAAGGCAGGCGCAGCACGAAACGATCGCCCGGCAACGCGACCAGCGGCGCGGCGAGCCGCAATTGCATGGCCCCGCGGCCGCCGGGCTCCAGCGTTTCCGCGGAGAGCGGCACAGCGCGCGCCGCGGTTTCGCGGGCGCCGCAATGGACGCGGACCAACGCGCGGCGTTTCAGCGCGCGCGCGGCGCCGGACAGCAACTCGGCGTCGACGTCGATCATCGAGGTGGGTTCGAGCGCGCCGGGCGTCGCGAGGACCGCGCCGCGTTCGACGTCCGCGACCTCGACGCCCTGCAGGTTCACGGCGGTGCGCTGTCCGGCGCCGGCCGAATCGACCGGCTCGCCGTGCACCTGCAAGCCGCGAACGCGCGCGCGCCCGCCAGCCGGCAGGATGTCGACCTCGTCGCCGACGGCGATCCGCCCGCCGATGCAGGCGCCGGTCGCGACCACGCCGAAGCCTTTGATGGTGAAGACGCGGTCGACCGGCAGGCGAAAAATGCCGCTGTCGCTGCGCTCGGTCGTTTCGCGCGCCGTGCGGTCGATCGCGGCGAGAATGTCGTCTTGGCCTTCGCCGGTGACGGCGCTGACGGGCACGATCGGCGCGCCTTCGAGAAACGTGCCGGCCACGAAATCGGCCGCCTCGGCGCGGGCCAGTTCGCGGGTGTCGCCGTCGACCAGGTCGATCTTGGTCAGCGCGATCAACCCGTGACGGATGCCCAGCAGCCGGCAGATCGCGAGGTGCTCGCGCGTTTGCGGCATGACGCCCTCGTCCGCCGCGATCACGAGCAGCGCGAAGTCGATGCCGGCGGCGCCGGCGACCATCGTGCGCACGAAGCGCTCGTG
>CAZHPN010000301.1:0-4187 GCA_964534375.1 uncultured bacterium | reverse complement strand
AAGTATGCGAATTTACAGAATCACGACCCCTGAACTGGCGAAGTTGGGCTAAGCCAAGGCCTGCGACGGCGCGAGCGCGGCCGGGTGCGGCAGCCTCGCCGGTTCCTATCGGTTCGGCCAGGGCGTCGCCAAAGACCCGGCCAAGGCCTCTCATTAGCTCAATTGTGTGTGCAACAGCGGGCGCGGCGCCGGAGCCGTTCCGGCGTCGCGCCTTTTCCTTTTCTTGGCCAGGTCGGAGCGGGGCGCAAGGTGGCAAGTTGGGTAGCCGGGTTCCAACTTTCCGGCCGCCGCCCGCCGCGCGTTTTCGACATCCATCGGCAATAATCCAGCAATAACCGAACCTTACGACCCTTCTTCGTCCTCCGCCGGCGCTTGGCACGGACCTTGATATTGACCCCTACGGAACGCAACGGAACGCAAACGAAGAAAGGGAAAGCCAATGAAACCGAGAACCCAACAAAGTCTGAAACTGGCCGCGACGATGATGACGGCGGCCGCGTGTCTGTTTTGTGCGTGCGGCTGCGGCGTGATCGACAACTGGGTCGGCGACCTCACCAAGCGGACCGTCGACGCCTCGCAGGATGTCGCGGACAACTCGGTGACCAGCGCCTATTGGTTCGCCGTGCTCGCCGAGCAGGTGTCGATCAGCCCCGGCCAAACGCAGACCGTCGGGCCGGAGTCGCTCAACGACATCTGCGATCCGATCAAGATCTCCCGCCTGCAACTCGGGCAGATGGCCTTCTTCCTCACCTATGATATTGACAACCTCGGCCAGGAAGACGCGACCGTCGTGGTCTCGATCAGTCCCAACGACCCCTCGCAGCCGGCCGTCCAGATCGCCTCGATCGCCGTGCCCGCCCAGCAGGCGGCGAACGCCGGCGTGAATCAAACGCTCGACGCGACCGCCCAGGCCATCAACGCCCAACTGACCGCGGTCCTCAACCAGGTCGACAGCAACCTCAACGCCTACGTCCACCTCGCCGTCGAAGGCGGCGACGGCGCCGGCGTGCTGGTCAAGCAACTCGGCGTCGCCGCCCCGCCCGCGTACCTGCACTCGCAACTGCTCACGGATCAGGGCATGAACTCGCACGTGAAGGTGGTCGGCGTGTCCGATGTGCAGTTGCTCGGCGCCATGACCAACAACGGCGCCGCCGCGGCGGAAGTCCGCTTCTACCTGCGGCGCGCCAGCGTCGTCAACACGCCCGACGAGCCGGTCGGCGTCGCCGACCTGCAGCCGGGCGAAACGGTCGCCGGCGAACAGATGCTCGCGGCGGACGGCGCCGACCGCGTCAAGGCCGCCTTCGAACAGATCGCCGACGGCGACGACGTGTACTTCTTCCTGACGATCGTCAGCTCGCAAACCGTGCAATTCACGAGCGATCTGCAATTCGACGCGCACGTCGAGGTCGAGTTGCAGCCGTTCTGAATCTCGCCCGCGCCCGTCGCACGCTGCGCCGCCCCCTCTCGGGGGCGGTTTTCTTCGGACCTGCGTCAAGAACGTGGGTTTAGCGGTTGCGGGGCGCGACCCCTCTCCGACCGCGACGCGGCATAAGCTGCGTAGAACTCCGGGAACACAATATTTAACTAATGAATGGCGCTAAATTCTGGCCTGCACGGAACTATGGTGCGAATCGCAAAAGTCGCGGTTGGCGCCGAACCACAGGCACCTCATCGCCGTTCCGGCCGACCGCCGGGCGACGACGCCGTTCTCGATCGCGAGGAAGAACGTTGAAACGACCCGACCCCGCGACCACGGAAACGAGAGCCAGAACCGCGAGGCGAAAGGAGTTAAGTGTTGTGTCCCCGGACTTTGTCTGTCCCCGGAATTTGTCAAGGCAAGAGGAGTTAAGTATTGTATCCCCGGACTTTGTCAGGACATCACTCACCTTTTCGCCGTGGGCGACGGAGGTTATATCTGGCAATTTCAAGTGGACGTGCCAGGGTGCTTCCGGTAAAAATGGGGCGTCGTGCCGGAGGATGGGCCGATGAATAAAACTCGCTCGTTCCTGCTTCTCGCACTGCTCTTGGGCGCGCTGCTGGCCGCGTGCTCCTTCAGCGGCGCGTCGTCTTCGAGCAGCATACCGGCCGCCGATGACGACGACGATAACGACGACAACAACGATGACGACGATGACGACAACAGTCCAACGGCTGACGTGTTCGCGGTGGGCGACCCAGGGGTTCTGCATTACGACGGAACGTCATGGACGGAGATGGCGAGCAGCGCGAGCCCTCTTCTCGGAGTCTGGGGAACCTCGCCTTCCGACGTTTTCGCGGTAGGTTACAGGACGATTTTGCATTACGACGGAGTGTCCTGGACGACGACCGAAGGACCTCCGCGTCTCTTCGGAGTCTGGGGAGACTCGCCTTCCGACGTTTTCGCGGTGGGAGCGGGCATTGCGATGCCTCCAGACTACTACGGGATTATTTTTCATTACGACGGAACGTCGTGGGCCGCGATGGCGCTCCCGAGCGGCGCCGGCGCACTGGCCGGCGTCTGGGGCGCGTCGCTGTCCGACGTGTTTGCGGTGGGCGACGAAATTCTGCATTACGATGGAACGTCCTGGACAATAATGAATGCGCCGGATGGCGCCGCGGCCGTTTGGGGATCCTCGCCTTCCGACGTGTTCGCGGGGGGTTGTGGGATTATGCAGCATTATGATGGAACATCGTGGACGACGATGGCGAGCGATACGGACGCATGTCTTTCAGGCGTCTGGGGAGCGTCGCCTTCCGACGTATTCGCGGTGGGTGAGACCGCTAAATACACCGGCACGGTTCTGCATTACGACGGAACGTCGTGGACGACAATGGCGAGCACGCCCGAGCTGTTGATCGGCGTCTGGGGCGCGTCGCCTTCTGACGTTTTCGCGGTCGGCGTAATTCAAGACGGCAACGCATCCGGCCCCGAGATCGCGCATTACGACGGAACGTTCTGGACCGAGATGACAAGCCCAAACTATCACCTGTACGCCGTTTGGGGAACGTCGCCGGCCGACGCGGCGTCGGCGGCCTCGTCGGCGTATTGATTCGGCGCCAGGGCGGCAACGGGTGGCGGAGCTCAGGGGCCGCGTTATTTTGTCCGGCTCTGTCATACGGTTGACGGTGCGGCGGCTCTGTCGTATGCATGAACTCGTCGCGCGCGAGGATGGGCCGATGAAAAAGACATGGCTGCTGCTTCTGGTTCTTGCCTTGAGCGCTGTGCTGCTTGCCGCATGCGCGTCCGGCGGATCTTCGTCGAGCAAGACGATCGTCGTCGATGACGACGATGACGACAACGACAACGACAACGACGATGACAATGACAACAACGACATCGACGACGACGACAACGATGATGACAACGACGACAATGACGACGGCGACGACGACATCTCGCCAATCTGCTATCCCAACGGCTGGTGTTGGCAGAATCCGTTGCCGCAGGGCGCGGACCTGAACGGCGTCTGGGGCTCGTCGGCGACGGACATCTTCGCGTTCGGGGATTTCGGCACGATTCTGCACTTCGATGGCAAGAGGTGGACGGAGATGGTCGTCATGCCAGGGCAGGCGTGGTGGCCGCAGGGCTCGCCCGGGGGCCTTTGGGGCAGCTCCGGCTCCGATGTGTTCGCGGCCGGCGGCGGGAGCGGCGGGATCCTGCACTACGACGGAACGTCGTGGGCCTCGATGACCGTCCCCGGCGGCCCGTACGATATTTATGGCGTCTGGGGCGCGTCGGCGACCGACGTGTTCGCGACGGGCTATGAATACAGCCAGCCCCCCCCGTATCCGGGCATGATTCTGCACTACGACGGCAATTCCTGGGCGACGCATTGGACCGGCGATTTTTCACCGTACGGCGTGTGGGGCTCATCTCCCTCCAATGTGTACGCCGTTGGCGTCGACGGCTATTATGATGGGGCTGGCACCGGCGACATTCAGCACTACGACGGCGCCTCGTGGTCCTCGGTTTTCACCGTCTCGGCCGCGCACCACTACTTCAACTCGGTGTGGGGCGGCTCCGTCTCGGACGTCTGGGCCGTCGGCGCGTCTGGCCTATACGCGCACTCCGACGGCTCGTCATGGTCGTCGGGAACCGTGGGAGGGGCGTCTTCCCTGAACGGCGTGTGGGGCGCGTCGGCATCCGATATCTACGCGGTGGGCGCCGCGGCGCGTGTCAACGACTTTGAGACACCAACCCCCAAGAG
>CAZHPN010000300.1:0-4221 GCA_964534375.1 uncultured bacterium | reverse complement strand
AGGCCCGCTTGGACCATCGCGGCGCGTACAACATGTTCGTCAGAGCATATCGCGCTGCGCGCGACCTGTTTTGGCGGCAGCCGCCCGCAGCCGTTTACCAATTTCCGCCCGGTTGCTACGTGCCGCCGTTTGTCCCGTTGCCGCCCGCGCCTGATTAGGCGCGTCGTAAGCGCCGGCCGAATCTTCCGAACCACCTGCTATTATGGCGAGAGACTATCCGCCACACTAATCGCCGGTCCATAATCGTGCCTGAATTCGCGTTTCTGTTCTTTGGGAGCCCGAAAATCAACGACGCGTCGGATTTGGCCGGGAGATTCGCAGCACGAGACTGAGGCCGACGGTGTGTGCCGGCATGTGCCGCCCAGAAGTGGCTGGCACCTCTGGCAGCACCTCTGGCAGCAGGCACCTCTGGCAGCAGAAGGGCAGCAGAAGTGGCTGGCACCTCTGGCAGCAGCACCTCTGGCAGCAGCACCTCTGGCAGCAGCAGCAGAAGTGGCTGGCACGTCTGGCAGCAGCACCTCTGGCAGCACGTCTGGCTGTGGGCCGATAGACTGGGATCCCGCGAGACCGGGAGACTGACAGATTTCCTTCATTCCTTGACCGTCCCGGCGGCGTTTGGCACACTCGTTGCGACCGGCGCCAACCGCCGTGCGACATTTTCGCCGAAGGAGGCGCGTGAATTTTTCCGCCCGCGTGCGGCGTTCGGCCGGAAACGCCGGGGTCCATGGTTTTTTCGGCGCGGCGGCGACGCTGCTGCCCGCGCTGCTCGTGCTGACGGTTTATCGCGGCGAGCGCGCGCACTTCTTCACCGACTCCGAACACCTGTTGATCTCGGCCGAACGGTTCGTCGTCGAAGGCCGATTCCCCCTGCACGGCAACCCGTTTTTTCTCTCCGTGCCCCTCGGCCCGCTGGCCAATATCCTGACCGCGCTGCCGCAGTTTTTCGTCCATCGCCTGCTCGCTTCGTACGCGTTCATCTGGGCGCTGTACCTGCTGTCCGTGCCGCTGTTCTATTTCGCGGCCTGGCGCTTCGTCCGCGACGCGCCCGCCGCGTTCGCTGCGGCGCTGTGGTTCGGCATCTGCGGCATGAGCGACGCGCACCTGCTGGAATCGCCGCTGAACACCTCTTTTCTGCCGTTGTTTCTGGCGTTCTATGCCGGGCGCCTGTTCCGCCGGCCCGAGAAGGCCGGGTTGCTTTGGCTGTATCTCGCGATCGGGTTGGCGGTCCAGACGCACATGACCGCGGTCTGCCTGATTCCGTCGTCAGTGATCTTTCTCTGGCGCGGGAAACGCGATTTTCTCGCGCAGCTTCCCTGGCATTTGCTCGGGCTGGCGATCGTCGTCGCGCTGCACGCCACCGCGATCTATGACATCGCCCACGCCCGCGCGGAATTCGCCGTGGGCGACAGCCGGGCGCTGTTCGTGTTTCCGCCGTTCGATGCGCAACTGTTTCTGGCGACGCTGCGGGTCGGCCTGCGGTTTTACCTGCCGCTGTCGCTCGCAACGCCGGCGTTTGTTCTGGCGCGGGCGGCGCTCGTGCCGGGCGCGGCGGAACTGCGGGTCAAGCTGGCGGCGATCCTGGTCTTTCAGGCGTTGGCCGCGGCGCTGTTCACCGCCTACAAGACCGACGGGGGCGACCGCTATTTTCTGAAGGACCTGCCGTTTCTCGCGCTCGGCCTGGCGGTGGCGCTGCAAGCGGCGCGGCAAACTCCGCAGCCGGGCCGGCGGCGGCTGGCCGCGCTGTTTCCCGCGGCCGGGGCGCTCGTCGTCGTCGCCACGCTGGCCCACTATCGCATCGAGGCGCAGCAGCCTTGGCGGGCGACGGATGTCCGCGTTTCCGCGCAGCACGCCGTCGCGGCGCAACTCGATCGCTGGTTGCAGGAAAACCAGCTCGCGTCCGTCGCCGTCGCCAACGCGTACTGGCACATGCTGGCCTTCGGCGAAATCCACCGCATTCCGCAAATGGTCGTCGATCAATTGCCGCAGGCGCTATTTTGCCTCGAATATCCCCATTATTGCCGGGCCGCCGCGCCCGAGGAGACGGTTTACGAGGTCGCGTTCGAATACCGTGAAGAGTCCGACCTGCGCAACTTTCTCGCAGCGTCGGCGGGGTTCTTCACGCATCCCGAACGCTGCGGCGGCCCGTTTGCCGCCGGTCCCAACCTGGCGGTCTTTTTTTGTCGTGGCCGCGACGACCCGCGGCAGCCGGCCGCGCGGGTCGCCGACGGCCCGGTGACGTTGCCGCGATAGGCGGCAAACGCGCCGGAAAACGAAGGGCGGCCGAATCGACCGCCCTTCTGCTGCAACACTCGGAGGAGGAGAACGCTATGCCCACGCTTGCCGCATGGCGGCTTCGGCCGGGACCGGGGAGGCGGTCTTCGCCGGCCGGTCTTCGACCAGGCGCCATGCTTTCTTGTCTTCGAGGAGGCGCATCACCAGTTTATGGTTCAGCGCGTGGCCGGCTTTGTAGGCGTGCAGCCGGCCGAGGATCGGGTAGCCCGCGAGGTACAAGTCGCCAACCGCGTCGAGCGCCTTGTGCCGGACGAATTCGTCGGGGAAGCGCAGGCCGCCGTCGTTGAGCACCGAGAAGTTGCCGACGACGATCGCATTTTGCAAACCGCCGCCGGTGGCGAGACCGCTCTCGCGCATCATGTTGACTTCATTAAGGAAGCCGAACGTTCGCGCCGGGGCCAATTCGCTCTGGAAGCTCTCGGGCGTGACGACGATGTCGAAGCGCTGGTTCTTGATGACCGGGTGCGCGTATGCGATTTCGTACGTCACCGCGAAACCGTCGGCCGGGTACAGCGCCGCGCGTTTGTCGCCTTCGGAGATCGACACCGGCTTCAACACCTGCAGATAGCGCCGCGGCGCGTTCTGCACGCGCAACCCGGCGCTGGCGATCAGGCAGCTAAACGCGGCCGCCGAGCCATCCATGATGGGAAGCTCGTCGCCGGTGACTTCGACCAAGGCGTTGTCGACGCCATGGCCGTGCAGGGCGGCCATCAAATGCTCGACGGTGCCGATTACAAAATTGTCGCCGGTCAGCGTGGTGGCGAAATTGACGCCGCCGACGCGTTCGGCATGGGCGCGGATCCGCTGCTTGCCTGGGAGGTCCGTCCGCCAGAAGACGATGCCGTGATTCGGCAGTGCGGGACGGATCGTCACCGTGGTTTTGGAGCCTGTATGCAATCCGATGCCGCTGCAAATAACCGGGGCGGCTATCGTTCGTTGAAAAGTCATCTTCCCCGCCTCGTCTCTGCCATCTCTCTCCGTGCCGCGCACGGGCCGTTGACTTGGCGAGGGGATCGAAAGCAAACCGCGTGCCAGGGGGCTCAGTCATTGCCATTATTCGTTGTTTTGCGTGAAATATCAGCTAGATAATCCGACTACCCGCCGACCCGCGAACCGCCGTAACTATCCAGGAAAATAACCCCTGTGGCGGCGTCGCAACAATGACTGTTGTAGAAAAACAACATCAGGTGGTTCCCTATAGAGGCATCCGGGATCACTCGGAGCGCCGCGCGGCCGCCCCGAGACGGTCCGGGAATCTCCCGGTCGCGGCTCAACCCTTTCCGAGCCAGCGCTCTTTCTCGCTGTAGACGCAGCCGCAATACTGCTGTCGGTAAAGGCCCTCCTGCCGGCTGCGCTCGACGCCCTCGCGCCACCCGGAACGAAAGTCGCGGTAGAAGAACGGCACGCCGACCTCGGCCGCAACCGCGCGCCCGATTTCCGCGATCATCTCGTGCGGCTGGTGCACCGAATACAGCAGCGTCGTCGTGAACGAGTCGAACGCGCCATCCTTCGCGGCCCGGGCCGTCGCGCCGAGGCGCAACTGGAGGCACAAACGGCAGCGTTCGGCCTCGTGAAACACGACCAGCCGCAGAAATTCCTGCAACCCGTATTCGTCGCGCCAGACGACTGGCAGGCCGACGCGCTCGGCATGCGCCGCCGCCGCTTCCCGCCGCTTCTCGTACTCGGTGAACGGGTGGATATTCGGATTCCACCAGAACCCGTGCAATTCCGCGCCTTCGCCCCGCAGCCGGTCGATCGGGACGATGCTGCACGGCCCGCAGCAGATGTGCGTGAGGACCTTCATTCGGGCAGCATGGCGCCGTGCGGCGCGATGGTCAAATGCGGAATGCGGAATGCGGAATGCGGAATGCGGAATCCCGGAACCCGGAACCCGGAACCCGGATCCCGGATCCCGGATCCCGGATCCCG
>CAZHPN010000299.1:0-4284 GCA_964534375.1 uncultured bacterium | reverse complement strand
GACCTGGCGCCGGGTCTGCTGAATCGCGCCGACATCGAAGAAAACGTCGGCGGCTCGCTGATCCTCGAGCCGGCCAAGCTGCCGTGAACGAAGGGAGCCCTGTCATGCTGCGCAACCTCGTCAAACTGCTCGTCGTCGTCGCTTGCCTCGGCGCACTGGCTTGCACCAAACCCAAGCCGCTGCGCGACGTCGACGTGCTCGATCTGCAACACGCGCTGGCGAAACCGGACACGCTCGTTCTCGACGTCAGCGAAAAGACGCCCGGCCAGGAAACCTCGCCGCTCGTCGACGGCGCGCGGCAAATCCCATTTTCGATGCTGCCGTACGATCTGGAGACCGTGCCGAAGGATCGCAACATCTATGTTGTCGGGCGGGATTGGGGAAGCGTCGTGCGCGCCGCCAACTTGTTGCTCGATTCGGGCTATCGCCATGTGGCCCGCGTGCAAATCGGCGGGCTCCCACCGCCCCCGAAGTAACGGCGGACTTTCGGACGAATCGCGTTGTTTCAATGAATTCACGCGAATAAGCGCGAATTAGGACGAATCGGCGCTCGGGCGCCGCCGGCCGCGACGTAGCATAGGAAACTGGGCTCGTCCGTCGCATGCTGCGGCGACTTCTCACAGTGCGGCCCATGGCCGCAAAAAAAAGAGTTTTTTCACCGCACAGACGCAAAGAACGCAACGACCGGAAAGGCGGGCGCCTTCTTCTTCGCGCTCTTTGCGTCTTCGCGATCAGAAAACCAGAAATAGGCGGCCGAGAACGCAACGCGGCTGGCGGCGGCAACCAATAAATTTTGGCGCGGCGCAAAGAATTTCGCGGTCAGTAGAATGGCGCCGAAGGGTCGGCTATCGCACCCAACGAACAGGGTTCTCATTGAAAGAGACACCATAGGTCGCGACATAAGCGTTATTAAAGCCGACGCGCCACGCCGTATCGTCGTTGTCCGCGATCATCGACGACGACCAATTCCACTCCACGTCCCCTGAAAGCCCGGGCAGCCCCGGAATAAGCTTCGGAACTCCGATATCCTCGGCAAGCGCCAGTGGCTGCAGCCGCCCGGTTCAAGTTCGCGCAATGATCTTTCGCCGCTGGCCATTTCATCGAGCCGCCCGTTGGAGACACCTGCCAGATCAGACCCGTCGAGGCGTCCTTCCAAACCTCGGCGCCGGCGGCAGATGCCGGAGCAGAAGGAACTGAGGACGCGGCCACCTTCGCCGGGACTGAGAGGACCTGCTTCTCCTTCACCTCGGTCTGGCCTTGCCAGGCGCCGGCGCCGGCGCGCACCTCGACGTCGTGCAGGCCGATGAGCAACGGGATCGCCGCGTACGTCTTGCCGGCTTTTTGCGCATCGACCAGCACATCGCCATCGACCGCATTGCCGGCGGCATCGATGGCCTGCACCTTGACGGCGCCTTGGCGCGGCGTGGGCCTCACCGCGACCGTCCGGCGGTCGCCGTCGCTCAGGTTGATTCGCTCGCGAGCGTCTTCGTAGCGCGGGTCCGCGACCAAAACGACGTACGCGCCGGGATCGATCTCCTGATTCGCGAGCGGCGTCTTGCCGATTTCCTTGCCGTTGAGCTTGACCGTCAGCCCGGCCGGGTCGCTCGTCACCGACAGCCAGCCGAAGTTGGGCGACGGGGTCCAACTCGCCGGCTTCATGCCCGGCTTGACCTCGATGGTCTCCCGGCGCGCGGAGTAGCGCACCTTAATCATCGCCACCGCCGCCCGGCCCGGCGCGGGCGCGCGGCCGCACGGCGTCTCGCAGACCGGCCGGTCGCCGATCTGCACCGTGGCCTCGTCCGGCGAAGACTCGAACTTGACAAACACGTCCTCGCCCGCGCCCGGCGTCCAGGGCGCGGCCTCCCCGCCGATGCGGCCTTCCTCTACCTTTCGCACGCCGCCCATTTGCGGCGCCGCGGGGATGCCGGCGTGGTCGAGGATCAAGTCCATTGCCTCGTACGCCGCAGCAGCGAGCAACGGTTCCTGCGCGCTCAGTTGTGCGGCAGGCGTGTTGCGGCTGCCGAGAAAGTTGCCGCTGGGCACGTGGTGGACGCTGAGCTGGATGCGCGGGTTGCCGAAGATCGTGACAATCTCGCCGGTGACGATGTATTCGGACCCGAGCTTGCGGCCGACCTCGATCTCGCACTTCGACTCCGTACACTTCTTCAAGTCTGTTCCCGGCGGCAACAGCGCGTCGGTGTTCTCCCGCGTGTTGACAGCGAACCTGCGCCGCCGCAGCTTCTGGCTGGCCACGTTGCAGACGTTGTCCGTCAGGAAGTACGCCTCGTCGTCCGTGACGCCGGCCTTGTTGGCCAAGTCCAACACCGCCGCCAATTTGCCCGCGATCTACGCGAAGCCCGACTGATCCGACGCGGCGAAGGCGAGCGCCGCCAAAGCGATAATCGTGAGCGCGCGAGTCGTCTTCATCGCTTCGTCTTTCGGTTGTGGATTGCGGGCAAGATAACCCCCGCGGCGGGAGGGCGTCAACGCGGCGGCGGGCCGCTCGCCCCACGTCGCCGCGGCGCTGCCGCGGCCGCGCGCCCACCGGAACCCCCAACGGCCCCCTTCCCGCCCTTGCACCACGTCGGCCGGCGCGGGCCGCACGTTGCGGCGTTGGAGCGGTTGTGGGCCGGCGTGGTGGCGGCGGCACTACGACCACGACCGGAACTGCTTGCCGCCGCCCGCCTCGAAAACGAGAACCGGCGCCAAAAAATCATGGGGCGCGCTGACTCGGGAAGGCGGCAGGGCAACCCTGGCCGGGAGGCGAAACTTGACAGCAAGTCCCGGGTTGCATGAGTATGAACGCAACAATCGCCTGTCCGGAGCTTCGAGCTGAGTTCGCGACGTGTCCAGGCCCCGATGATTGCTTCTTTTCGCGGAGGATTCGTAATGAAGAAATGTTTGCCAGCCCCGGTTTTGATCGGCGCCGGGGTCGTTTTTTGTCTTCTGGGCGTCTTGTGTTCCGCCGTGCGGGCCGAGAAGGTTGCGCCGGTTGACGCCGCGCGGGCCGGGCTGGCCAAGCTGGGCGGATTTGACGTGGTCTATGCAGCGAAGTCGCCGTCGACGGACAGAACAGTGACGTTTCGCGTGCGGATGCGGCGGCCGAATAAAATGCGGGTGGATATCGAATCGGGGGGCACGGTGGGAATGATCTCGATCATGGACGGGCGCCAGTTGTTCCAACTTGACCCCGGGAAGAAACGCCTCATGATCGTGACCGGCGAACAGTTTCTTTCGGAGATGAAACGGCAACAACAGGCGCTGGCCGCAATTTCGTGGTTCAAAGTCGTCGACGACGGTTCGGTTCCGACCTGGTATCCCGGCCTGGCGGTCGGCCTGAACCGCCAGACCTTCGAGACGATGGTGGGCATGAATTCGAATCCCGATGAATACAGTTGGCTGGCGTCGCTCGGCGATGCCAAAGCGCCGACCGTCACGGGCGAACGCGCGGTGTTCGACGAGACCGCCGGCGTGCGACTGACCGTGAACCTTGCCGACGGGCTGCTGGAGCGGGCGGAATTTCGCGACGGCAACGAACTCGTGCGCCAGTTGGTGCGTACGAATCTGATCAAGATTCCGCCGGACGAGGCCGTGTTCGACGCCAAGGCCGTGTTCGGCGAGGCCGCGCTGAAAACGGCCGACTCGTCCTTCAACAACATGCTGCCGTTCATGGTTTTCACACAAAGCTTCCGCAAGTTGACGGCGGCGGCGAAGGAAAAATGGCCGGCTTTGTCGCCCGCCCAAAAAGCGGAAGTATCGCCGGCGGCGAAGCGGTTGTTCGCCATGGTTTTCCGCTCGGTCTTGGAACAGACGAAAAACGTCCTCGCCGAAAATCTGCGCCGGAACGGCGTCGTCGCGAACGCGAAAGAGGCCCTCAACAACGCGCCGGCCAAGGCGAAATTCGCCGCCGCGCATCCGGAATGGAAGGGCGAGGCGCTGGCCGAGGCGTGGAAGAAACACATCATCGAGGAAGCGACGCGCCCGTTGGTGCAGGACGTGCTGCGCACTGCCGACGAGAAAATCGCCAAACCGTTTCGCCAGCAGCAGTTGGACGCCGCAATGGACGTGAACGAGCCGACGCGCCAAGAACTCGTTGCCGCCTTGGTCGATCCGTTGGTCGCCGTCTTCGGCGAAGCGTATGAGGAAACCGCTGCCGCCGTTCTCTCCGAAATTGCGAATTAGCTGACAGCGAAGTTGCGCAGACAGTGTCGTCTCGTCATGGGCGGCCACGTTAGCCCAACTTCGCCAGTTAGGAAAAAAATGAGGGCTGATTTCGCCTGCGGC
>CAZHPN010000298.1:0-4286 GCA_964534375.1 uncultured bacterium | reverse complement strand
TTCGTTAAGGAAATTACAGGAAGACGGTGCACAAACGTACACGGTTCGTGGAAGGCAGGCCGGTTCGAGAGCGGGGTTCATCGCCACGTTGGCCAAAAACCCCTTTACTTTCGGCGGCTTAGCTCTTGGAGGCCGTGGGCCGCTGCTCGAAAAACCAGGTCCATCGCGCTAAGTGCTTGAAATCAGGCCATTTGCGGGAGTGCTCGCGCGCGCGGGTCGAAAAACGCGTCCGGTTTTTCGTCTAAGTAGTTGAAAACAAAGCGTTTGCGGGAGTGGCGGGAGTGCGCGGGAGTCGCGAAAAGCACTCCCGCCGCGCAACTATTCGAAAGTACTACGATTTTTAAGATTTGGCGGGAGTGCGGGAGTGTTTCCCTATGCTGGGCTTAAGGAAAAAAATGAAGTTAACAATAGTGTAAAGCCGTGCGGAAGGGGCGGAAACACTCCCGCCACTCCCGCCACTCCCGCAAACCCGCGGTCTCCCTGACCCGGCATTGGCCGCGAACGTGGGCTTCGCGCCGTCGCCTGGCTGTCAGAACAGCAACTCCAGCGCCCTGGCGATTTCCAGTTTGCCGCGGTGCAGGCGAATCTGGTCGCGCACGAACGCGGTCGTGGCCTCGGTGGCGCGGCGGGAAATGCGGTTCCAGAAGCGGCTCTCCTCGGCCTCCGCGACGGCCGGGTCGAAGACGTTGACCAGGTTCTCCGATTCGATGAAGCAACTGCGCATCGAGAGGTTGAACGAGCCGAAGCAGGCCAACTGGCCGTCGATGAGAAACTCCTTCACGTGCATGTACGGCTGGCCGTTTTTGGACGACGGGTCGCCGTCGAGCAGATATACGCGCACGCCGGCCTCGAGCAGGCGGAGCAGGTGGTTGAGCGTGACGAAATAGCCCGTGCCGAAGTTCACATCCTGCGCGGTCGTCTGCGAATTGGTGAGGATCTTCACCTCGACCCCGCGCCGCGCCGCGTCGAGCAGGGCGTCGAGCAGCAGGCTGTCGGGCAGCACCAGATACTGCGAATAGGCGAAAATGCGGTGCTGGGCCATCTGGAACGCGGTCACCAGCGCGCGCAACGTGCGCACGTCGCCGAGCCACGGCCGCGACTGCACGAATTGCACGGGCGATCCGCCGGCCGCGGGGCCGCCGCGCGCCGGCGCCGCCGGGCGCACGCGTTTGGCCGGGTCGTCGGCGAACTCGCCGAAGCTGCGAAAGAAGCCTTTCTGCACGTGGCCGACGATCGGCCCTTCGAGCCACAGGTCGGCGTCGATCCAGCGCGAGAAGTATTCGTCGGTCAGATTGCGGCCGCCGACGATCGCCTGCGCGCCGTCGACCGCCAGGATTTTCTCGTGGGTCGCGTAATCCAGCAGCGGCAGCGCCGGCAGGCCGCCGGGTCCTTGAAAGAGTTCCTCGTTTCGCGGTTCCTCGCTCCGCCGTTCGATGCCGCGCCGCTCTTCGCCGGCGGGCAATTCCGGGTCAATCGGCGCCGCGTCGTCGAGCATTTTTTGCAGCCAGACGGCCAGCGGTTCGCCGCGGCGCAACGGCGCCAGGCCGCGTTCCCGCAGGCGCGAGCCGCTGAAGAGGATCAGGTTGACCGATTTTTTCCATTCGGCCAGCCGCTTCTGCCACGACAGAAACTCGCGTTCCGCCGGCGTCGTCGGCCGCAGCGTGCCGAGGAATTCGGAGATTTCCGACAGCAGGTGATGAAAGGACAGCCGCAGCGTGCTCAGCAGCGCCGCCGGAATCTGCGTGTCGGCGTTGAGGATGATGTTCGCCTGCACGCCGGCGTTGAAGCGCGCCAGCAGCGCGTCGTAAAACCGCGCGCCGCCGACCTCGCGGTCGAAAAGGTACGTTTGCAGGTTGATTTGCTTCTTCGCCGCCGCCAGCATCGCCAGGCGCTTGTCCATCGCCGCGGCGCCGTCGGCCAGCACCTCGACGCGATTGCCCGGCGCGATCGGCGACCCGGCGAGCCGCGCCAGCGCGCGCTGGTTGTCGGGCGCCAGCGGTCCGCCGCGGTAATCCGGCCGGCGGTAGATGACGTCGAACCGCGCCCGCCCGGCGCCGGCGTTGCCGGCCGAGTCGCGCGCGGCGATGGGCAGCTCGTAACGGCCCGGATCGGTCAACTGCGGCACGGTGAAGCGCGCGGCGTACGCGCCGTCGTTGGTGCCCGGCAGGCGTTGGCCGGCGCGGGGCTTGAGCGGCGCGCGCGGCGGGCCGGCGAGCGGCGAGAGGTCGATCTCCGCCGAGACTACCGCGGCGTCGTCGGCCGCCGTGAAAACGACGCACGAACACGCGGCGGCCGTCCGCCCGTCGTTGTCGGCGAAGGCCGGCGTCGTTTTGACATTTTTGACGATGACGCGCGAATTCATCGGCCCGCCGGATCGGTCTCCCGTGTCACGATTGGATTATTAATGTAGGCTCTCTCGGGTGTTCCGGCAATCAGCCGGCGCGCCGGCGTCACTCGAACGCCCCTTTGCCCGGCCCGAAGACGCGGCCGTCGGCAGTCAGGCCGACGAGTTGCCGCAGCGCCAGCCAGGCCGTGAGCGCGGCGCCCAACAGCAGCAGCGTGGCGCCGTAGAGCGCGTCCCACTCGCCGGCCGGGCCGCGCGCGACGAACAAGGCGCGCACGATTTGCGTTGTCGTCACGAGCCCGGGAACGACAAAGAACAACCCCGTCAGCCATCGCGCCGCGGCCGAGTGATCGGGGTCGAACCACGGCGAGCGTCCGTCACGCCGCCAGCGCAAGCCGCACTCGCCCGGGCCCGCGAGCGGGTCGGCGGCGGCCCAGTGCGTGCCGCCGGCGAACAACAGCCACAGCGCAAACTGCAGGCCGAGGAAGCAGACGAGGCCCGTTGCTCCGAGCCAGCCGCATAGCGACGGCTGCACGAACTTGAACGCCAGCAGCGCCGCCAGCGCCGGCGCCGCCATCAGGCGCAGGGCCAACCGCGGCCGCTCCGGGTAAAACTCCTTGTGCAACAGCGCGGTGAAAACCGCGTGGGTCAGGTACGCGACGGCCGCCAGCAGCGCGGCCAGCCAGCCGGCCGCGCCGGCGGGCCGGCGCCGCGCGAGCAACATCCAGAGACCGAGCGCCGGCAGCGCCAGATAGAGCGCGACGCCGAGCCGCCGCAGTTGCGCCAGCGCCGGGTGCGGCGTGAATTTCAACGCGGAATCCATCGTCAGAGCATCGCCATTCGCCGGGCGCGACGCAACCGCGGCGGGGGCGCGAGGCGAAAATGAATCGCCGTTCATTTTGTCTTGACACTCCAGTTTGCGCCTTGTTAGTATCCGTCCACTTTTTCTCGATGCCGGAAAATCATCAGTTGGGTGCAGGCGACTCACGGAGGGCGAAGTCTCATGAGTGAAAAGGTGCAGAATCGGTGGTTGGTGGTGCTGGGCGCGATCATGGTCCAGTTCTGTCTGGGCGCGATCTACGCCTGGTCGGTGTTCACCGGCCCGTTGACCAAGGCCGTTGCTCAAGGCGGGGCGGGCTGGACGAAAGTCGACACGCAATACGTTTTCTCGGCCGGTCTCGCCTTCTTCGCGATCGTCATGGTCATCGCCGGGCGCTTGATGCCGCGGGTCGGGCCGCGCAAATTGGCCATGTCGGGCGGCATCGTCCTCGGTCTCGGCTATATCGTGGCCGGGCTGTTTGGCGGCAATAATTTCTGGGGCGCCTTCGTGGGCGTCGGCGTGATCGGCGGCTCGGGCATCGGCTTGGGCTACGTGGTGCCGATCGCCGTCGGCATGCGTTGGTTCCCGGACAAAAAAGGCCTGATCACGGGTCTGGCCGTGGCCGGCTTCGGCTTCGGTTCAACGCTGTGGATCGCTTTGGCCGACACGCTCGGCCCGCTCGGCGGCGGTCACTTGCTGGCGAGCGTCGGGATTTCCAATACTTTCCTGATCTACGGCATTGCGTGGCTGGTCATCGTCGTCGTCGGCAGCATCTGGATGGTTTTCCCGCCCGATGGGTGGAAACCGGCCGGCTGGAATCCGCCGGCTCCCGTGGCCGGAACCGCCGCGGTCACGGCCGGCGGCGAAGATTTCCAGACGGGCGAAATGTTGTCCACGCCGCAGTTCTACATGATCCTGCTGACCTTCTTCTGCGGCGCCAGCGCCGGGTTGATGAGCATCGGGTTGATGAAACTTTTTCCGACGCAGGAACTCGTGAATAACGGCATGTCCAAGGCTGACGCGAACGCCACGGCGAGCATGGCGATGGGCGTGTTCTTCGCCATCTGCAACGGCCTCGGCCGGATCGCCTGGGGCACGATCAGCGACAAGATCGGCCCGAAG
>CAZHPN010000297.1:0-4311 GCA_964534375.1 uncultured bacterium | reverse complement strand
CAGCGACCGCCCCGTCACGCGGCCGTAGGCGTCGTAGCTGTAGCTCGGCCCGCCGGAAATCCCCGTCAGCCGGTGCGGAATCACCGTCTTTCCGAATTTTCAGCCGATCGGCTGCGGCGGCGGCGACTATGACTTGGCGAGCGCTCGGTCGACAATTTCGCGGATAATTTTTGCCTGAGCCGGGTCCAGGGCCAGAGAACCGACGTCCGTGGCGCGGCCGCCGAAAAAGACGGCATAGAAAACGCACGCCGCCAGGTACGTTCCCAGCATCGACGGATGGCTTCCGTCGCTTTGGTAGAGTTCGATCTCCGGGTGCGTTTGGCGGACTTCGGCCCACGCCTCCCCGACCGGGGCAATTTCGGCGGGAAGATCGACGGCCAGTTGCCGGTACGTCGCGGTGATTCGCGCCTGGTCGCCGGGGTAGTCGCAAACTTCAGGTATCCGTGGGCAGAAATCGCGATCGCCGTTTTCCTTGCCCCAGGTCTCGAAGAGAACCGTGCGGGCGGCTGGGTTCGCCTGGCGAATCATGGACTGCAACTGTTTCGCGAACGGCGTCAGAAATTTTTCTTTTTCGGCGCTCGAGGAGATAGCCGGAACCTGACTTTGCTCCTGCAGGACGACGAAATCCCAGGGTTTCGCGCTGATTTTGGCGATGGTCCGCGGGTCCGCCGCGTGCTGCTTGAGCCGATACCCGCCGACCGCCGCCAGGTCGTAATCGAGACGATGGCCGGACGCGTCGGCGATTTGCGACACAACTCTCGGCAAATCATTGGCGGACGAATAACTGTTGCCGATGAATAGCGCGCTGACGTGTTTTGCGGGGGCGGTGCGGGGAGCCGCCGCCGAGGGCCAAAAAGTCAGCGCCCCGACCAAAACGAATACGGCGGTTGTCGCCGCCAGGACGAGAGATGTTTTTGTCGTCTTGCTCATCGGACCCAACAGGGCGTCGAGAAACGTCGTTCGGCTTGACGATTTCTCGACGCCCCGCATCGAACTCCTCCGTGGGGAGTTTCCGCAGCCGCTGTCAATTAGAACTTATACCCGATGTGCGCGACTACGCCTAGCGGCAGGCGATTGAACGTGTACGTGGTTTTGTCCGCGCTGTTCGCGCCGGCCCGGTCGTGGAACGTCTCCAGCAAATCGTAGTCGAAGCGCAAGCCGCCGCCCAGGACCAGGCCGAACGGCGCGACCCAATCGCAGCCGCCGCCGAGAAACAGATTCGGCGACGTGGTTTGCAGGTGCACGTCGATGTCGTTCTTTCCCGAGTCCAATTTCTCGGTGTTGATGTCGACGCCGCCCATGATGTAGGGCCGCGCCTGGCCCATCAGGAAATAATAGCCGACCAGCGCGCCGACGTTGAACAACGAGATGTTGAATTTCGGACTGACATCGGAAACGCTTTTCGGGAGAATTACTTTTCCGTCCAGCGATTCGTACAGGAACTCGCCGCCGACGAAGAAGCCGCATTTGAAGGCGTACTTGTAATCCAGCAGGACGCCGACGCTGGTCGAATACTCGACCTGGCGCGTCTTCAACGCCTCGCTCGGCGCGAACTTCGCCTTGTCCGGGCCGGTGAAGCCGAGCTTGAACGAGTCCAGCAAGTTGACGAACTGCACATCGGCGCCCACCGTGATGATGTTGCCGCTGCTGTCGGCGGCCTGCGCCGCGGGGGCGGCGATCGCGAGCAGCGCGAGCGCCAACAGGGAAAGCAGAATCTTTTTCATGACGTTGTTCCTTTCGCTTCTTGGTTGAGACGGGCGGGCCCGGCGGCCCGCCCTCCTTCGAGTTCCCAATCGTTTGCGCGCCGTTCGTTTTCGCCTACGGCCGCCACCAGAACGCGTAACCGACAATGTCGGCCGTCAAGTTGGTGGCCGCGGCCGGGGCGATCGCGCCCGCAAGGGAGTCGATCGTGTCGATCCCGTACGTGTTGTCGATTACGCCGACGCACACCGCGTGCGTGAAGTCATGGGTCGCCCGAAAATCGGAGTACTGCGCCGCCTGGTCGGCCCACGGCAGGCTCACGGACGGAATATTGAACATCGCCTGCGGATCGCCGCCGGCCGTTGAAACGCGGTTCAGCGTGTAGGAATAAGTGGTCGCGCTGGTTTTGCGCGCCGCTTCGTAATAGACCCATTGGCCGGTGGCGTCGAAAAACGAAACCGCATTGGAGTCGCCGGGCGACGGCGCCGTGGTCGTCAAGCGGACCGGCGCGCCGGGATTCTGCAAGTCTTCCAGCATGACGTCGCCCGTGCTGGTTCCATTGGAGTACTGGCCCGAAATGAACGCGAGTTTCGAACCGTCCGGCGAAAAGACCGGGTCGGATTCGTTGAACGGTTCGGTGTCATCGGGAATTGCCGGCGTCGGCGTGGCGCCGCTCAGGTCCGTAATATAGATTTTGCCGATGCCTTGCAGTGCGCCCTGCGTGCCGTCCGTGCGAACATAGGCCAGTTTCGAGCCGTCGGGCGAAAAAGCGGGCGACACTTCGTATATCGCCATCCAATTCTCGCTCGTCACGCGCGTCCATTGTCCGCCGGCGGCGGGCATCTGATAAAGATTGCCGCCCGGGGGATCTTGAGGCGCAGGCGAATCTTTTTCGTAATTGGCCGAGAAAACGACCGTCGTGCCGTCCGGGCTGACGGTCGGCGTCGTCACGTTGTGACCGGCGACCTGCGACAGAATAGTCGGTTGGGCCATCGGCGCGTCGGCGCGCGCCAGCCAACTTTCGAACGGCGCGTCGCCCGGCGAGGCGTCATCGTTGTCGTCGTCATCGTCGGCCATGGCGTTCGCCGAGAAAACCAGGAAACCGAAATCGTCGTCGTCGGCCGGCGACGCGTCGTCGTCCGGCGACCCGTCGTCGTCGGTGGGCGGCTGACTGCTGGAACTGGACGTGGACTGGCCGCACGCCGCCAAGGCGAACAACCCCAACGCCGCCAGTAAAACAAACGCGAACTTGAATCTCGACATTGCGTCCTCCTTCATTTGAAATTGCCGCTGCCCCTGGCGGGACAGCGGACGGTTCGATTGCTCTTCGCCTGCGCGTCGGCCCGCTTCGCTTACGGCCGCCACCAGAACGGAAATAGGACAAGGTCCGTCAAATTGGTCGCTGCCGCCGGGTTGATTGCGCCCGTGATGGAATCAATCACGTCGATTCCGAAAGTGGCGCCGATCACGCCGGTGCAAACCGCGTGCGTGAAGTCCTTGGCGGTCCGGAAACCCTGATATTGCGGCACGCCGACCACATCGGGCGTGTCCACGGTCGGGATTTCGAGCACCGTCTGCGGCTCGCCGCCGGCCGTCGGCACGCGGTTCAGCGTGTACGTTGTCGCGATCGTTTTTGATTGGACCCGCGTCGCCGCGTAATAGACCCATTCGCCGGACGCGTCGAAAAACGGCGCCGAATTGGCGTTGCCGGAAACCGGCGCCGTCGTGGTCAGCCGCATGGGAGTCCCGGGGTTCTGCAAGTCCTCCAACATCACTTCCATCGCGCCGGATCCTTCGGCGTACGCGTCCGAAACAAAAGCGAGTTGCGTGCCGTCCGGCGAAAATACCGGCCCGCCCTCGTTCGTCGGTTCGGTGTCGTTGGGGATCGCCGGCGTCGGCGCGGCGCCGTTCAGGTCCGTAAGGTAAATTTTTTCAATACCGTACAGATCCTGGTGCGGAGCGCCGTCCACGCGAATGTAGGCCAGCTTCGCGCCGTCCGGCGAAAAAGCGGGCTGCGACTCGTAGAACTCCATCCAACTGTCGCTGGTCACGCGCGTCCAGGCGCCGCCGGCGGCGGGCATTTTGTAAAGGCAGCCGCCCGGCGGATCTTGCGGCAGCGGCGTTTCTTTTTCGTAGTTCGCCGAGAACACCACCGTCGCGCCATCGGGGCTGACGGTCGGCCAAACCACGTTGTGACCGGCGACCTGGGAAAGGACAGTCGGCTCGGCCATGGGCGCATCGGCCCGCGCCAGCCAGGTCGGAACGATTCCCGCCGTCGGGCTGCTGTCGTCATCGCCGGCTGGGGTTACCATGAAAACCAGGAAGCCCGAAAAATCGTCGTCGTCGTCGGGCGAAGAGTCATCGTCCGGTGATGCGTCGTCGTCCGGCGACGCGTCGTCGTCGGCGAATAGCTGACTGCTGGAAGTGGAGTGGCCGCACGCAGAAAATGCCAGCAGCGCCATCATTGCCAGAGAAAGAATCCCCAATGCGATTTTTTTCACGGAACGCTCCTTCTGCTTGCCAAGGCCGATGCTCCTTCCGGAACAACGGCGGTTCTGTGTTTGTCTCGGGTCGCGAGGGATTTCGCTCCATGCCGCGAACCCGGTCGAT
>CAZHPN010000296.1:0-4463 GCA_964534375.1 uncultured bacterium | reverse complement strand
ATGCTACGTGTTGCGCGCACCGTCGTCCCGGGTTGTCGGCGCCATATCACCCAACGCGGAAAGAATCGCCAAACGTGTTTTTCACGGACGACGACCGACGCCTCCACTTAAAGGCGTTGGCCGACGACAACCGCGAAGCGCCGAGCCACCTTCGCCTTCACACCAACCGCGGCCGGCCGCTGGGCAGCGACGGCTCCGTAGCCAAGCTGGAGGCCGCAATGAATCGCCGGCTGCGTCCGCTTCCCGAAGGCGGCCGCGGAAAAAGGACGAAAACCGCTGACTGTCCCTAGTTTTCAAAACCGGTGACTGTCCCTAGTTTTGCGGCAAAAAAAGCCCGGCCGCGAGGCCGGGCCGAGTCACCAGGCAGGAGAACGGTGAACTATTGTTTGTCGTCGATCGCCGCGGCCAGCGCCTCGAGCCGGGCGCGAATCGCCGCGACGCGACGCTGCAATTTTTCGACCTCGGCTTGCGTCGGCACGTGCAGGAACCTGCACATCGCTTCCACGCCGCCTTCGAGAAATCGCGCCATTTCCTCGCGGTTTTTTCGCAGCCGCTTGAACGTGTCGCCGAACGCCCGCGCGGCGTCTTCCTGCGTCACGTGGCCTTTCGCCACGAGTTGGGCGACGAAATCCTGGATCTGTTTCTCGGCGCCGCCGATCGCGCGCTGCGCCTCGGCCCGCAATTCCTGCACCAACTTCGGAGCCCACTCGGGGCCCGCTGTTTCCGGCGTCTTGGTCATCGTCGATCAGACCGTTTCAGCGGCCTTTCTTGGCCATTTTTTTCGCCATCGGCGCCGCGACGTGCCCGACCTTGAGGGATCGGAGGTCTTTGGACAGCCGCGCGACATCGTGGCGGATCACGTCCAATTCGTCGCGCGTGGGCACGTTCAGGGTCTGCAACGTTTTGTTCAAGCCGGACGAGAGGGCGTTCTCGACGTCCGTGCGCGCCGACCGGTACTTCACCAAAAGGTCGTCGAAAATCCGCCGCATTTCGTCGGCGTCGTATTTCTCCGCTCTTTTGATCAAGTTCTCGCCGGCGGTTTCGATCGCCTTTTCGGCCTTGCCGAGCGGCTCCATCGCCTTCTTGAACGCGTCTTTGACGGAATCGGGAATGAAATCACGCGCCTTGTCGACCATTTTCATCCTCCTTGGATAGTGCGCAAAACAGGAAACACCCCAACAACATGGCAATCTGCCTGAGATTCAAAAATAACACGCCGCGTCACCGGTGTCAAATTGATTACACACTGCGTCATTTATTGTTGCAACTGCTTGTAATTTATACGGAAAACAAACACTGAATTGCAGCGTCTGGTCCTTTCAGTTTACTCCGACGAACAAGAAATTGAGCAAACGAAGAGCGCCGCGTTCGTGCGCCGACACGCCTGGAGAGACGATCGAAGCTCGATCTGGAGCCTGCTGGGCGATCCCGTCCGGGCCGGGGGAAGGTTGGCGGGCGGCGCCGATTTTCCGCGCAAAATCGCCGCGATGGGTGGAGCACGCGTGAAACCGAATGAACTTTTGCCTTGACAGGCGTGCGCCGAATCAGCAGAATCCGGCCCGGCAAAAGACGCCGTTCACTAACGAAGGGCGTCGAGGAAGACCAATCAAGATGGACGACGGACCTAGTAACAGCGAAGCGCCCCTGGCTCGGGCGAAAGTCTTCGGCCGCTGGACTGTCGTTTCCCGCCGGTCCGCGTAGCCGACAGACCCTCCTTCCGGGCTCCGGGTTTTTCCGAACTGGGTTGCCAAATCCTGGGTCAGCGTGCATGGGCACGGACCCCGAAGCGAGGAGGCGCCAATGGTGCAATCCGTAACGGGCGGCAACGGGCTGCAGATGATCTTCTGCTTTCTGTCGGACCTGCTGGGAAAAAAGGTCTACGGCGCCGACGGCCAACTGCTGGGCAAGGTCGAGGATCTTGTCGCCACCATGGGCGACCGGTATCCGGAGGTGGATTCGCTGGTGCTGAAAAAGGCCGGCGTCAAGATGATCTTCCCGGTCGGCGTCGACGAATTTCTGCGCCTGGCCAAAGGCAAGAAGCTCGAATCCGCGACGGCGCCCACCGCGATCGGCGACGTGCGCGCGAACCAGTTTTACGTGCGCGACGTGCTGTACGACAAGCAGATCGTCGATGTCGACGGCGCGAAAGTCGAACGCGTCAACGATGTGCAATTCTTCATCCACGGGCAAAAGACCTTTTTGGTGCATGTCGACGTCGGCTTCACCGGCCTCTACCGCCGGCTCGGCGTGGAAAACGGCGTGCGCCGGTTCGCCAGGATTTTCCGCCGGACCTTGAAGGACGAGTTCATCAGTTGGAAGTACGTGCAGCCGATGCCGGAGAAATTCGCCAGCCCCGTGCAGGTGGCGCTGCGCCAGGAACAGATCAAACAACTGCACCCCGGCGAATTGGCCGACATCATCGAGGAACTCGACCGCGACGAACGCGTCGACCTCGTCAAGTCGATGAACGTCGAAGACGCCGCCGACGCCCTCGAGGAAACCGAAATCGGCGCCCGCGCGGACATCATCGAGGAAATGGAGCCCGAGGCGGCGGCGGACATTCTCGAAGAGATGGAGCCGGCCGCGGCGACCGACGTCATGGACCTGCTGCCGGCGAAGAAGCAGAAGTCGATCATGGATGCGATGGAGCCCGACGAGCGCGCCCAACTCGAATTTCTCCACAAGGCCGAAGAGGAAACGGCGGCGTCGCTGATGACGGTCGAGTTCCTCGCGCTGCCGGAGAGCGCGACCGTCCGCGACGCGATCAACCTGGTCCGCGAAAAAGCCCGCGAGATCGAGTCGATCAGTTACGTGTACTGCCTCGACGACGAGGGCCGCGTCGTCGGCGTGGCGTCGCTGCGCATGTTGCTGCTCGCCGACCCCGGCGTGCCGCTGGCGAACGTGATGAACCGCCGCATCGTCGCCCTGGCGCCGGACGACGATTGGGACGAAGTCGCCGATCAGATGATGAAATATCAGCTCGCCGCGTTGCCGGTCGCCGACCCCGAGCGGCGCATGCTCGGCATTGTGATGTTCAAGCACTCGTTTGACGAGCTGCTGCCCTACTATTACAAACTGGCCGGCTAGCGCCGCGGCCGTTGGCCGTCGGCGCCGCGTTCGCCGCGCGCGGCGGGCGCCGTTGCGGGAGACCACCGATGAAATGGTGGAGCGCGATCAAAGAAAACAAACTGATCCGCAACCTGGCGATCTTCCTCGCCGTGCTGGGTCCGGGCATCATTACGGGCAGCGTCGACAACGACGCCGGCGGCATCACCACCTATTCGGTCGCCGGCGCGAAATACGGCTACACGCTGCTCTGGACGCTGATTCCGTCGTTCATCGCCCTGCTCGTCGTGCAGGAGATGAACGCACGGATGGGCATCGTCACCGGCAAGGGCCTGGCCGATCTGATCCGCGAAAATTTCGGCGTGCGGATCACCTTTTTCATTTTCCTCGGCCTGGTCACCGCCGACATCGGCAACACCGCGACCGAATTCGCCGGCGTCGCGGGCAGCCTCGGCGTCTTCGACGTCAGCAAATATCTTTCGGTGCCGTTGACGGCCCTGTTCGTCTGGTTTCTCGTGCTCAAAGGCAATTACAAAATCACCGAGCGGATTTTCCTTTTCTTCAGCGTCTGCCTGCTGTCGTACGTCGTTTCGGCGGTGATGGCCAAGCCGGACCTGAAACAGGTCGCCGTCGGCTTCATCAAGCCGGAAATGCATTTTGACGGCGACTATCTCAGCATGGTCATCGGCCTGATCGGCACGACGATCGCGCCGTGGATGCAATTTTACATGCAGTCGGCGGTGATCGAGAAGAAAATCAAAATCGGCGAATACCGCTTTGCGTTTCTCGACGTGCTGGTCGGCTGCATCGCGACGGTCGTCGTGGCGACGTTCATCATCGTGGCCTGCGCGGCGACGCTGCACGTCAACGGCATCAAGATCGAGGAAGCGAAAGACGCGGCCGTGGCGCTGCGGCCGTTCGCCGGGCGCTTCGCCGGCGACGTGTTCGCCTTCGGCTTGTTCGTGGCCTCGGTTTTTTCGGCGACGATCCTGCCGCTGGCGACCGCCTTCTACGTCTGCGAAGCGTTCGGCTTCGACGCCGGCCTCGACAAAACCTGGAAGGACGCGCCGCAGTTTTACGGCCTGCTGGCGTTCATCATTTCGGTCGCGTGCGGCATCATCCTCATTCCGGGCGCCCCGCTGATTGCGATCACGCTCTGGTCGCAGGTGCTCAACGGCGTGCTGCTGCCGGTCGTGCTTTATTCGATGATCCGCATGGTCAACGACCGCCGCATCATGGGCGAATACGTCAACAACAAATTCCAAAACATTGTCGGCTGGACGACGACGATCAGCATGATCGCGCTGACCATCCTGCTCATCTTCACCAGCGTTCGGGATTGGCTGCACACCTGACCCGGCAGCCGGGTTTTGCGGGAGTGGCGGGAGTGGCGGGAG
>CAZHPN010000295.1:0-4559 GCA_964534375.1 uncultured bacterium | reverse complement strand
CGCCGATTATCGAACTGGAATTTTGCAATAGGCGCGAACAGCGAACAGCGAACAGTGAACAATGAACAGTGAACAGTGAACAGTGGGCGGCGCGGCCCGTTTCGCCTTGGCGAACGCGGGTGGGCGGTTCGGGCGGTGGGCCGCGTAGGGGCAGGCCCCCGTGCCTGCCCCGCGTTCATCGTCATCCGGCCGCGTAGGGGCGGGTCCCCGTGCCTGCCCCCGTTGATCATCAATGCGCCGCGTAGGGACAGGTCTCTACAAGGGGCGACTTAACGTTCTTGAGGGGCAAGAATCGGAATGCAGAATGTCGCATGGCGAATAGAGAAATTCGGGCGGCGGCGCCGATTCCTCATTCGCCATTCGCCAGTCGCCATTCCGCCGCGGACGATCGAAGCGTCGCGGAGCTATGGCGTGGCGCGCAGACGTTGTTCGGGGCGGGCGGGGTGCCCCGCGATCCCGGGATCATTTCACGCAGCGGACGACGTTCTGGCTGCCGAGCAGGCCGATATTGATCGTGGCGCCGTCGTACTGGATGATCCACGCCTGATCGGAGAGGTCGGTCACGATCGAGGACGACCAATACCAGCCGGAGGGGCCGGTGATTTGCGGCGGGAGGTACTCGCCGACCGGACCGGGGCCGCCGCCGGAGTCGCAGCCGCCGCAGGTCGAATCCAGGCAGGAGCTTTGCAAGCAGCCGTAGGTCACGCCGCACGTCCCGCCCGTGCCGGTGGCCGGGCACTCGCGCACGAGGGTGCGCAATTCCGCGATCGTCGGCAGGCGCCAGCCGGTCATGCCATCCCATTTCACGCCCGTGCAGAAGCTCTTCGCATCCGCCCAGTCGTAGTTGTTCAGCCCCACGGCCGAGCCGGTCTGCCACGTCAGGCCGGAGGTCGTGTCCGTCCAGAAGGATTGCGTGGCCGAGTCGTCGTCGTCATCGGCGGGCGTGGCGTCGTCGTCGGCGGGCGACGCGTCGTCGTCGGTCGGCGTATAGCGATGATGGACATTGCCGCCGGGGCGGCAGGCGAACGAGAGGGCGGCGAAGATCGCCAGCAACATCGCGAAGAAAAACAGAACGCGCGGCTTCATGGGCGGCAAACCTCCTGCGGGCGCGAATTAACGCACGCAACGTACGCTGAAGAAATTGTAACTTTCGGCGGCCGGGGTCACGTAGCCGCCGTTGAAATAGACGGGCCAGGCGTAGCCGTTTTCGTCGGCCACCGCCGACGACGTCCAATACGCATACGGGCCGTAAATCTCGCCGGCGACCTCCGGCGGCCAGTACGCGCCCTGCGGGCCGGGGCCGAGACGCGCGAGGCAACCGTTGCACGGCGCGTTCCAGCACGCGTCAAAGCTCAGGCATTCGTCGGTGACGGCGCAGGCGCCGCCGATCCGGGTGGCGTCGCAGCCGCGCAGCAGGCTGCGCATTTCGGAGACCGACGGCAGCCGCCAGTCGGTGTAGCCGTCCCAGCTCAGGGTCGAGCAGTAGGTCACGGCGTTCGCCCAGTCGTAGCCGTCGTAGCCGACCGAGGGGCCGCTCTGCCAGATCAGGCCCGTGGTGACGTCGGTCCAGACGCTTTCGACGCCGGTGTAGACGCCGTTGTTGTTGTTTGTGGGGCTTGACGACGAGCAGCCGGCGGCGAACAGCAACAGCGCCGCAGGCGCTGTGGCCAGCAGCCAGCAGCCAGTAGCCAGCAGCCAGTAGCCGGCGCGCAGCGAGGAGTTACGAGTTACGAGTGACGAGTTACGGGCTTCACGCGTTATTGTGACCTGTTTGCTTTTCACGTCGATTTGTTCACTGTTCATTGTTCACTGTTCATTTGGCATTGTTGAGGATCGTGCCTTCCATGCCGACGACGAACACGTCGGAGGGCGAGGCGCCCCAAACGCCGTTCAACGCCTCGGTGGCGCCGCTGTTCATGGCCGACCAGACCTTGCCGTCGTAGTGCAGAATCACGCCGACGCTGGCGGAGAGATCCCAGCCGACGGCGAAGACGTCGGAAGCGGACGTGCCCCAAATGGCGTTGAGGTTGCCGATCGCGCCGGTGGTCATGGTCGTCCAGGTCGAGCCGTCGAAGAGCAGCACGGCGCCGCCGTCGCCCGCGAAGAACACGTTGTCGGCCGCGGTTCCCCAGACGGCGTTCAACTGGCCGGTCGGCCCGGGGGCGATCGGGCTCCAGCCGGCGCCGGCGTAGTGCAAGATCGCGCCGAATTCGCCCACCGCGTACACGTCGCCGGCCGAACTGCCCCAGATGCCGTAAAGTTCGGGCGTGTTCGCGCCGGTCGTCGTCGCCTGCCACGTCGTGCCGTCGTATTGCAAAATCAGGCCGGCGGTCGCGGCCTCGTCAAAACCCACCGCAAACACGTCCGCGGCCGAGGCGCCCCAGACGTCGAACAATTCCGCCGCCGGGATCCCGCTTTTCATCGTCGTCCACGTGGAGCCGTCGTAATGCAGGATCAGCGTGCCGTTGCCCACCGCGAACACGTCCGTGCCGGACGCGCCCCAGATCGCGTTCAGCGACCATTCGGCCGTGCTGCTCGCCATCGGCGACCACGCCGAGCCGTTGTAATGCAGAATCGTGCCGCCGTCGCCGCCGGCGAACACATCCGACGCGGAGTCGCCCCACACGCCGAGCAGCCCTTCGGTCGTCCCGCTGGTCATCGCCTCCCACGGCGACGAGTCGTCGTCGCCGGCCGCCTGGCTGCTGCTGGAGTGGGAACCGCAGGCGAGCGCGCAAACGAACGCCAACGCGGCAAGCAGCAAGAGAATGAGGATTGCGAATTGCGGATTGCGGATTGCCTGCGCGTTGGCGGCCACTTTGTTCTCTCCGTGACGTCGTTGTTTCATTATCTAATTCCTGTACTCGCCTGGTTCCGTTTCGTCATTCCGCAATCGGCTCACCACAGAGGCACGGAGAGCACGGAGAAAACATGGCAGAGAATCTCTGTGTCCTCTGTGTCTCTGTGGTTCCATTGCATTCCGCATTCCGCATTCCGCATTCCGCATTCGCCTCATCCGCCGTAATGCAGGATCGTCCCCGCGTCGCCCACGGCGAAGGCGTTGGTGGCCGAGCTGCCCCAGACGCCGAAGAGCGCCAGCGAGGTGCCGCTGGCCATCCCCGTCCAGGCCGTGCCGTTGTACTGCAAAATCGCGGCCTCGCCGGTGGCGTCGTCCTCGCCGACGACGAACACGTCGGACGAAGACGCGCCCCAGACGCTCAGCAGGCTGGCCGGGGTCGTGGTCGACATCTGCGTCCACGCGGTTCCGTCATAGTGCAAGATCACGCCGCCGCCGCCCGTGCCGTCCCAGCCGACCGCGAAAACATCCGTCGCCGAGTTGCCGAACACGCCCGACAGCCACGCGGGCGACGCCGGCGAGCCGGTCGACATCGGCGACCACGAGGTTCCGTCGTACTGCAAAATGGCGGCCACGGAGGCGTTGGCGTCGTAGCCCGCCGCAAAAACGTTCGAGGCGGAACTGCCCCACACGCCGCTCAACTGCGCCTTCGTCCCGCTGGTCATCGGCGTCCAGGTCGAACCGTTGTATTGCAGAATCACGCCGGTGTCGCCGACGACGAAGATGTTGTCGGCCGCGGCGCCCCAGATGCCGTACAGCAGCACGGTCGCCCCGGTGGTCAGCGGCGTCCACGCCGTGCCGTCGTAGTGCAGGACCGTGCCCGTGTCGCCGACCGCGTACACATCCGAGGCCGCGCTGCCCCAGACCGCCGCCAGGAAGACCGTGGCGCCGCTGGTCATCGGCGACCAGGCCGAACCGTTGTAGTGCAGAATCACCGAACCGACGCCGCTGTCGTAGCCCACGGCGAAGACGTCGCTCGCGCCGCTGCCCCAGACGGCGGACAAACTCGCGGTCGTGCCGCTGGTCATCGGCGGCCAGTCGAAGTCGTCGTCGTTGTCGTCATTGTCGTTGTCGTCATTGTCGTCGTCGTCGTCGGGCATCGTGTCGTCGTCCGCGGTGGAGTCGTCGTCGGGCGAGGAATCGTCGTCGGGCGAGGCATCGTCATCCGGCGACGCGTCGTCGTCGAGCGGCGAGGAATCGTCGTCCGTCGCCGGGTGACTGCTGCTGCTGGCGGCGCTGCCGCACGCGACCGCACAAGCGAGCAAGGCCATCGTTAACAGGAGCCATAAGGGCCAACTTACGCGTTTCACGACGACACCTCCAAGCATGAGCCGATCCCGAACCTGTTTGAAGTTTCGGCGAGGCAATTGTTGGCCCCATAGGTATGCCGCCCGTGCGGCGCTGTCAAGCGCGGCGCGGCGGCCGGCTGGCAGCGAACAGCGAACAGCGAACAGCGAACAGCGAAAAGCGAACGGCGAACAGCGAACAGCGAACAGCGAACAGCGAACAGCGGCGGGCGCAGGGGGGCCGCAGACCTCTCCCCGGTAATTTCGGCTTCCGCCGAAATTTCCCGCCCCTCCCCGACGCAGGGAGGGGCACGTGGGGCGCCGCACCGGTAGGCGGAGAAGCGCTGATAAGAAGGCCTCGTGCGTTTTTTCACCAAGGCGAAGGCGAGTGCAGGATGTCTCCGCGACGCGGGTCCGCC
>CAZHPN010000294.1:0-4639 GCA_964534375.1 uncultured bacterium | reverse complement strand
GACGGCAAGCCGTATATGACGGCCTACGTCGGCGGGGGCAATGCGTACTCGTTGAACTCGCAGCCGATGTACGTGCATTGGCTGACGACCGCCGACGGCGTGAACTGGACGCCGGTGGTTCCCGGCCAGCCGGTCGTCCTGACCGGCGGCAATGCGGAGACCGACTTTGTGTTTCTCGACGACGGCTCGCTCGTCGCGGTCGCCGACAACGAGGAGGGCGACGCCGGAGGGTTCGGGACGAAAATTTGCAAGGCCGACGCCGCGAGCCTTGGCGATTGGCGTTGCGTGAACGATCCGAAATTATACGATTCGCCGCTGCTGTTTCGGCACAACGAAGGGATTTACCTCATCGGCCGGCGCAACCTCAACGACGACGGCGACTTCGATCTGGGTTACGGCAATTTGCCGCTCGCCGAACAGCGCATCGTTTACGACCTGGCGTACTGGCTCGAACGCAAACGCTGCTCGTTGTGGCAAATCGATCCGGACACATTGCTGGTTTCGTGGGTGCTCGATCTGCCCTCGCGCGGCGACACCTGCTACCCCGGCGTCCTGTATCCGAGCGCCGACGAATACACCGTCTACGACTACACCTCGCCGCTCGACGGCCCCGACGTTTTCTGGCTCGAAGGCCAACTCAACCCGACGCAGATCATTCGCCAGACGATGACGTTCCAAGCGGGGACGAACTAGGTCGGAACTGGACCGACGCCTGGATTTTGCAGTGCAGCGCCGCACGGCGCCGCGCCGCCGTCTGGCCGTCACTTTACGCAACGCACGGCGTAGTCATTGGTTTCGACCCAGTAGTCGATCCGGCCGTTGCTGAAATCGATGTACCACGCGCAGCCGTTCGGCTGGGCAGGGGGAGTCGGGGCGTCCGCGGTAGCGGACCAATAGCCCGTGCTGGCGGAGCCTTCGAGTCCGGTGGCCCAGTAATCGCCGCTGTCCGGGCCGCCGCTCTCCGTGCAACCGTTGCAC
This sequence comes from uncultured bacterium, assembly GCA_964534375.1. GTDB lineage: Bacteria > Lernaellota > Lernaellaia > Lernaellales > Lernaellaceae > CAZHPN01. Next base: position 3,661 of record CAZHPN010000294.1, on the reverse strand, counting down.
GAACTGCTGTCGCAAGTTGCGTCGCGGTCGCAACTGTCGGTCACGCCGCAGGCGCCGCACGCCTGATCGGTGTCGCCCGGCTGGCAGGCGCCGGATCCGTCGCAGCAGCCGTTCGGGCAACTCGCGGCCGTGCGGGGCACGACGCACTGGCCGATTTGGCACTGCTGGCCGGCGCTGCACGGCAGGCACGTCGCCGCGGCGCCGCCCGCGCAGCCGGGCCGGCTCTCATTCCCGACGGCGACCTGCGTTGCGGGGCCGGCCGTCGTTCCGGTCGCGGAGACGGGGTAGTTGCCCGCCGTGAGCGTCGCCGTCACGTCCGCGCAGAAACCGCCGCTCGACGCGGCCGACGGCCCGGCGCCCAACAGGACGGCGAGGATGACGACGAAGAAGCAGGGGAATAAGCCCGGGACCCGGTTTGGCAGCGCCTTCATTGTTTCAGCCCTTTCGCGAGGCCCGCGGCGAAAAAGACTTTCCGCGGACATGCGCCCTTCGGACCGCCGCAGACAAACCTGCCGCGGTGGTTTTGTTCAAGCCAAGGCCGGAACGCATGTTCTGCTTCCCGAAACGTGGACTCGTTTTCGGGGGGGGGGCAGACCACGGATTTCGGCTTGCATTTTTGTCTCTCGCAGCCCAAAATTTGTGCGTCAATTACCATATCGGGAGTTCCCGACAATGGGATCGAAGGGCTCGCGCGTCCGTTTCGGCGCTTGGTTATTTCGCGAGCAAATGCTGGCCCTGGTCCTCGGGATCGGCGTCGCCCTGGTGCTGCTGTACGCCGCCTCCGGAATCATTTACCTGCCGCAGGTCCTGCGCTCGCGGACCCCCCGGTCCGACGAATTCGCCGACGACTGGCTCGGGTACCGCCGCGTGCCCCAATTCAAATCGCTTCTCGTGTCGGGGGCCGTCCAGAGCACCGACGAATGGGGGCGACGCGTGACCGTGCAGCCGCCGGAAGACGAATTCCAGACCTTCGCAATCTTCGGCATCGATTCGATGGTGTACGGCATCGGCGTGGGCGACGAAGACACGATTCCCTCGTCGGTTGCGGCAGCGATCTCCGGCAGCAACATCAAGGTCTACAACTACGCCGTGGGCGAATACGACCCGAGCAATTTTCTGGCGCTGATGACGGACCCACGTTTTCCGCCGGGCGTACGCGAGAGAAGCGGCTTCGTCGTTTACTTCTGTTTCGACTATCACGTCAGCCGCGTCGTCGGCTGGCCGCTGTTGGTTGTTCCGAACGACCCGACGGTCCGGTATCCGCGTTACGTGCGAGGGGCGGACGGCAACCTGCGGCGCGACGGATACCTCAAGACCGTCATCAACTGGCCGGACGAGGCGCCGCATTGGTTGCCGTTCACGCATCACCGCCAAATTTACTTGACGCTGACGCAAAAAGCCGAATATCGGCGATTGGCGGCGGACGTCATCCTGCAAACCAAAGTCGAATTTGAGCGGCGTTTCGAATCGCGCGGCTTTTTTGTCGTTTTTCTCTATCGGTTGCCTAAGATGCAACGCCTGCTCGAGGAGCGCGGGGTGGTCTGTTTCGACTACGACGGAATCCTTTCGGCGGAGCGGTGCGGCGCGGAGCCTTGCCTCCAACCGCATGACGTGCATCCGACGGCCAGCGGCAATCGCCTCATCGCCGCCAGGCTGGCCGCCGATCTGGCCCGCGTCGGCGTTGTGCAGGCGCGCTAGAATTCGCCGATCGTACGGGTTACGGACCCAGCCGCGACGGACGAGGCTCCGCCGCCCGATCGACCGCGGAAAGGTCGGCTGGCGGCGGTCGCGCCCGGCGGGCTGCTCAACCACATCGCAGAAGCCCAAATGCGAATCCCCAGGGGTGGTTTCCCCTGGGGATTCAAGGACTTGTGAGAAGCGGGGTTGACGGGACTCGAACCCGCGGCCCTCGGCGTGACAGGCCGATACTCTAACCAACTGAGCTACAACCCCAGAAAGAGCGGAACAAATAGCCTGCGTATTCTATGCATGGCGAACGGGCTGTCAAGCGGATTGTCGGATCGAATTTTCACCGCCAAGACGCAAAGACCGCAAAGGCGGCAAAGGTTCGCGCTCGTCCGACTTCTGACTTCTGACTTCTGACTTCTGACTTCTGGCTTCCGGCTTCTGACTTCTGGCTTCCGGCTTCTGGCTTCTGGCTTCTGGCTTCTGGCTTCTGACTCCGTCCTTCGCCGCTCCCGCGCAAGCGCTCTTTCTCCCGCCGCGGCAATCCGCTATTCTGCGGGCCAATGAAAGAACACCTGATCAGTTGCCCCCTGTGTCACGGCGAGATCCCGTTCGACGCGCCGCAATGTTCGTATTGCGGGGTGTTGTTGTCGCCGGGGCCGGCGCGCGGCTCGCCGATCCTCAAGGGCATGGTCTGCCGGCGCTGCGGTTCCCGCAGCTACAACTACGATTATTGCGACCAGTGCGAGCAGCCGTTCGCCAAGGTCTGTCCGCATTGCGGGGCGACCATGGCCCTGCTCGACCACACGTGCCCCGCCTGCGGCGAATCGATGCGCCGGTTCACGGCGCAGCGCAAACGCGAATCCGAGGCCGCGCCGCCGCGGTTCCTGCGGCTGCCGCGGTCGTGGCCGGTGCGGCTCGCGCTCGTCGCGGCCGTCGTGCTGGCGGCGCTGGCCGTCGTCACGTTGCTGACCCGGCCGCGGCCGAAGCCGGTCATCGACAAGACGCACAAGCCGGGCGACATCGAGGCGATCGATTCCGAAGGACGGGGCCGGCCCGATCGCTGGGACGTCTACGGGCCTGGCGGGGCGGTCGTCGAGCGGCGGTTCGACCTCAACCACAACGGCCGCGTCAACCGCATCGAGCAGCTCGACGCCGCGGGCAAGCCGCGCACCGCCCGCGCGGACGTCGACGGCGACGGTTTCTTCGAGCGCCTCGAGGTCTTCGGGCCCGACGGCGTGGTGCGCGTCGCCTACACCTACGCCCCGAAAACCTACGATTTCCCGCGCAAGATCGAGTTTTTCAACGCGCTGGGCAAACCGAGCGAGGTCTGGTCCGACGACGAGGGCCGCGGCGCGTGGAGCCGCTATCAGCATTTCGACGCGACCGGCCGGCTGTTCATCGAGGGCACGGACACGCAGAAAAAGGGGTGGATCGACCTCTATCTCCTCTACCGCCCCGGCCAGAAAATCTTCCAGCGGTGGTACGACCTGAAGGGCGACGGCATCATCGCCAAGATCGAAACGCTCAATCGCGACGGCGTGCGCATCGCCGTGGAAGAGGACGCCACCGGCAACGGCCTCTTCGACAAGCGGACGCTCTTCAACCTCGCCGGCAAAATTCGCTGGGAAGAAATCGACACCAACCACGACGGCGTCTACGACCTCTTCCATTCGTTCACCAAAGACGGCCTGCTCGCCCGCACCGGCGTCGACACGAAAGGCGACGGCGCGCCCGACGCGTGGAAATGAACTTCCCTGGGACCGCGGGTGTCCCCACCCGCCCCGGGACCGCCGGCCGGCCCGCCGGCGTTGCACTTGCTGGCAGCGCCTAGCCTGCCCTCGCGAAGGCGGGGGTCCTCGTTGGCTTGTAAATTGCTGGGAGCGCCAACGTCCTCGTTGGCGTCTAAATTGCTGGGAACGCCAACGTCCTCGTTGGCGTGTAAATTGCTGGGAACGCCAACGTCCTCGTTGGC
>CAZHPN010000293.1:0-4688 GCA_964534375.1 uncultured bacterium | reverse complement strand
AACAGTTCGGACAAGCCGTCGGCGGCGAGGATCTTGTCGCCGGCGGGTCCGGTTTTCGCCAGGGGCAAACCCGCGCCGGCCTTGGCGATGAGATCCTGCTCGTCGACGCGGCGCAGTTGGAAGAGCAGTTCGGGCTGCCGATCGAGCCGGGCGCCGATGCCGTAGAGCACGGCCGCGACGTGCTTGCACATCGACGCCCAATCGGGGCAACTGCACGAGAACCGGATTTCGGCCGGCGTGGGAAACAGCCCCGTTTCCTGCCGGCAAAGGCGCTCCATGACGCCGTCGGAAAAACGCCCTTGCAGCAGTTCCACCAGCGAGTCGATGGCGCCCGCGCAGTCGGTGCAGATGGAGCCCCAGGCCTCCGGCGGCACGGCGGACACCTGCACGGCCACGCGATAAATTTCGGAGCCGCTGACCAGCGCCGTGACCTCGCCGGGCGCAATCTGGAGGTCGACGACCGAGCCGTTGCGGACATACGTGCGGCCGCGCGGCAAGCGGTTTTCGAAGTCGCTGTAGCCTTCGAGGTTATCGCACCAGGCACGGCCCCAGAACGTGCTCGCGATCGTGCGGCCGGCGATCGTCACGGGCGAAACGGGGTGGCCCTTTTTCCGGAGCTTTTGCATCTCGCGTTCGGCCTTGCGCCGCCGCTCGGCCACGGAAACGTAGGGCCGCCAACCGTAGTAGTACGACATGCCTCACTCCTTAATCGCGGCATTGAGATCGAGCGCGACGAGGCGCAGCAGGTCCTCGTCCTTGAGTTCGGTCAGGTTGAGTTCGCCGCCGCCTTCGAGCAGTTCCGCGGAAAGCTGTTTTTTCGATTCGATGAGTTCGTCGATCTTTTCCTCGACCGTGCCGCGGCAGACGAACTTGTGCACCAGCACGTTCTTCGTCTGCCCGATGCGGAACGCGCGATCGGTGGCCTGATTCTCGACGGCGGGGTTCCACCAGCGATCGAAGTGCACCACGTGCGAGGCGGCGGTCAGGTTGAGGCCCGAGCCGCCGGCCTTGAGCGACAATACGAAAAACGGAATCGCCTCGTCCTCCTGGAACCGCCGCACCAGTTCCTGGCGCTTTTGTACCGCGATTTCGCCGTGCAGCACCAGCCCGGAGCGGCCGAAAACCCCGCCCAGGAAAGACGCGAGCGGCGCGGTCGTTTCGCGGAACTGGGTGAAGATCAGCGCCTTCTCCTGCTTCGCCGCGATCACCTCGCACAACTCGCGCAGCCGCGCCCACTTGCCGCTGTCGTCCTCGGCCCAGGCGCCGTCGCCCAACCACTGCGACGGGTGATTGCAAATCTGCTTGAAGCGCATGAGGAACGCCAGCACCAGCCCTTTGCGTCCAATGCCGTCGGCCTCCGCGAGTTGTTCGGCCAGTTCCCCGACGGCCTGCTGGTAGAGCGCGGCCTGCTTGCGGCTGAGCTGGCAGAAGGCTTTGACCTCGGTCTTGTCGGGCAGATCGGCGATCACCGTCTTGTCGGTCTTCAGCCGCCGCAGGATGTACGGCCGCACCAGGTCGCGCAACGGGCCGTACGGGTTGTGCGGCTTGTCGGCCAGACCCTTCGCGTAGCGCGTGAACTGCTTCGCCGAACCGAGCAGGCCCGGGTTGATGAAATCGAAGATCGACCACAGGTCGCCCAGCCGGTTCTCGACGGGCGTGCCGGTGAGCGCGATCCGCGCCCGCGCCTCGATCTTCTTCGCCGCGCGCGTCTGCTTGGCGTCCGGGTTCTTGATGGCCTGGGCCTCGTCGAGAATCGCGAGGCGCCACGAGGCCGTCGCGAGCCACGGCAGGCGCAGCAGCGAGCCGTAGCTGGTGATGACCAGGTCGACGCCCGCGAGCTTTTCCGGAGCGAACGACTTCAATTCGCCGGCGGGCATGGCCGACGCGTGCGCGATGACGGCCTTGAGGCCCGGCGCGAACCGGGCGATCTCGGCCGCCCAGTTGGCCAGCAGCGAGGCGGGGGCCACCAGCAGGCTCGGCTGCCGCGCCTCGTCCGGCGCGCGGCGCAGCACGAGCAGCAGCGACAGGACCTGGATGGTCTTGCCCAGGCCCATGTCGTCGGCCAGGCAGGCGCCCAGGCCCAGCCGCGAAAGCAGGTGCAGCCAGCGGACGCCGACCTGCTGATACGACCGCAGCACGCCGTGCAGTTCGCGGCCCGGATCGACCTGATCGAGCGCCTCGGGCGAACGCAGCCCTTTGAGCGTTTCGGCGAGCCACGGCCCTGCGGCGACGTGCGACCATTCCGGATCGGCGGCGGCCGCGGCGTCGCCGGCGACATCCGCCCCGGCGAGCAGCCGCATGGCCTCGCCGAAGGTAAGACCGCGCGCGGCGGCGAGGCGCCGCGCTTCTTCGAAGCGGCCCATCATGCGTTTCAGGCGCTCGGGATCGATCTCGACCCACTGGCCGCGGATGAGCGCGAGACCGCCGGCGCCGGCCAGGATCTGCTCCACCTCGGCGGCGGTCAGCCGTTCGCCGTCGAGCGTGACCGCCATTTCAAAATCGAGCAGCGCATTCTTGCCCAATACGGACGGGGCCTTCGCGCCGACGGTGGCCGCGGCGTGCGGGCGCGACGGGCGCCCCGCTTTCCAGTTCGCCGGCATGCGGACGACGACGCCCGCGCGTTCCAACTCGGCGACGTCGCCGAGCAAGCGAAACGCCTCGCGCGGCGACCAGCGCAGCGGGTGGAAGATCTCGCCGGCGTCGACCATCTGTTTGAGCCAGGCGCAGCGTTCGGCCGCGCGCTGCACGGGCAGCAGCAGCGAGAGCAGCCGGTCTTTGTTGGCCGCGCCCGCGTAGTCGCGCAACGCCTGGCCGAGGGGCAAATGCCGGGCCTTGCCGTGCGCCGAGAGGCGGTCGGTGTAGGTCGCGAGGAAGGCGAACGGCGCCTGCTCGTCCTTGCGGTTCTCGGCGAGGTGGAAGTGCACGCGCCCGACGACGTTCCAAACGGGATTCAGACGCTTGAGGAATTCCTGGATCGTGGTGCGCGCTTCGGCCAATTCCGCGGCGAAGGCGGCGCCGGTTTCCGCCCACAGCGCGCGCAGGACATCGGCGCTCAGGTACTCGGCGCCCGGCATGACCGGGGCGGCCGCGGCCAGCGCTTCGAGGTCGTCTGGGGGCGGGAGCGCGGCGGCGCGTTCGTTGACATCGGGCCGGGTGCACAGCGCCGTGACGTAGCCCGCGCCGAACTCGCGCCAATAGGCGAAAACCGGCGGCAGACCCTGGCCGGTCTCGCCCGCCCCGAGTCGCAGCAAGCCGTGCCCCGCCCCGCGTTCAAACGCGCGCTGCAGGCGCTCGGCGAGCGCCGGCTCCAGTTCGGCCGCGTCGTCCGACGGCGCGAGCCCGAGGCGGCCGTGGGGCGTCAGGCGGGGGGTCAGACGCAGGCCGGCCGCGACGTCGCTCATTACGCCGCGCGGCAAAGCCGCAACGAAATTGCCGATTGCGGATTGCGGAATGCGGGATGAACCGAGGCGGAACCTCTGGGCAAGCACAAGAAACTAGCGGTTAGCGGCAGACAGACGACAGAAAAAGAGACGGCATATTCCGTGGCGCGCATTCGATTCATACTCGCCCGAGCGCCGCGGTCCACAGCGTCAGATGCCGGTCGACCTTGCTCGGGGCCATCTGTGGTTTGAAGCGTTTGTCTTCCTGCCAGCGGGCGGAGACCTCGTCGCGATTCGGCCAGATGCCGACGGCGAGGCCGGCAAGGAGTGCGGCGCCGAGGGCGGTGGTCTCGACCATTTTCGGCCGGCTGATGTCGCAGCCGAGCAGGTCGGCCTGGAACTGCAGCAGCAGGTTGTTGACGCTGGCGCCGCCGTCGACGCGCAGCAGGCTCAGTTTGGCGCCGGCGTCGGCCTCCATCGCCTTGAGCAGGTCGTAGTTCTGCAGGGCGATGGCTTCAAGCGTGGCGCGGGCGATGTGCGCGCGGGTCGTGCCGCGGGTCAGGCCCCAGATGACGCCCTTGGCCTCGGCGTTCCAGTGCGGCGCGCCCAGGCCGACGAGCGCCGGCACGAAGACGACGCCGCCGTTGTCGGGGGCCTGCGCGGCGAGCGCTTCGATGTCGGAGCTTTTCTGGATGATCTGCAGACCGTCGCGCAGCCATTGCACGGCCGCGCCGCTGATGAAGCACGAGCCTTCGAGCGCGTAATTGACCTCGTCGCCGATCTTCCAGGCGACGGTCGTCAGCAGGCGGTTGAGGCTGGGCACGATCACCGGGCCGGTGTTCCAGAGCAAGAACGAGCCGGTGCCGTAGGTGCACTTCGCCGTGCCCGGCGCGAAGCAGGCCTGGCCGAAGAGCGCCGCTTGCTGGTCGCCGGCGATGCCCGCGATCGGCAGGCCGTCGGGCAGCACGTCGAGGCCCCTGGTCTGGCCGTAAATCTCGCTGCTGGTCTTGATCGCCGGCAGAATCGCGGGCGGCAACTCGAAGATGTCGAGCAGTTGTTCGTCCCACGCGAGGTCTTCGAGGTTCATCAGCAGCGTGCGGCTGGCGTTGGAGACATCGGTCACGTGCGCCGCGCCGCCGGTCAGCCGCCACGTGAGAAAGGTGTCGATGGTGCCGACGAGCGCGTCGCCCTTTTTCGCGGCCTTGGCGAAGGCGGGCACGTTCTCCAGCAGCCAGGCGATCTTCGTGCCCGAGAAATACGGGTCGAGCAGCAGGCCGGTGCTTTTCTGAAAGATTTCCTCCAGCCCGC
>CAZHPN010000292.1:0-4761 GCA_964534375.1 uncultured bacterium | reverse complement strand
CCCCAGACGCTCTGAAGATCCATGACCGTCCCGCTGTCCATGGGCGACCATGTCGCCCCTTCGTAATGCAAAATCGTTCCCTTGGCGCCGACGACAAAGACCTCTTGTTCGTCGTCGTCGCCGGGCGAGGCGTCGTTGTTATCGTCGTCGTCCGGCGAGAGGTCGTCGTCTGCGGGCGTTGCATCGTCGTCAGCCGCCGGCGTGAGGTCGTCGTCGACGGGCGAGGCGTCGTCGTCGGCCGGCTGGCCGTGACCGCCGCTGCTGGTCGGCCCGCACGCGGTGCAGACAAAAAAGGCAAAGGACGCCAATACGGCCAATGCCGCCAAATATGCCTGTTTCATCGCAAAACCCCCGTCTCCGACGCCAGCGCTTATTCGCCAAAACCCATTCGCCGCACTGTTATCTCAGACAGGAAAGTGACTGTCTCGATTCCAAACCTGCTGCCACCCACAGCCAGCGCACCACATGCCGCGAAGAAAGTCAAGCAATATCTTTGGGCGTGCGTCAGAAAGACCGGGTTTTGGGAATTCGCGGGGGAAATGGAGAAGTCGCCCGGGACCATAGGGGCGAAATGCCTCGTCTTATCCGGCAAATATCCGTGCACGGTCGCGCGAGGCGGCCGGAAATCGTCGACCGATTAGACAAACCGGCGCGCGGGCGCGGGGGCGTGCTTGTCGGCGGACGCGACCCCTTCGCGGCCCGGAATACCTGACCGCGGCGGCGCCGAGTGGCGCGGACAATCGTTCTCCGCGCCCGCTTTCGTACGGCGCTCTCGCCGCGGCGATCCGCTCCGCGACGGCCGTTCGGCGAAGCGCGTTCGGCGACGCTGTTGGCGTTTTTCCAGTTCCCGCCTTCTGCCGTTCCCCGCCTCCTTCTTGACGCCCGCGGCCGGATCATCAATATGGCGGGACATGGCAAACGACTATCCCGCCGCTCGTCGGCGCCGCTGGTTCGTCGGCGCGGTTGCGTACCTCGTCGCGGCGCCGGCGTGCGCCTGGCTCGTTTGGCGCATCGCGGACATGCGCGCCAGCATCTTCGCCACGCAATTCGGCTTCGGGGCCGTCGTCGAATCGCTGCTGGCGGGCCGGGGCTTCGCCGGCCCGTGCCCGTTCGCCGGCTGCGACGTGATGTTCCACGCGCACCGGATGCCGCTGATTCCGCTGTTTCTGGCCGCCGTGGCCGTGTTTCGCGACAGCATGCTCGCCGCCTGCATCGCCAAGGCGCTCGTGTTCAGCGCGTTCTCGGTCGCGGCGTGGGCGGCGATTCGGCCGCTGGTCCGCCCGCGGGTTTTCTGGGCCGGCCTGGCGTTCGTGCTGCTGTTTCCGCAGATCGCCGGCCGGATGTTCGACGTGCACACGGAAGAGGGCTACCTGATTCACCTGCAGGCGTTGATCGCCGCGCTGTTGCTCGGACTCGCGGTGCGCGGGTCGCTGCCCCGCGGCGGCGGGGCGGCGCTGATCGCGCTCAACGTCGCCGTGTTCTTCACGAAGAGCGGCCAGATCGTCTACGCGGCGACCGTCTGCCTCGCGCTCTGGCGCCTGTCGCGCGAGCGGCGGCTGGCCGGCTTCGCCGCGGGCGCGCTCGCCGCCGCGTGCCTCGTGTGGGCAGGCGTCAACGCCGCGCGCACGGGCCGCTTCACGGTCGCGACCTCGTGGGACGCGTGGAATTTCTACAAGGGCAACAACGAGCGCACGCTGTCGCTCTACCCGAAGCTGCATCTCGATTTGCTCGACCGCGAGCCGTATCCGGGCGTCACCGGCGCCGACGAATGGACGGTCAGCGACCAGTTCATGCGCCTGGCGCGCCAATGGATTGTCGACCATCCGCGCGATGCCGCGCGGGCGCTGTCGCGAAAACTGGGCGTGGCGCTGGTCGCGGTGACGCAAAACGGCATGCTGTCGCCGGCGACTCCGCGTTTCCGCGGCCTACGGGCGATCGGCGTCATTTTCATGGTCATTTTTCGCGTCGCGTTTTGGACTCTCGTCGCCGTCTGGGCGCGCGAAGCGGGGCGCCGCCGGCGCCGGCAGCCGGTCGACCCGATCACGCTCCGGCTCGGCGTCGCGTTTCTGCTGCCGGCGATCGGCTTCCTGCTGCCCTACCTGGCGGGGTTTGTGTACGAACGTCACCTGACGCCGCTGGTCGTCCCAACGGTTTTCGCCGCGATGATTCTGTTCGGCCGGCGGGCGCACCAGGCGCAAGCGACGGGCGACCAATGACGATGTCGCTGCCCGCGCCGGGTCGCACATGAACTTCGCGGCCGGCAAGAACTGCTCAGCCGCCGTTTCGTTCGTCCTGATCGCGGCGGGTCTCGTCGCCGTGGGCGCCGCCGTCGCGAACTACGCCGCGATCGTCGCGGGCGCCGCCGGCGTGCCGGCGGCGATCATCCACGACTTGTCGTATCTGAACGCGGCGACGCTGGGCCGTCAGGCGTTGCGCCTCGCGTTCGCCGGCGGCCTGGCGCTGCTGTTCGTTTGGTCCGGGCGCGTGATCGCGCGGCCGTTCCTGCGCGAATCCTCCGACCGGCTGTTTGGCGCGCTGGCGGCCTTTGCGCTGGGCGGCGGAGCCGCCGCGTACGCGGTCGCGTGGCTGGCGCTGCTGGGTCTGGCCAACCGCGACGCCATTGGCGCGGCCCTGGCCGCGCTGGCGGTTCTGGGCGCGGGCGGCGGCTGGCGGCGGCGCGAAGTCGCGGGCCCGCTCGCGAGGCCGACGCCGTTCCGCGTCGGATTCGCGTTGCTGCTGGCCGCCGCGCTGCTCGCCCACCTGTTGCTGGCGCTGTCGCCGCCGATCGAGGTCGACGAGTTGACCTACCACCTGCTCGGGCCGAAGCGCTGGCTGCAGGCGGGCGGGTTCGTGGAGATTGCTTCGGTCTTCCACACGTATCTGCCGTCGCACGTCGAAATGCACTTTCTGACGGCGCTGGCGTTGTGCGACGATGTCGGCGCCAAGTTGACGCAGTCGGTCGTTTGGGCCATGACGGGCTTGGCGACGTACGGCCTTGCGCGGCGCTTCGGCGCGGGCCGCCGGCCGGCGGGTCTGGCGGCGCTGGCGTTTGTGACGATGCCGATCGTCGTCAAATGCGGCGCGGCGGCGTACGTCGATCTGTCGCTGACGTTCTACACGCTGCTGGCGGTCGACGCGGCGTTTCGGGCGGCCGAAGCGCGCCAACCGCGCCTCTTCTATCTCGCCGCGCTGCTTTCGGGCATGGCCCTGGGGACGAAATGGTTCGGCGTCAACGCCGTGGCGCTCGTTTTCGGCATCGGTCTGGCATCGTGGATCTTCGGCGAACACGCGCGGGCGAGGGCGATCGCCGCCCGCCTGCTCGTTGGCGGCCTGCTGGCGGGCGCGCCCGCGGCGCCGTATCTGATCCGCAACGCGGCGTGGACCGGCAATCCGTTTTATCCGTTCGCCGACGCGCTGTTCGGCTCGCGCGCGTGGACGAAGGGCGCGTGGCTTTCGTTCTACGCGCTGCAGGGCGGCCATTGGCTGCCGGCGGGTCTGCGGGATTTTTTCTTTCCGTGGCTCGGCGTCGCGCCATTGCTGACGCTGCCGCCAGCGTTGTGGGCGGCGAGTCGGGATCGGCGCGCGGCGGCGCTGCTGGCCGTGTTCGGGATGTTTTGCGTCCTGCTGCTCGTGCAAAGCCCGCAGGAACGGTTCTTCTTTGCGGCGTTCGGCGCACTGGCCGCCGCCGCCGCGGCGGGCGTCGAGCGCTCGCCGAGCGCGCCGGTTCGCGCCTTTTTCCTGGCGGCCTTGGCGCTGACCGTCGCGCTCAATTCGTGGCTGACGATCGTCACGAACCGCGACCGCTTGCCGCCGGTCGTCAACGAGGACCTGCGCGAGCAGTTTCTGACGCGAAAACTGCCGCCGTACGAAATGGCGGCGTGGATCAATGGGCGCTACGGTCCGGACGACGTTTACGTGCTGTTCGGGCCGGTCGAATTTTATTACTACAACGCGCCGTTCATCAGCGGCTCGACGCAAATGCGGCGGGTCATCGATTACGCCCAAATCGATTCGGCGGAAGATTTCGTGCGGCGTCTCCGCGAACTCCAGGCGACCCATGTCGTGCTGTCGGCAGGTTACAAAGCCGCCGCAGCGTTCGACCAACGATTGAAGAAACAGCTTGACCTGCCGCCCGACGCGTGGACCTTCGACGGCCACTATTACCGCTGCGTGCAGGCGCTGCTTCGCAGCCCCTACTTGCGCCTCGAGCGCACGAGTCCGGACGGACAGACGTTGTTGGCGAGAATCGTCGACGCGCCGCCGTAACGCGCGCGTCGGCGACGACTCAAAAAAAAAGCCCCTCCCCGCAAGGGGAGGGGCGCATGAGAACTGCAATGTTGCCGCCTACGCCGGCGTGAAATATTTGATGTCGAGCAGCGAACCTTTTCGCTCGTCCGCGAACACGGCCTTAACCTTCATGCCGACCTTCACGTTGGCCGGATCGACGCCGGCCACGACGTGCGTCAACGGCGTGTCGGCGCCGCCGAGCTTGATCAGCGCCAACGCGTACGGCGGCGGCAGCGGCAGGTATTTTTCCTGGTAATTGATGACGGTGACGCCCGTCACCTCGCCGACGTCGCTCAACTCGACCCACGCGTCGGCCAGATTCGCGAAGCAGCGCTCGCACGTCTGGCGCGGCGGCACGAACACTTTGTTGCACGTGGGGCAACGCTGGCCGAGAATCTTTTTGCGGTCGCGCAGCGACGTGAGAAAGTGACTTCCCACCGTGCCGGCGAAGTATTGATAGGGCAGCGCGAGCTG
>CAZHPN010000291.1:0-4771 GCA_964534375.1 uncultured bacterium | reverse complement strand
CGTACACCGGCGGCATTTCGCAGATGAGCCAGTATTCGCACGTCTGGCTGCGCGATACGCACGGCCCGTCGCTGTTCTATCCGCTGATCGGCCTCGGCGCCGATTTCAAGGCGATGCTCGACTACCACTGGGTCGGCGCGCTGCAAGACGGCGACCTGCAGAATTCCATTCCGGCCAACATCGACATGCACGACGTGCCGGCGCAGCCGGATTGGCTCAACCTGCCGGTGATGACCGGCAAGGTCGGCGCCGAGGGCCCTAGCGCGCTGGTGCTGGAATACGAAAACTACTATCGCAACAGCGGCGATCTGACGACGCTGAGCGACCGCTACGGCATGCTGTGGGACGCGCTGATGCACCAGAATATCGTCGACGGTTGCCTGGAATATTTCTCCGGCGACGAGACGTTCGGCGACATGCAACAGGCGGTGTTCGGCGAAAACATCCTGGCCGCGCCGGACACGAAGCTGCTGTCGTTTTATTCGTCGGTGCTCTGGATTCGCGCCGCCCAGTTCATGGTGCAATTGGCGACGACGCTCGGCAAGACCGCCGACGCCGCGCAATTCGCCAGCATGATGGCCGCCTTCAAGTCGTGCGCCGATGCGGTCTACTGGCGCGACGACGCCGGCTTCTGGGCCATCCAGGCCGATCCGACCACCCTGGCCACGATCGCCAAACCCTACGAGGACGTGAGCTGCTCGCCGATCTGGCTGGACGCCCTGCCCCTCGACGACGCGCACGTCGTCAGCAATTTCGAGAACGTGAAAGCGGCGCTCGATCATCCGAACGCCGCGCTGTACTCGAAGCTCAATCCCGTCTACCAAATGTTGTTCGGCGGCATCCTCAACATAAAGGACGGCATCCAGACCGGCATGAGCCACGGCTATTGGCTCAACAACCTCGACAAGATGTTTCACCCGGAAGCCGACGCCGCCTTCGAACTCTGGCGCGTGATTCCGACCGCCGCGGCCGCCACCGACGAGGGCGTGATCGTCGACGACTACAGCCATCTCTCGCTGCTGCGCGAGCCGTTCGGCTTCGACGGCGACACCTCGGCGCGGTATCGCAGTTGGGAAGCGGGGATCCTCGGCCACGCGTTCCTATACCATCTCAGCGGCTATGCGCCCGACCTGCCCAACGGCGCCGCCCAACTGGCGCCGCAACTGCCGCCCGAATGGGACCAGTTTGCGCTCAACGGCCTGGCCTATGGCGACGGCCGCTTCAATCTGGAGGTGCAAGTCGGCGCCAACGGCGGCCGCACGTTCGTCATCACCACCGACGCGACGACCCATTTCCAGTTGACGCTGACCACGCCCATCGACGCGATCTTCGCCGGGGCGACGGTCAACGGCGCGCCGGCGGCGGCGACCGCCGTGACCAACCCCTACGGCCGCACGGTGGTGCGCTTCGCGCCGTTCAATGTGCCGGCCGGCGCGACGACAAAGATCGTCATCAACGCGGCGTAGAGGGCGGGAGCCAGTGGTCAGTGGTCAGTGGTCAGTGGCCAGTGGCTAGCAGCCAGTAGCCCGTAGCCCCGGAGGGGCGCAGGATGGCCAAACAACTTTTCCAACGTCGCCTTCTTCTGGTCACCGGCAAGGGCGGCGTCGGCAAGACGACGATCGCCGCGGCGCTGGCGGTGGCGGCGCGCGATCGCGGCAAGAACGTACTGCTGGCGCAGCTCGGGAAGATCGACAACATCGGCCCGATCTTCGGCAAGCAACTCGAGCCGTACAAGTACGTGGCCCTTGAACAGGGCCTGACCGGTTTTTCGATCGAGCCGTATCTCGCGCTGCACGAATATCTCGTCCGCAGCATCAAACTGCAATTCGTGGTCGATGTCTTTCTGGAAAACCGCGTCATTCAATATCTCACGCAGGCGGCGCCGGGCTGGCGCGAACTGATTACCGTCGGCAAGATCTGGGAACTGGAACAACAGACCGGCCCCTACCGCCGGCCGCGCTTCGACCTGATCGTCGTCGATGCGCCAGCGACCGGCCACGGCATCAGCTTCCTGCGCGTGCCGGGCGTCATCCTCAACACGATCCGCTTCGGCCCGATCCGCCAGCACACATTGCAGGTGCAGAAGCTGCTGCTCGACCCGGCGCGCACGCTGCTGATCGCCGTCACGCTCCCCGAAGAAATGCCGGTCAACGAGGCGATCGAAATCCATCGCGCGGCGAAAACGATTTTGCAGATTCCCTACGGCGCGACCGTCCTCAACGGCTTCACCGGGCCGCTCGCCCCTCGCGGCGTCGGGCCGATCCTGAAAAAACTGCTCGAAGACGAGTCCGCGATGCGGGCGCTCGCCAAGGCCCTGCCGGGCGGCCTCGCGCCGATCGACGACGCCCGCCGCACGCGCGACGAACGCGCGGCGATGTCGCGGCGTTACGGCGCCGAAATCGAGCAGAAGATCGGCGGCGACACGCTGCAAACGCCGTTCGTGCCCGGGGCGCGGCTCGACCGCGATTCCATCCAACGAATTGCCAAAGCCTTGGACGAACAAATCGGTGAACCGTGAACAGCGAACAGGGAACAGCGAACAGCGAACAGCGAACAGTGGAGGGAAGAGCGATGAAGCAAGAGGCGGAGGAAGAGATTGGCAGGCCGTTGTGCGAGAAAACTTATGCGTTTGCGGTTCGGGTTGTAAAATGTTGCCAACATCTGGTTAATCAACAAAAAGAATTTGTGCTCTCGAAACAGCTATTGCGAAGCGGAACCTCCGTCGGCGCGAACGTCGAGGAAGCGCACGGCGCGGTTTCAAAGGCCGAGTTTTCGATGAAAATGGCCATCGCGTACAAAGAGTGCCGCGAGACAAAGTATTGGCTGAGATTGATGAAGGACACCGGATATCTGGACGACAAGTCCTTCCGAAGCATGCATGCCGACGCCGACGAACTCGGAAAAATGCTTTTCGTCACTGTCAAGACTTCGCGGGGGATGGGATCGTGAAAACTCGTTGCACCCAACCATGTCCACCGTTCACTGATCCTTGCTCGCGGTTCGCTGTTCGCTGTTCCGTGTTCGCTGTTCGCTGTTCGCTGTTCCCTGTTCGCTGTTCGCTGGGCAATCGCCATGCGATTGCTTGATCGCCTCGCGGACAAGCGCGTCGTCATTTGCGTCGGCTCCGGCGGCGTCGGCAAGACGACGCTCGCCGCCGCCCTTGCGGTGCGCGCCGCGGCGGACGGCCGCAAGACGCTGGCGCTGACGATCGACCCGGCCCGCCGGCTGGCCAACAGCCTGGGTCTGGAACAGCTCGACAACGTCGAGACGCGCATCGATCCGGACATTTTTCGCCGGGCCGGCGTCGAGCCCCGGGGCGAACTGTACGGCATGATGCTCGACGCCAAGCGTACGTTCGACGACCTGATCCGCCGCATCGCGCCGTCGGACGAAGCCGCCCAGCGCATCCTCGACAACACTTACTACCAAACGCTTTCCGACGCCCTGTCCGGCAGCCAGGAATATATGGCGATGGAAAAACTGTACGAACTCCAGGCCGATCGCGACTACGATCTGCTCGTCGTCGACACGCCGCCGACCAAGCACGCGCTCGATTTTCTCGAAGCGCCCAACCGCATGGCCGACTTCCTCGACGGCAAGGTCATTCAGTGGTTCGTCAAACCCTATTTGTTCGCCGGCAAGGTCGGCTTCGCCTTCGCCCAGCGGGGCGCCGCGCTGCTGTTCAAGATGCTCGAACGCTTCACCGGTTACGAGGCGATGGCCGATCTCGCCGAGTTTTTCCTCGCCTTCGAGGGCATGTACGACGGCTTCAAGACCCGCGCCCTGCGCGTCAAGCAGATGCTCGGCTCGTCGGCCGCGGCGTTCGTGCTCGTCACCAGCCCGGCCAGCCCGGCGATCGACGAAGCCGAGTTCTTCTGGACGCGGCTCGCGCGCGAACGAATGACGCCGGAGGCCGTCGTGTTCAACCGCGTGCACTCGCTCGGCCAGGCCGACCACGCCGCCTGGGCCGAGCAGGCCCGCCGCGCCAACGACAAGCTGATCGCGCGCTTCCCGGCCTACGCGCCGGCGATCGACGCGCTGATCGACAACGCCGTCGACGTCGCCGTGGTCGCCGAGGCCGACCAGCGCGCTATCGCCCGCTTCCGGGCCCGCACCGACCCGCAGCGCCCGGCGTATCGCGTGCCGGCGCTGGCTAGCGATGTACACGATTTGGCGTCGCTGTTGGCGCTGAGCGAGCACGTCGAAAACGAATCATGAGCCTAGCCGAAAGCCAGTTGCGAACAGAAAAATGTATTAATGTAAAACATTAGAAAGTTGATTATAACTATGTATAAAAGCGCAAGAATCTCTCTTCTCAATGAGATCGACATCTACCCGGTCACCTGCGAGGCGCTGTCGGCGGGCCGGACCAGCGTCGAGATTCTCGACGGCCTGCTTGCCGGCGGGGCGCGTATCGTCCAGCTTCGCGAAAAAGACCTGTCGGTGGCCGAGTTGTACGAACTGGCGCTCGTGTTTCGCGGCAAGACCCGCGAAGCCGGCGCGCTGTTGATCGTCAACGACCATCTCGACCTCGCGTTGGCCGTTGAGGCCGACGGCGTCCACCTCGGCCAGGACGACCTGCCGCTGGCCGCCGCCCGGCGGATCGCGCCGGACCTGCTGCTCGGCCGCAGCACGCACAACCTGGCGCAGGCGCTGGCCGCGCAGGAGCAGGGCGCGGACTACGTCAACCTCGGCCCGATCTATCCGACGAAAACGAAAACCGGGCACTCGGCGTTTCTCGGGCCGGATGGCATTCGCCAGATCATGCCGT
>CAZHPN010000290.1:0-4783 GCA_964534375.1 uncultured bacterium | reverse complement strand
TCTTCCTCGCCTACGCGATGGGCGGGATCTTCGGGCCGATCATGGGCGGCAAGCTTGGCGACGCCAAGAATTTCCCGCTCGCGTTCACCATTTGCGGCGTGATGTGCCTCGTCGCCGTCGGCATCATTGCGATGGTGAAGCCGGCAAAGAAGGCCTGACCGCCGGCTGGCAACTGCGAATTCGCCTGATGGACGCCAGTGATGCCGCGCAGGCATTCATTGGCGTCTTTTCGTTAATGACCGAATCTCACCGAACTTCATTCGCGTGCATTCGCGGTTTCGCCTTCATCCCCATTTTACCACACCTCTTTAACCTCCTCATTTCGCGGTCATTTCGCGGTCGCGCAAGAACGCTGCAATCTGCGGAGTCGGCGATTTGATTGACAACCTGGGGCAAACGCCGATAATTGGCGGGCAAACCGCCGGAGGCGTTCATGGGCAACACGGGTTTGGTCCGCCACCCTCTCTACCTCGAACATTCCATCGACGATTACCATCCCGAAAGCCCGCAGCGCTTGACCTCGATCTACGCCATGGTCGAGCAGGTTTTCCCGAATCGGTTGACGTTGATTCCGCCGCGCGAGGCGACGCCGGAGGAGTTGGCCTGGGTTCACGACAAGCGGTACATCGAATCGGTGGCGCGCACCGCCGGCCGGTTCGTGCGCCTCGACCCCGACACCGGCACCAGTCCGCAGAGCTACCAGGCTGCGATCTTTGCCGTCGGCGGCATGTTCGCGGCGGTCGACGCGCTCTACGACCGGCAGGTGGACAACGTCTTCGCCGCGATCCGGCCGCCGGGCCACCATGCGGAACGCGATCGGGCGATGGGGTTCTGCTTTTTCAACAACGTCGCGCTGGCCGCCGAGTACGCGATTCGCCGCCGCGGCGCCAAGCGCGTGCTGATTTTCGATTGGGATCTTCACCACGGCAACGGCACGCAGCATACGTTCGAGCGGACGCACCGCGTGCTATACGTCTCGACGCACCAGTTTCCCTATTATCCGGGCACGGGCAATTTCAACGAGGTCGGCCACGGCGAGGGCGAGGGCTACACGGTGAACATCCCCCTCTCCGGCGGCTACGGCAGCGGCGATTACCTCGCGATCCTCGAAGGCGTAATCAAGCCGATCGCCCTCGAATACGACCCCGACCTGGTGATCGTCAGCGCCGGCTACGACGCCTACGAGAACGACCCGCTCGGCGCGATGAAGGTTACGCCGGAGGGCTACGGCGCCATGACGCAGCACGTGCTCGACATTGCCCGCGAGTGCGCCGGCGGCCGGCTGCTCGTCGCGCTCGAGGGTGGATATCATATCCGCGGCCTGACCGACAGCGTCGAAAAAACCCTGACGGTGCTGAAGAACGGCGTCGCCCCCGCCGAGTGGCTGCACCCGGCGCCGCTGCGCGAGGAGGCGGTCGGCGCGGTCATCGACAAGGTGATTGAAATCCACCGTCCGTTTTGGCCGTCGCTGCTGGCGACCGGGTGACGGGAAAGGATCCACGGTCGCCAAGTCCGGCCGATCCTGCATATCCGGCAAATCCTGTCGATCCTGTTAAAGAAATTCCGGATTTTCCGAATAGTTGCCAACAAACCGGCGCCGCCGCTTCAATGCGAAACGGGTTCCGTCGGGCGCCGCTGGTCAGCGCCAGCCGGATTTTTTCGTGCGCCGGCCAAGCGCGAAGGCGAGGCCGCCGATGGCGATCATCGTCGCGAAGAGCGGCAGATCGGGGCCGGCGCCGCCGACGCTGCAGCCGGCGTCGTCATGATGCGCGCTTTTGCCGGGCGCCGGCGAGCTTTCGTCGGCGGCGCCGCAGACGCACGCCTGAAGCTGGGAGCAATTCGCTATGCCAGCGCAATCGTCATAAATGTCCCCATAAACGTTGATACACTCCCCATCGACAGGGTCGGCCAACGCCGCCGCGGACGCGAAAAAAATGGCAAGAACTGCGAGAATGGCGCGTAATCGCATGATCCACATCCAAGTTGGGCGGATATTTGCAGCAACTCCCGATCGCTGGACGGCAAAGCAACGTTGAGATGGTTCATTTTTCGCCGGATGGTATGCGAATGCAAGCCGTTATTCGCGAACGACGCCGATGCATTTGCGGCCGTGACGGTCTATACTGGCCGCAACCGATCAATCGCGAATAACCGGGAACGACCGTATGCCCTGGCGTGAACTGCCGCACACCGCCGACCTGCTGCTCGAAATCACCGCGCCCGACTGGCCGGGCCTCGCCGTCGAAGCCGCGTTGGCGTTCGCGGTGCAGCTTGGCGAGCCCGACCCGGACGCGCCGGCGATGGCGCGGCCGTTGGCGGTCGCCGGCATCGACCGCGAAGAATTGCTGGTGCACTGGTTGACGGAGATCCTCGTTTGGCGCGAACTTGAGGAAGTGCTGCCGGTTGCGGCAACGGTCGCGACGGCGACCGCGACGGAATTGCGCGGCGTGATCCGCGTCGCGCCGGCGCGGCGGCTGACGACGGTGGTCAAGGCGGTGACCTATCACGACCTGGCGGTCGCCGAAACCGCCGCAGGGTGCCGCGTGCGGATCGTTTTTGATTTATGAACTCCCTCTCCCTGTCGGAGAGGGCTGGGGTGAGGGTCTTTCCCCTCACCCGCCGCGCCTTCGGCGCGACGACCTCTCCCAAAGGGAGAGGTGACGGCGCCCTCGCCCGCCGCGCCTTCGGCGCGACGACCTCTCCCAAACGGAGAGGTGGCGACGCCCTCACCCGCCGCGCCTTCGGCGCGACGACCTTTCCCAAAGGGAGAGGTGACGGGAAGCGCATGAGTCTACTGGTCGCGGATAACCTCACCAAATTTTTCGCCCGGTCGGGCGGCGCGTTCGCGCGCGGCGGCCCGCGGATCGCCGCCGTCGAAGACGTCAGTTTCACGCTGGCCCGGGGCGAAAAACTCGGCGTCGTCGGCGAATCCGGCTCGGGCAAGACCACGCTCGGCCGCCTGGCCCTCGGCCTGCTGCGGCCGGACGCCGGCCGCGCGCTCTTCGACGGCGTCGACGTGCATCGCGCGACCGGCGCCGCGCAACGCGGCTTGCGGCGGCGGATGCAGATGATTTTTCAAGACAGCGCCGGCGCGTTCGATCCGCGGCTGCGCATCGGCGACGCCGTGGCCGAGCCGCTGCGGGTGCACGGGATCGGCGCGAACGAGGCGGCACGGCGGGACATCGTCGCGGCGTGGCTGCAGAAGGTTGGGCTGGACGCCGACCTGGCGCGTCGCCGGCCGCACGAGTTGTCGGGCGGGCAGCGGCAACGGGCCGGCATCGCCCGCGCGCTCGCCGTCGGGCCGGACCTGCTGGCGGCCGACGAGCCGGTCGCGAGCCTCGACGTTTCCGTGCAAACGCAGATTCTGCGCCTGCTGGCCGACCTGACCGCCGAAACCGGCGTCGCGCTGTTTTTCATCTCGCACGACCTGCGCGTCGTGCGCGCCCTGACCGAACGCGTGCTCGTGCTCTGGCGCGGGCGGCCGGTCGAAATGGGGCCGACGGCGCGCGTCATCGCGCGGCCGCTGCACGCGTACACGCGGGCGCTGATGGCCGCGATCCCCACGCTGGACCCGGCAGCCCGCCGGCTGCTGCTCGCTGCGGATGCCGTGCCCGAGCCACGCGAAGCGCGCGGCGTCTGGCGCGAAGAGGAACCGGGGCATTGGATCGCGGCGTAGGGCCAGCGATTCGGCGCCGCAAGGGCTGCTTGACACCCGCCCGGCGCGCTTGCTAATTTGACCGCAGATTTTCGCTCATATTGACGGCGGTTTGGGGGTCATCGCGGCATGAAGTGCGAGGCGACTACGTCCGCGGGAAATCCTTGCCAGGCCGCCGCTGTCGCCGGCTCGCGGTTTTGCATTTCGCACCAGATCCTGCAGGCCGACGAAGCCGCGAAAAGCGCCGCCGCGCCGGCAACGAACAATGCGTCGAATCCGGTTGGTTCCGAGAAACAACCGGCGCCATTTACGTCGCAAAGAACGAAGGAGGATGCGCTCGTGGACGAAAAGAAAAATGTGGGCTTTGTGCCCGGTCTCGCTCTGATTCTTTCCTGCTTGGCTCTGTTGTTGATCGGCATCAATGCCTTGAAATCGACGCCGACCCAGGAAGCCATGGAGAAGGCGATGGATCTCAAGTTCAAGGCGATGAACGACGAGATCATGAACGTCGTGCGCAACGGCGAAGGCGTCAACAAGCACGTCGCCAAGGCGTTGCTGGCGCGCGATCTGGCCAACGTCGAGGCGTCGCTGGCCGCGTTGAACCCCGGCGGCGACCCCGAAGTCGCCGGGCAGATCGATGCGATCAAGAGCAGCATCGACACCTTGAAAGTCAAATTGGCCGCGACGATTCCAGCGCCTTGCCCCGGCAAGACCCCGGCCGCCCCGGGAACCCCGGCCGCCGCCGCGCCCGCCGTGCCGCCGCCGCCCGTCTTGACCGCGCCGCCGCCGCCGCCCGCGCCGGCTGCGAAGAAAGACGAGAAACCGGCGAAAGAGAAGAAGTAGTCGGCGATTTTCGCGAAGTCTGATCGAGAGAAGGCCGGTCTGCGCGACCGGCCTTTTTTTTCATGACAGAACGCCGCGGTTCGTTTTTTCGGCTGATTCCTTTCACCGCAAAGACGCAAAGAAAATGGCGCGGCCGGCGCCAAACTTTTTTTGGATTTGAACCACAGAGGCACAGAGAACACCGAGGAGCACAGAGGATTTATTTATTAATTTCTCCGTGCTCCTCTGTGCGCTCTGTACTACTATTCCTTTGTTTCTTGTTCTGGTGCAAAGATTTCACGCGGC